>JAHJQI010000051.1 GCA_018819265.1 Alphaproteobacteria bacterium
TCGACGACGACAAGGCGTTTTTGCAGCGCCTGGGGCGTGCGATGGAGCAGCGTGGCTTCAAGGTCCGCATGGCCGATACTGTGGCCGAAGGCATCGACCTGATCCGCCAGGACCCGCCCGCATTCGCCGTTTGCGACATGCGCCTCGAAGACGGCAACGGCCTGGAGTTGCTCGCCGAACTCGGCAAGGTACGCCCAAACGCCCGCGCCATCATCCTGACCGGCTATGGCAACATCGCCACCGCCGTGACGGCCGTGAAGCTTGGCGCGGTCGATTATCTCGCGAAACCAGCAGACGCCGACGAAGTGACGGACGCGCTGCTCGCGCCGGCAAACGCCAAGGCAGCCCCGCCGGAAAACCCGATGTCCGCCGACCGCGTGCGCTGGGAGCACATCCAGCGGGTCTACGAACTTTGCAACCGCAACGTATCCGAAACGGCCCGCCGACTTAACATGCATCGCCGCACGCTCCAGCGCATCCTCGCCAAACGCGCGCCGAAATAGCCCAACACCGGCTTGCATCTGACACGAGCCTGCGAAGTGTCAGGTCAAGGAGTGTTGGCAACGAAGAAGCGCCCAACACCGGCTTGCCGAGTGTTGGCAACGAAGAAGAACACGAGCTTGCAAAAAAGCGTCCCGCATCGGGGCGGCCTTTAGGGCCGCCGCAACGCTGACGCAGAGTATCTGCCGCGTCCCCCGCCGTCTTGCTGTTTGTTAAGTCCCCGACGTCACCCTGCACGCGACGTACGCCTGCGCGCATCCGTGTTCGGGTTGGGGAGAAAGTCATGTGGCGGCTTCAACGTGCTCCATCGGCGGCCCGGCGCTTTGCCGACAGCCAAAGCGGGACCATCGCCGTGCTGTTTGCGCTGCTGCTCGTTCCGATTCTGGGGATCGTGTTTGGCGGCATCGATTACAGCCGCGCGATGTCGGTGCAAAGCCAGTTGCAGACGGCAGCCGATGCCGCTGCAACGAGCGCCGCCAGCCGCCTTGCCGAGGGCAGATCGCAGGCCGAAACAGCCTTCAAGGCGGCTTTCCGCGCCAACCTGCCAAAGGCTTTGCGAGACCAGCCCTACGAACTCTCCATTGCCGGCAACGCCAGCAGGCTGTCGGTGGAATTGACCACCAGCGTTCCCACGACCATGGTCGCCCTCCTCGGTGTCTCGAAACTCGACGTCGCCGTCGCGGCAACCGCCGAGCGGCCCGATCCACTCGCACTTGCCCGCAGCAAGGGTGGCGGCGGCGGGATGGCGCTCGATGGGCTCCCCGCGACTGCGGAAGGCGCACGCGCGCGGCACGATATCGAGCGCGCGCTGCGTTCGGCAGGCCTGCCCGCGCCCAAAGCCCCCGACCAGCGAGAGATCGAAGAAGCGCGTCGTCAGATGCAGGACGCTTTGCGCGCCGTGGGACTGCCCGCCAACCTGCCCCGGCAAGATCAGGTCCTGGACCCGACCGAACTTGAGCGCATGCAGCGCCAGATCATGCAGGAGCTGAGCCGCCTGCGTTTTTAGAGCATGTTCAGCAAAAGTGTACGCGGTTTTGCGGTTCGAACATGCGACAAAACAAAGACTTGAGAAGCGCGGCCGCGAATTTATGAAAAGTGAACGCGCTCTAACGCACCAGGAACAGCGGGCTTTCCAGCGCCGAAGCGAGCGGCCGCAAGTCGTCCGGGGGAACCGTCAGCCCGCCAAAGCGAGCCACGACGAATCCCGCCTTCAACTGCCGCAGTGCTTCGGCGATGACGGCCGGTTCGCCCCGCGCCGGCGGAGCCGTGACGAAGCGTGGTTCCGGCCCGTGCGACAGGATGAGCCGCGCCTGGCCTTCGAGCCACGCCAGATAATCGGCATCGTCACCGGCGAGCATCGCGATGATCCCGTCGCGTCCGCCGCCGGCGGTGGCAAGGCGCTCGGCCGTCCGCATCATGCTGAGCAGGCGCTCGGGTTCTTCGACCATCACGACCACCGGCCCGCGCGTCCTGCGCGACCTCGGTCCGATGGTGACGAGTCCGGTGGCATCGCGCACGCTCGCCAGGATATCTGCGATCGCGGCCCCGCCGCGCGACGAAAAAGGTTCGCCGATGACGATGACGTTCCACGGCCCGGCACGCGCGCACGCCCGGGCGAGCGCGCTCAGCGGCTCGTCGCGGACCCGGGTTGCGTAGCTGCGCGCCTGGTAGCGCTTGGCGACAACTTCCATGCGGCGCCGCATCGCGCGGAACGCGGCGTGCAGTTCGACTTCCACGTCCGCGATCGACAGCGATCGGGAGACACGCCCGTTAAACGCAACCTCGCGGGCGAATGCATAGCCGGTCAGGTCGAGAAGCTGCAGGTCCTCGACGAACAGGCCCTCGATCTCCGATTCGAACGCCTGGGCAATTCGTGCGGCCGCCTCGAACGCCGCTTCGTGCGGCGGCGCACCGCAGCTGAGGCGCAAGACCACGCGGCCACGGGCCTCGCCGACGGAAGCCACGTGACCGATCATGACGCACCGCCGTCGCGACCCGGCGGCCCGGCCAGCCGCATCGCGTTGCCGGCAGCCTTTGCCCGCTCGGCGAACAGCTTGAGTTTCGCTTCGACGCGCGCATAGACGCTGTCTGCGGGAAACGCGCCGTCTTCGCCGCGCACGCCTGCCGGAATGCCGGTGAGGATCTCGATACCTTCCGCGATCGTCGTCACCGGCCAGACGCTGAACCGATCCTTGCGCACGGCTGCGACGACGTCCTCGCGCAGCATCAGGTGCTGGACATTGGACCCCGGGACGATGACGCCCTGGCGCCCGGTGAGCCCGCGCGCTTTGCACACGTCGAAGAAGCCTTCGATCTTTTCGTTGACCCCGCCGATCGCCTGTACTTCGCCGAGCTGATTGACCGAACCGGTGACGGCTATCCCTTGCCGGATCGGAACGTCGGAGAGCGCCGACAAGAGCGCGTAGAGTTCCGTCGAGGAGGCGCTGTCGCCTTCGACGCCGCCGTAGGATTGCTCGAACACCAGTGAGGCAGACAGGGCCAGCGGGTGGTCCTGGGCAAACATGCCCGCCAGATACCCCCACAAAATCATGACACCCTTCGAATGCAACGGCCCGCCGAGCTTCGCTTCCCGTTCGATATCGACCATCCGGCCGCCGCCGAAGCGCACGCGAGCCGTGATCCGGCTTGGCCGCCCGAACGCGAATGTGCCAAGCTGCAGGACCGAAAGTCCGTTGATCTGTCCAACCTTGCGGCCTTCGGTATCGACCAGCACGATACCGCGCTTGAAGGTTTCCTGGTCGCGGTCGCGCATGCGGTCGGCACGCTGCACCTGTTCGTCGATGGCGCGGCGCACGTCCGCTCCAGTCGTCAGGGAGCGGCCCGCCTGGCTGGCCCAGTAGTCGGCCTCGCGGACGATATCGCCGATCCGCGAGACTTCGATCGACAGCTTGTCGCGATCGCGCGCCATGCGGCTGCCCTCTTCGATGACGCGGGCCACCGCTTCGGCATCGAGCGGCCGCAAGGCATATTCGCCGACAATGGCCGCAACCAGCCGCGCATAGGTCTCGGTGTGCTCCGCTGTGCGCGCGATGGTGTCGTCGAAGTCGGCCTGTACCTTGAACAGTTCCTGAAACTCGGGGTCGCCCTCCGCCAGGAGGTAGTAGAGCTCCCGGTCGCCGAACAGCACCACCTTGATATCGAGCGGTATCGGTTCGGGATCGAGCGTCTGCGTGGACACGAGCCCGAGGCTTTCGACCGGCTGCTCCAGGCGAATTGATTTCGCTTTCAATGCCCGCTTCAGGGCTTCCCACGCGAACGGCGAAAACAGCAGCTTGCGCGCGTCGATCAAGAGCGTGCCGCCGTTGGCTTTGTGCAGCGCGCCCGGTTTGATCAACAGGAAGTCGGTGACCAGCGCTCCCATGTGGGCGATGTGCTCGACCCGTCCGATGAGGTTGCCATGGGTCGGGTTGGTTTCCTCGAAGACCGGCGCGCCTTGGGCCTCCGGGTTTTGCGATACGACGGCATTGACCATGTAGCGGCGAAATCGCGGATCGCGTGCCGATTCGATCGGCTGGCCGGAGAATTCCTCCTGTTCGCGCGATGGATCGGCGAGGAAGTGCAGCGCGTTGGCGATCAGGTCGTCCTCGACAGCGTGCAGATAGCTGGCAATGACGTCTTCGTCGCCGAATTCCGCGACGACATCGTCGAGCGCGGCCTTCACGACGGTGGCGGCGACCTCTTCGTTGAGGGCGCGCAGGTTTTGGCGGCGTTCCTTGTCGGCGCGCGGCACGTCGGTGAGGATCGCCTTTAACTCTTTCTGCAGCGCTTCGATGGTCGCTCGCACTTCCGCCTGCATCGACGGTGGCACGGCTGCGAAGGCTTCGGGCTTGACCACCTTGCCTTCAAGCATCGGCGCAAGGGTGAATCCGAGCGGCGTCCGCAAGAGCGCTACACCATGCTCTTCGGCCTTCTGGCCGAGTTCCTGGATAAGTTCCTCGGTTCGCCCGCCGTACAGGGCATCGATGGCCCGGCTGCGCGCCTGGTAGTCCTCGCCCTCGAAAGCTGCGGGAAGTGCAGCGCGCAATTCATCGACGGCCGCGACCATGGCCCTTTCGAATTCCCGTCCGCGGCCGGGCCTGAGGCGCAAGGCCCGCGCTTTGTTTGGATCATCGAAATTATTGACGTAGATCCAGTCGCCCGGCGGCTGCTGGCCGGCCGCCAGTCCCTCCAGCATTGTGCGCACCGCGGCACTATTGCCGGACGCATCGGGTCCCAGGACGAAGATGTTGTAGTCGTTGCTCTTCATGCCGACGCCGAAGCTGAGCGCGCGCAACGCGCGGTCCTGTCCGATCAGGCCGGTCAGGGGCTCCAGTTCTGCGGTGGTCTTGATGCCAAGCGACGCCGGGTCGACGACGCGCCGGAGTTTGTCGGCGCTAAGCGCAGCGGGGCGCACGCCGACGGCCTGGCTTTTGCCGGAGGACGGTTTCGCTTCAATCGGCGCGTCGCTCTCGAGCTTGCCGTCCTTGTCTTTTTCCTTTTCCTTTTCCTTCCCGCGCTTCTTTCCCAGCCCGAAAATCATCCACCCCCCCGTTTCGTCCGACAGTTGCCGCCGGTCTTTTTGTTCCGGGGTCCGGTGCTGCGAGACTGCTGCTGCGAACCTGACGCGCCGGCCTTGACGGCAGCCGCGACCTTGCCGCAGCCTCTTATGATCACCTTTGTCTCAACGAATTTAGGGCGCTTCCATGACGGTTCTGACCAATAACCCGTTTGCGCCGACGGTTTCGCCTAGGGAAGACCGTCGCCAGTCGGACGCCGCGAGTGATATTTGCCGCGGTGTCGTCCGGCTTCTGCGCGCTCATGGCCTCGTGACGATACCCGAATTTACTCTGGCTTGCGGCCGCCGCGCCGACGTCATCGGCCTTTCCGACAGGGGCGCCATCTGGATTATCGAGATAAAGTCATCGAAGGCCGACTTCCGCGCCGATATCAAGTGGCCGGAGTACCTTGAGTATTGCGACCGCTTCTTCTTTGCCGTGGCGCCTGATTTTCCAATAGAGTTGCTGCCGGAAGAAACCGGCCTCGTGCTCGCCGACCGTTACGGCGGTGTTATCGAGCGGCCATCCGGAGAAACGCCGTTGCCAGCCGCCCGCCGTAAGGCGCTGACCTTGCGCTTTGCCCGCGCCGCAGCAGAACGCCTCGCCCTCCTCCACGACCCCGACCTCGCCGCCCGTGTCGACGCATTCAAGGCGTGAGCCACCCGGATTTCTGCGTTTCCTCAGGCCTCAGCCAGCCTTGTCCGGCTTCGAATCATAAAAAAACTCATGCCCCGAGCCGATGATGAGCTGGTCGGCCTTGCCGACCGCTTGCTCGTCCTTTTCCTCATAGTCGAACCGGTTCAAGACGAGCCGGATTGCTTCGAGGCGGGCACGCCGTTTGTCGTTGGAGCGGATCAGCGTCCACGGGGTTTCGGTCGTGTGCGTGAACCGGAACATGTCGTCCTTGGCTTCGGTGTAGGCGTCCCAGTTGTCGATCGCCGCCAGATCGATCGGAGTCAGCTTCCAGCGCTTCAGCGGGTCGTGCTGGCGGTCGTGCAGGCGCTTGATCTGCATTTCGCGTCCGATCGTCAGGAAGATCTTGAAAAGGTGAATGCCATCCCGCGCCACCAGCGCTTCGAATTGCGGTGCTTCGCGCAGGAAGTCGGCGAGCTGATCCTCGTTGCAGAACCCCATGACCCTTTCGACGCCCGCCCTGTTGTACCAGGAGCGGTCGAACATCACCATGTCGCCGCTGGTCGGCAGATGCTGCACGTAACGTTGGAAGTACCACTGTCCGAGTTCTGTCTCGCTCGGCTTCGTCAGGGCAATGGCGCGTGCGTGCCTCGGGTTGAGGTGCTGCGTGAAGCGCGCGATGCAGCCGCCTTTGCCAGCCGCGTCGCGCCCCTCGAAAACGATAACGATCCGCTCCTTAGTCTTGCGGATGTGGCCCTGCAACTTCAGGAGTTCGATCTGCAGCAGCTGCAACTGGTCCTCGTATTCGTCCGTAGCGAGCCGCTTTGGATAAGGGTAGCCGCCCGATTGCAGCGCATTTTCTTCGATCCATCGCGGCAGTTTGGGGCTGTTGAGATCGAAGGAGGCGAGGTCGTAGGCGGTCTCCGGCGACTTTGCCGCTTTGGCGGAGCGCGATTTCTTCCCGTCGGCCATTTCTTCTCTTCCTCCGTTGAACCGTGGCATGAATTGTCATCTAAGCCTGCGATACTCTTTCGTCAGATCGCAGCCAGCGCAACTGTCCCGAGTGAGGGAGGTTCAGCGCCGCCTTGATCGACTGCACCTCGGTCTGCGAGGGTTGCGCGTGCGCGATGTCCGCGGCTCCGTTAAGATATCTTCCACCGGTCCTCGCAAGCTTGCCGCCGCGATAACGACCGAACGCTTCGGAGTTCGTACGATCTATGATCCGGTCTAGTCTGATCAATCCCGCCAACGTTGCAGCACAGTCTGCGTCCCCGAGTGCAGGGTCGGCGCCACGAACCCACGACTCGCGCCAGCAGCCGACCGACGACAGCTGGCGGGCGATCATCAACGCACTCCCCGAGGCAGCCCTGACGCTCGACACCGGCGGCGTGATCTCCCACCAGAACGAACTCATTGCCGCACTTTACCCCGAGATGCGCGTCGGCAAGGCGATGAGCCAGCTTTTGCGCAATCCCGACCTGATGACCGCCATCGAAATGGCGCGAACCTCGTCCGGCCCTGCCGTCGTCGTGAAGTTTGCCGAAAGGGTCCCTGTGGCCCGCAGCATCGAGGCGACGGTTGCGCGGCTCGAGCCGAGCCTTGAAGCCGCCAGCCTGCTTGTCACCTTCCGCGACCTCACCGAGCGCGAAAAGGTCGAGAAGATGCGCGCCGATTTCGTTGCCAACGCAAGCCATGAATTGCGCACGCCGCTCGCATCCCTCAGAGGCTACATCGAGACATTGCAGGGCCCGGCCCGCAACGATACCGCCGCGCGCGAACGCTTTCTCGGCATCATGTGGTCCCAGGCCCAGCGCATGTCGCGGCTGGTCGACGATCTCCTGTCGTTGTCGCGCGTTGAAATGCGCGCTCACCTGATGCCGCAGGGCAGGGCCGATATCAATGAAATCGCCGGCTACGTCGTCCAGTCGCTCGACCCGTTGGCGGTCCAGCAGAACACCGCGATCAAATTGACCCGGCTCGACGCGCCAGCCTTCGTCCGCGCCGACCGCGAGGAAATCGTGCAGGCCTTGCAGAACCTCATTCACAACGCTCTGAAATACGGCCGTGACGACGGCCACGTCGAAGTTGTCGTGGCGCGCCAGGCGGCAGCGACTGGACGCGCTGGCAAACTGACGGTTTCAGTGATCGACGACGGTGCCGGCATCGCTGCCCACCACCTGCCGCGCCTCGTCGAGCGGTTCTACCGCGTCAATCCAGCGTCCAGCCGCGAGAAAGGCGGCACCGGACTGGGTCTGGCAATCGTCAAGCACATCATGGCGCGCCACCGCGGCGACCTGGAAATAGCTTCCGAAGTGGGCCGTGGATCGACGTTCACTTTGTCGTTCGATGAGTTATCCACAGGGGCAGAATAGTGCGAGGCGAAATAAAGTCATTCGTTTCAGAGACTTGACCCTTCATATAACTGATAGATAACTGTCAAAAAACGATTGCGTTAATGGTCTAGGACTCCGGTGCCGGCGCGGGGAGCTCCGGCTGGATGTCGGTATGCTGCCGACATTTTACATGCGCTCCTAGAGCATACCTAAGGAGATTCTAGCGTGAACAACAAGTTCATCGCCATCGCGGCAGCTGTTGCTGCTGCGGGCTCGTTCGCGGTCGCAGGTGCGGCTGAAGCACGTGAAATCAAGATCGTCGGCTCGTCGACGGTTTTCCCATACACCCAGGCGGTCGCCGAAGAGTACGCCAAGTCGGGCGGCAAGGCCCCGACCGTCGAATCGACCGGCACCGGCGGCGGCATGAAGATCTTCTGCCAGGGCGTTGGCGAAGCTCATCCCGACATCACCGGCGCTTCGCGCGCCATGAAGTCGTCGGAGAAGGAACTCTGCGATAAGAACGGCGTCACCGACGTTACCGAGGTGCTGCTTGGCTATGACGGTCTGTCGATCGCGAACTCGCGCAAAGGCACGAAGTTCAGCGTCACCAAGGAGCAGCTTTACAAGGCACTTGCCGCGAAGGTTGCAGTTGACGGCAAGCTCGTCGCCAACCCCTACAAGAAGTGGTCGGAAATCGACAAGGCGCTTCCCGATCAGGCGATCCTCGCCTACGGCCCGCCGCCGACCTCCGGCACTCGCGATGCATTCGTCGAACTCGTTTTCCACGAGACTTGCAAGAAAAGCAAGGACGCCTACTGGGCTGCGCTCGCGAAAGACAAGGCCGCTCAGAAGAAGGCCGTGAAGTCCGACTGCACCGCCATGCGCACCGACGGTCCGTTCATCGAAGCGGGCGAGAACGACAACCTGATCGTTCAGCGTCTTGACGCCGATCCGAAGGCTGTCGGCATCTTCGGCTACTCGTTCCTGTTCGAAAACCAGGACAAGCTGCAGGCGCTCCAGATCGGCGGCGTCGAGCCCTCGATGGACACCATCGCTTCGGGCAAATACGGCATCTCGCGCCCGCTGTTCGTCTACATCAAGAACGCCCACCGCAAGGTCATCGACGGCATGGACGCCTTCATCAAGGAATACGTGTCCGACAAGGCTATGGGAGAAGGTGGCTATCTCTCCGAGCGCGGTCTCGTCGTGCTTCCGGCTGGCGATCTGAAGAAGGTTCAGGACGCTGCTCTCAACGCTAAGAAAATGGCTGCGGCGAAGTAACCGACTTGGTGCGCATATTTGCGCTAACTGATAATTGACGGCGGCCGCTTGCGTGGCCGCCGTCCGCTCTGTTAGCAGCTGAGCCGATCGGCATCGTCCTAAAAGCCACCGTTTAAACCCGAGGGGCCGACGTCAACAATGCTGTCTTATCTTCTCCTGGCGCTGCTGGTTCTGACGATAGCGGCCTATTACGCCGGCTTGGCCAAAGCTCGGGCCTTTGCTGCCGCGACGGGCCACCATAAATCGCATCATTCGCTGGCCGGCTATCATGGTGCCTTCGTGGCGGCGTGGGCAGGCATCCCGTCGTTTCTTTTGGTCGTCCTCTGGCTTCTTTTCCAGGGCCCCGTCGTCGATCAATTGTTGATTGTGAGCTTGCCTGTCGAGCGCCTGCAGGACCTCGACGCGGGCCAGCTCAATCTTCTTGTCAGCGAGATAAAGTCAGTCGCCAAGGGCAATATATTCGGCACGCCCGACGAAGTCGTACTTGCCGCCGCGGAGCGTTACAATTCCTGGAACGGGATCGCGTCCTGGGCGATGGTTGCCTCCGCTTTGAGCCTGACGGTTGTGGCGCTGTTTGTCGCCCGCTCGATGCTTGCCCCGCGGTTTCGCGCGCGCAATCACGTCGAATCGATCACCACCGTTTTGATGATCACATGCTCGCTGATCGCAATTCTGACCACGGTCGGTATCGTCACGTCTCTGCTCTACGAAACGATGCGCTTCTTCTCGATGGTCTCGCCGCTCGAGTTTTTCTTCGGCCTCAACTGGGAGCCGCAAATCGCAATGCGCTCCGACCAGGTGACGGCCGGTGGCGCATTCGGTGCCATTCCCGTCTACGTCGGCACGCTGCTGATTGCTGTCATCGCCATGCTGGTCGCGACACCCATCGGGTTGTATTCCGCGATCTATCTTACCGAATATGCTTCCGACGGGTTGCGCGCGGTTGTCAAGCCGCTGCTTGAGATCCTGGCCGGCATTCCAACCGTTGTTTATGGCTTCTTCGCCGTCCTCACCGTCGCTCCGGCCATGCGCGAATTTGGCGAACTGTTGGGGTTCTCCATTGCACCCAACAGCGCGCTTGCGGCGGGCGGCGTGATGGGGATCATGTTGATACCCTTCATCTCATCGTTGTCGGACGATGCCTTGAACGCAGTCCCGCAGTCCCTTCGCGACGGGTCCTACGGCCTTGGCGCGACAAAGGGGGAGACCATAACAAGGGTCCTGTTGCCAGCGGCGCTGCCGGGCATCATGGGCGGCATTCTACTGGCCGTCAGCAGGGCCATCGGTGAAACGATGATCGTCGTCATGGCAGCCGGCATCATCGCCGCCCTGACGCTGAATCCCTTCGAGCCGGTAACGACCGTCACCGTTCAAATCGTGACGCTCCTGATTGGCGACACCGAATTCGATAACCCGAAAACGCTTGCAGCTTTCGCTTTGGGCCTCGTCCTCTTCATCGCAACGCTGGTCTTGAACGTGATCGCCTTGACCATCGTCCGCAGATACCGAGAGCAATATGACTGAAATATCGGCCGATCCGATCCGCGTAACGCACAACTGGGGCTCGAACGAGGCGCGCCGCCGCGTCAAGGCCCGCTATACTGCGGACCGCCGCCTCCAGTTCTATGGGATTGCCGCAATCGGCACGGCCATGGCGTTGCTCGCAGTTCTGTTCACGTCGCTGATTCATGCCGGTATTGCGGCCTTCACGACCACCAAGGTCGAATTGGATATTTTCCTCGACCCGGCCCAGATCGACCGGGAAAAGCCCGCAAAGGCAAATTATCGCAAGCTCGTGCGCGGCGCGTTCAAGTCGTATTTCCCGGATGTGAAGAGTCGTTCTCAGGAACGCCAGCTCTACGGCATCATGAGCAACGGCGCCGACTACATTCTTCGCGACTACGTCGTTGGCAACACCGACAAGATCGGGCAGACGGTGAAGATTCTTGTTCCCGTTTCCGATCCTTTCGACCAGCTGTACAAGCGAATCATTCCCCGCCGGATCGACGCTCTGTCGATCGACCGCATCGCACTCTTCAACGCGCTCAGGCAACAAGGCGTGCTCAGCGTCGTTGACGGTTCGGGCGTTGTTAGAACGACCGTCTACGTCGATCCAGGAAAGGTTCCCTCGGAAGGCGGCCTTGAAGCCGCCGACTACGATGCGATGGTCAAGGAAGGGCTTCGCTCACTGTTTCTCAAGGAGTACAGCCGGTCATATGAGGAGATCGTCTCGGATGCTGCGGCCGGCAAACTGAAAGCCCTTGTTGCGGCCGATCCTTCGCTTGTCGGCAAGACGATCGATGTAGATCTGCCCTTGGCTGCCAACTACGATAATCTCCTGCAGACCGGTCAGGCGACGATGCGCAACCCGCGCTTCAGCTCGGACGACGAGTTCGTCTGGTTCGACTCCCTTGAGGCACGCGGCCTGATCGCCAATCCGTTCAGTTGGGAACTGTTCTTCAACGCGGATAGCCGTTTCCCTGAACTCGCTGGCCTGATGGGCGCGTTGTCGGGTTCGTTCCTGGCGCTTCTCGTGTGCTTCCTGTTGAGTTTCCCGATCGGCATCGCAACGGCGGTCTACCTTGAAGAATTCGCCCCGAAGAACCGCATCACCGACATCATCGAGGTCAACATCAACAATCTGGCGGCCGTCCCGTCGGTGGTGTTCGGCCTATTGGGCCTCGCATTGTTCCTGAACACGTTCGGCATGCCGCGTTCGGCTCCCCTCGTCGGCGGCATGGTTCTGGCACTGATGACATTGCCAACGATCATCGTCGCGACGCGTGCCGCCCTCAAGGCCGTCCCGCCGTCGATCCGGGAGGCCGCGCTCGGTGTCGGAGCGTCCAAGCAGCAGGTGACGATGCACCATGTCCTGCCCTTGGCGATGCCTGGCATCCTGACCGGCACCATCATCGGATTGGCGCAGGCACTCGGAGAGACAGCACCACTCCTTTTGATTGGCATGAACGCATTTATTCCCAGCATCGAGAATATCGGCCTGACACAACCGGCGATGGCTCTGCCGACGCAGATCTTCTCCTGGGCCGACAGTCCGGAGCGCGGTTTCGTAAGCCGAACCTCCGCGGCAATTCTAGTGCTGCTCGGCTTCCTGATTGTGATGAATTTGATTGCAGTATATCTGCGCAGCAAGTTAGAGCGAAAATGGTGAGGTAGGAACGTATACGATGCAACAGCTACCCATAGGCGCCACAAAAATGCTATCCACCGTCAAGCCTTTGCTCGCCGAGACGGCAGCGGAGACCAAGATTACCGCTCGCGGCGTCTCGGTTTTCTATGGGGAAAAGCAGGCGTTGTTCGATGTCGATGTCGACATACCGAAAAACTCCGTGATGGCCTTCATCGGACCATCGGGTTGCGGTAAGTCCACGTTCCTGCGCTGCATTAACCGCATGAACGATACCATTCCTATCGCCCGGACCGAAGGCACCATCACGATCGACGGTCGCGACATCGATGACCCCGAACTCGACGTCGTTGAATTGCGTGCCCGCGTCGGCATGGTCTTCCAGAAGCCGAACCCGTTCCCGAAATCGATTTATGAGAACGTCGCCTACGGGCCGCGAATCCACGGCCTCGCCAACTCTAAAAGCGAACTTGACGGGATCGTCGAGAATAGCCTGCGCCGGGCCGGTCTCATGAAAGAGGTTCATGACCGCATGAACGAGCCTGGTACCGGACTGTCAGGTGGTCAGCAGCAGCGGCTTTGCATCGCCCGCGCCATTGCAACGAGCCCCGACGTGATGCTCATGGACGAACCTTGCTCGGCGCTCGATCCGATCGCCACGGCCCGCGTCGAGGAACTCATCGACGAACTGAGAGAAAGCCTCACGATCATCATCGTCACGCACTCGATGCAGCAGGCCGCCCGCGTTTCCCAGCGCACCGCCTTCTTCCATCTCGGCAAGCTCGTCGAAGAGAGCGAAACGACGACGATGTTCCGGAACCCGAGCGATCAGCGGACCCAGGACTACATCACCGGGCGCTTCGGCTGAGTTTCTGAAATCAGCCTGCGAACGTAGACCCGCGCGTCCAGATATTCAAAACGAGGCCTCTGCCATGCTTGAACACACCGTCAAATCGTATGAAGAGGAGCTGAAGCTTCTCGACAGGAAGATTGCGCAGATGGGCGGTCTTGCCGAGCGACAGTTGGCGGAATCTTTTGATGCCCTGGAACGCCGCGACCCCGACCTCGCGGAACAGGTCATCGCCAGCGACAAGAGAATCGATGCGCTTGAACGCGAGGTGCAAGAACACGTCATCGCCATCATCGCCCGCCGTCAGCCGATTGCCGTCGACCTGCGCCAGATCATGGCCGTCCTCAATATCAGCGGTGATCTCGAGCGCTGCGGCGACCTCGCAAAGAACATCGCCAAGCGGGCGCTCGCCATCGCCCCCGAGTCGCATCCCAAGCCGATCATCACCGGCCTCAACCACATGGTGGAACTGGCTTCCCATCAGCTCAAGGACGTGCTCGACGCCTACGCCACGCGCAATGCCGAGCGTGCTGTTGCCGTCTGGCACGCCGACAGCAAGCTCGACAATCTCTACAACTCGATCTTCCGCGAACTCCTCACTTACATGATGGAGGATCCGCGCAATATCGGTCTCTCGACGCATCTCCTTTTCGGCGCCAAGAACATCGAGCGCGTCGGCGACCATACGACCAACATCGCCGAAACCGTGCATTTCCTGGTCACGGGACAGAACCTGACCGACGACCGCCCCAAGGGCGACCAGACCAGCACGACGCTCATCAGCCCGGACTGGGATAAAAAGGTCTGAGCGGGGCCCCGATGCGAGCGCAATACATGGGACACGACCGGATGACGGCTAAACTTCTCATTGTCGAGGACGACCAGGCACTGAGCGAGTTGTTGCGTTACAATTTCGAATCCGAAGGCTATCAGGTCACCGTTTGCGAGTCCGGTGAAGATGCCGAGGTGACCGTTTCCGAAGAATTGCCCGATATCATCCTGCTCGATTGGATGCTGCCATCGGTCTCCGGGATCGAGCTATGCCGCCGTCTCCGCTCCAACCCGGAAAGGCGTAATATCCCGATCATCCTGCTGACCGCCCGCAGCGAGGAAACCGACAAGATCCGCGGGCTTGAAACCGGCGCCGACGACTATGTCGTCAAGCCGTTTTCCGTGCCCGAGTTGATCGCCCGCGTGAAGGCGATCCTGCGCCGGGCCTCCCCCGAACGCTTGGCCGAGGTGCTGAAGGTGGCCGACATCGAGTTGGATCGGGCCGCCCACCAGGTTACCCGCGGACTTCGCGAGGTTCACCTCGGTCCCACCGAGTTCCGCCTCCTCGAATACCTGATGGAAAGTCCAGGCCGCGTACTCTCGCGCACCCAGCTTCTCGACGGCGTCTGGGGACGCGATGCTTTTGTCGACGAGCGCACCGTCGATGTTCACATCGGCCGCCTCCGCAAGGCACTGAACCGTGGCAAGGAGCGCGATCCGATCCGCACCGTTCGCGGTGCCGGCTATGTTTTCGGCGAACGCCACGGCAGCTAGCATTAGGATTCAAGAGCAACTTCATCCGATCCGGGAATCGCCTTCGGCGATTCCGTCAAATCGGATGTTGCTCCAGCGGACAGCTTGAGTTTTCAATGTTTTACGCAACGGGCGTTCACCTGGGCGCCAGCCGCGGGCCGCGTCCCCGCCACAATAGGCAGCTAACCGCCTGATCTGCGTGGAGGGTGGCTGTGTGGCCGGCGTATGATTGAAATCGCAAGACTGTTGATGCGTCTGGTCGAGATGGTGGTCGCCGTCCCGATCCGCGTTGCGCGCTTTTTTACCGAGTGTATCGCCTTCAATCCGCGCTTGGGCGCGCTTCGCTATGTTGCGATAGCGGCCGTCGGCTATCTCGTGTTCGCGCTGCTTCTCGTCTACGTCATCGCCCCGGTCCGCGGCTTCACCGGCCAGCTCTACCTTTCCGACGCCTTGCGCTACGACGCCGAACGCTGGCTGGCGACGGCGATCTACGATAGGTCCGGCAATTTCGTCGGCACCTTCGATCCCCGCCTCGACAGCAAGCAGGATGTCAACTGGACCGGTGAAGCGATCGATATCGGCGACTACACCGCCAACCCCGATCACAAGTCGATCCCGGTCCGCGAAGTACCCGAATACTATTGGAAGTGCCTGACTCATCACGAGGACCGCTATATCGGCACGCCGCTCAACCCGTTCGGTATCGACCTGATCGGCGTCCTCAAGATCCCCTATTCGACGATCCGCCGCTCGATCGCGCTGCGCCGTCCCGTGCTCGGCGTCGGCGGCTCGACCCTGCCGATGCAGTTCGCCCGCGTCATCTACAAGACCCCGCCGAGTGAGAGCGAAGGCCCGTTCGCGAAGCTGAGCCGGAAAATTTCCGAATGGTGGCTTGCCCCGGTCATCTACTTCGAACTGACCCAGGGCGGCGATAACAGCCGCCTCAAGCAATGGGCGGCCAACCATCTCTGGCTTGCGCAACGCACCGGGGGAACGTCTCTGCACGGCGTCGAACTGGCAAGCCGCATCGTTTTCGGCAAGGAGGCCAGGGACCTGACGGTTGCCGAGCAGTTCGTGCTGGCATCCGCCGTCAACAAGCCGATCATTCTGCTGGAGGGAAGCGAGGAGCTGAACAAGGTCCGCCTCGACCGCTGGCGCTACATCGCCGAGGTTCGCGCCCGCGTCTGTGCCGAATCTCTGATCGACGATGAGGAGCAGAAGAAGACGGTCGTCTTCGATCTCATCGCCCTTGCCGGCGGCCCGCCCGATCCGCGCGTTCAGCCCGGCCTCGACAAATCGCTCGAACAACTGGCCCCCAGCGTCGCCGCCCGCGCCCGCGCCAATCCGGTGATCCGCGCCAACCTCCTGATGCCGGCCGCCCGCTACGGACTGCGCGAAGAGATGAAGCAGATCTACGGCTTCAACTGGCGCAATCACGTCCGCGGTCTGACAGCAAGCTTCGACGCCGGCGACAACCTCGCCTTCGCGCGGCGGATGGGTGATTCGCTCGTCAAGCTCAACGCCGCGCTTTCCGGTCGCCTCGATCCCCGCTTCACGCTCGATCCCGCCCGCGTCGCAGACGAGGTCGAGATGCCCCACGTCGCTGTCGTTGCCGCCGATGCCGACGGCCGTATCGTCCGCTATTACGAGAGCACCGCCACCGCCGCCTACTTCGGTTCGCCCATTGCCCGCGATGATGTCACCGGATTCTATGAGCGCGACCGCGAGCCGCGCATGATCGCCTCGGTCGGCAAGATGATTGCGGCCATCGCTATCGCCAACGAAGGCAAGGATACTCCCGCGACGCCCTACATCGACACCGACGCGCCCGAAAAGGGCCTCGAAACCTGCCGGCATGGTGGCGGCCTTAGGCGGGGCCGCAGCGCGGAGTTGGTGTTCGCATGTTCTCTGAACGAACCCCTGCTGTTGCGGACCGCACAGATCGGCCAGTCGCGCGTTCAGGATCTCATCGACCGCTTCGGTTTCAACATGCCGCCCAAGAACGCCGATGGCGAAGGAACCCCGGCCTCGACCGCGGCCGTCCTGGGGCAGATCTCCGGTTCGCCGCGTCGCGTCCACCAGATGTCCTCGGTCATCCTCAACGCGCTCATCGGACGCGATGCAGTGAAAGTGCGCCCGCCGACGCTGATCGAGCGCTACGACAACGCCATCGATGCGCAGAAAGACGGGCCCTCCGTCAATGAGGTAGCAAGTTCGCTGATCCCTCGCTCGCTCATCCGCCGTGGCGGAACGCCGGTCCTGAAAGCCTTGCTCGAGGCGCCGCTCTGCTACCGGGCTAACAAGGCCTCGCAGGGGACGCTGAAGAGTCTCGCCGGCTGGTGTGCTGCCCGCCGCCCGGACCTGCGCCTGCACTTCGCCAAGACCGGCACCCAGGTAACGCTCGATCCCGACGCGACCGTCGACACTTGGACGACGGGCGGCCTGCAGTTCGACAACGGCGCGGCCTATTCCTATGTCGTCGTCATCGGCACCGGCTCGGCGTCTACGCCCTGGTCGCGCTCGGTCCATGCCTCGCAGGCGACCGCTCCGCTCCTTGCCGAACTGCTTTCCGAACTGGCCGCCGATGCCAAGGCCCACCCGCGGCCGGACCTTCTTCCCGAGGTTCCTCACGCCGCCCGTACCTCCCCGCAGACACCAGGTCCGAAGACATCCGGCTGGCGCGCCCTCCCCGAGAAGGAGCGCAACGCCGCCTTCGGGTTCAACTGATCCTGGCCCGCGGTTCAGCCAGCCTCTTTCCACAGCCTTCTCACCGGCCTTCGCAACCCGCTACCGCAGAGCCTGAAGGTTTTGTTCATCTCCTGTTATTGACAGCGGCTGCATTGCGACACATTCGCGCCCCGTTGAAGCCCAAAAACGACTCTACCTCTTTGGGGTGGCGACGGGGTCGCGTCAGCGGAAATCCGACAATTTGCTGAATGCGCCTGCGTCCATGAGCCAGTCAAGCGGCTCGCACGACGAGGCAACACATCACGCTCCTGCGGGGCAGATTGGAACGCCGGGCTGGGGGTTCAGCGCGCGAACGCAAGCGGCTGGACAGAATTCACCGGTCGTTCCGAACACGGTCCGCAGAACCGCGTGGCAACGGGATTTTCGCGCCGATGGCTTCTTCTGATGAAACGACCCGCCGCCAGCCGGGGCTGTCGCTCGGCAGCGCGGGCAATGGACGGCTTGGCGGTGGCGATTGGATTGAGCCCGAAAAGGAGCCGCGCGACTGGAAAAAGCTTCTCCTGGTGTTCGGTCTCGGTGCGCTCTCCTGGGTTGCGACCTATGTCGGCATGCTCGAACTCATCGAGTCGAACATGGGCGACCTTCCCATCCTGCATAAGATGATTATCGGCTTCTCGGTCGCCATGCTGATGACGATGATCATCTGGCTTCTCGATCAGATCTTCAGTCCGGTCCCTTTCACCACCAAGGTCGTCTACGTCTTCGGTTATCTGTTCCTGACGCTGATCTCCGTCGGCTTCGGCTTCGGCTTCTACTGGAAGGTTCTCGAAAGCCGCGGCGAAGCAACCCGCTCCGCCGAGTCGGCGATCTCCCAGGTCCAGACCTCGCTGCACGCGGGCTCGATTCGAATCGAACAGCTGTCCGAGACCCTGGCGCAACTGACCCAGATTTCGTCCGCCAAGGCCGTTGAAGAGCGCGAGAAGGGCACGAGCTGCCCGAACTCCAGGCCTGGCGACGGTCCGCGCCGCAAACTGCGCGACTCGGACGCCGAAAAGTTCTCGTTCGCCGGCGAGTTCGTTCGCGGTCGCATCGATTCGATCAAGTCGGAGATCACCGGCCTCGATACCGAATTGAAGAAGGTCGTCGACGGTGCGCAGTCCACCGTCGATCCCAATTCCGGCAACCGCAACGAATTTATGCGCGCTCTCAATCGCCGCCTCGACATGACTGTCGCGGGTTTCAACGCCTTCCGCGGCGATCCGCAACTCGGCCAGATCCGCAGCGATCTGGCAGCGCGCGCCGAGCAGGCCGTCTTTCCGACCGGTTCTGGCGGCACCTTTGCCTGTCCCGACGCCCAGTTGCAGACAGCCCTGCGCGGCGTCGTGCGCGCCATCGACCAGCTGCCCGTGATGCAGCGCCCGCAAGTTGCGGCCGTCGAAGGTTCCGAAGCGACCATCGAGGCTTTCCGCCGCCTCGCCGCGACCATGATGGGCGCGCTCGTGTTCCAGCTGCCGCCCTCGGCTGACGAACTGCGCGCCTTGCAGAAGAGGGCCGTGCAGTCGGCCACCGCCGGCGAGAAGGTGCAGACGGCCTCGGTCTATGCCGAGCCGGTAGGCCTTTCAAAGCGCGACTACATCCCGCTGGCGATTGCGGTCTTCGTCGATTTCTGCCTGCTGCTCGTCTCCATTGGCCGCCCCATCAACCGGCTGAACGGTCTGGTGCCGGTCATGCGCGAAGCCGAGCGCGGACCGATTATCAAGATCCTGTCGCGCTTCAACGAAATCCACCGCGACCCGGAGATCCGTCAGAATTTCGAGGTTTTCCGCCATGTCGTCTTCGACCTGCACGGCGTCTATTACGTCGCCGTTCCGCTCGATGCCCCGTATCGGCCGACGGGCCGCAGCGCCCAGGCCAGTTTCGGCTACGGCTCGAACGACGCGCAGGAGCTGCAGCACGAGGCGCACCTGCTTGCCAATCTTTTCACCGGGTTCGAGCAGCAGAAGATTTTCTCGCGCGTCTACAACCCATTCCTGACGACCAAGGCGATCCAGAAGAAGCTTTGGCGCCAGGGCAGCAAGTTCGCCGGCTGCCAGGCCTTCCGCGTCTACCGGTTCCGTGACGGCGCCTGGTCCGAAATGATCCTCCAGGCGGTGATGGGCGCGGCCAAGCGCGCCGAGGAAGACAAGCGCCAGCGCATCGCCGCCGAAGCCGAGCAGCGAATAAGCCAGCCGCTGGTGGCAGCCGCGCCGCCCGCCGCCGATCGGCGTAAGGCGAACGGCCGCGATCCATTGCGCGGCTTCGATACCCGCCTGAAACTGGCCCCCGACGTCGAGGCCGGCGGCAACGCCAACGGTGACAGTCAGATCCATCCGGCTGCCATGAACGGGTCGCGGTATGCAGCGCGTGGCGATTCCGGCCGCGGCCTCGAAACCGGCGCGGAAATCGCCGAAGGCGCCACCGGTTCCGCTCGCGGCCCCGGACCCGCGAACGGCTACGCTGTCAGCGCGGCAATGGCCGGCAAGCACCGCCGCAACCGCGCCGCGGACAGTCAGGCTTCCAGCCAGCCTGCCGACGACAAGGTGCTGCGCTCCGCATTCGGCCGCTATGCCCCAAGCGCTGCGGCCGAGTTATCAAGCGAGACCGAGACAGACGCCGCCGAGTACGTTGACGTGGCCTCCCTTGCACCTGTCATTCCCGCCAACGGCAACACCGCGCCCGCCGCTGGCCAGTTGCCGGGCGTTGCGGTGGATCCCAGCACTGCAGCGACTGAGGAAGCCGCACCGAAGGCAGCCTCAGTGGCCCCCGCAACCGATGTCGTCGTCGCACTCTGCGAGAAGCGGCAGAACCGCATCGCGGCCTCCGAAGTAACGTTCCAGGCGGCCCCGGCCGCATTCCACGCCGCTGCCGCCGCCCTCAATGCCCACGTTGAACCTCAAACGACGGTGACATTGATGCGCGAAACCGCAACGTTCGCCGTGCCCTCGAACGATGCACGCCTGTCGACGGCGCTCGCCGCCGCTGAGACCGCCGGGCCGCTGCCGACGCTGGCGATCGTGGATACGAAGCCGGTGACGCCGCCGCCGCTTCCCGCATGGGCCCTTGAGCCGCCGCCGGCAAATGGGGGGGCGATCGCGGACGCTGAAATCACCGAGACCGACGCGGCGATCGACACGGAACCCGCCGCCAACAGTCGCTGGGAACTCGCAAGTGCGCCCTTTGGGTTCGAGGACGACGAGGACGACGACCGGACGATCGTCACCATCGCCCACCGTCTGCGCCCGGAAGGCGGCAAGTCGGGTGTGTAACTCATCGGCAGCAGTCAGGGGCACATCGATCGGTTCGCAAAAAACGCTGCTCAAAGCGAGCCAGGTCTCAACGGTTGTTTAACCGTCTGTGGCCCTTAATGGGTCTCGCACAAGGCAGCCTGCTGGTCGGCAGGTCGCCTGGCCGGGAAACGACAAAGGAAGAAACGATGCGCGATAGCAAAACCTCCGGTCTCCAGGTCGTCACGAAGGAAGAGAAGGAACCGCGGGTCAAGGCGTTCATCGAGCAGCATATTGAGAAACTCGAAGGCCGGCCGGATTGGGCGCCCGTCGAATTTCTCCTGGTCGCACGTTCGCCCGAGAGCCCCGTCTGCCGTGCGCTTTCAGCCCTCGCACCGGCTCTTGCAGCGCAAAAAATCGCGGTTCGCGTGGTTTTCACGGCGATCGATACCGGCGCCTTCCAGGGAGATTTGGCGGCTTCCGCGAATCTTCTCCAGATGGCAACGAGCCGGATCGTCTGCGACAGCCGCCTCTATGAGGCGCATGAGCAACTCATTCTCGATGAAGAGACCTGCTGGATCGGTGATTGCATGCGCCGCGAACCCGCCAAGCGTGACGCTTACGAAAGCTACACGACATCGTCGGTCGCAACCGCGCACGCCGCCGCGCTGACCTTTGCCCACCTCTGGAGGGCAGGATCGGCAACGGTTCCGATTTCCCGCTTTATGCCGGCGATCGGCTATAAGGAAGCCCAGGAAGCGGGTATCTTCTCCCATCCCCACGCGGATGGCGAAAATTCGCCGCCGACGGCCCTGACCCGTCACTGAGCCATTTGCGGGCATCGCCGCCAAGCATGAACAGATCGAGACAGCCGGTCCCCGGGGCCGGCTTTTTTGTTGGTCACCTTTACCCATCCGCGCCGATAGCCGGCCGCATTTACCGGCCGCATTTACCAGCAAGCATCAGGAAGTGGCCGCAAGTCGTTCTTGCGGCCTGCGTTTGGTCACGCCGTGGGAATAGTCTTTTCTCCGACACGAATGAGTGGTCAGATTTCCCAACTACGGATTCCCCCTTTTGAGGATCGTTCCCATGCCGGTTTTGCGACTCCCTTCCTCCTTAAGCGTCTGGACCATTTTTCTGGTTTCCGCTTTCTTCGCCCTGGCCGCCACGGTCTCGACGAACGAGGCCCGCGCCGAAGGCGTCGCGAACTTCGCCCATCAGCAGATCGACCAGGAAGCGACGAACTACGAAAAGTATCTCGAGCGCTTCAAACCCAAGGGCGGCAAAACCAGTCTGGCTCCACTCCTGAATCAGGGATCGGCGCAATTGCAGAAGGACCCGCGCGTTGCTGCCCGCAGCTATGCCGTCGCCGTCGCGCTTGACCCGGCAAGTTCGCAGGCCTGGCTCGGTCTTGCCAACGCGCTCCTCGCCTACGACCCCAAGACCTATGAAGGCTCCGAACGCTACAACGTGCCGGTCAATGCTTCCGGCGCCGCCTATCGCGCTTACCAGCGGGCTGCCAATCCCGCCGCCAAGGCCGAGGCGCTCGCCGTCCTCACCGAGGCCCTCGGCCGCCGCTCCTTCTGGCGACCGGCAATCGAAGCCCTGAAAGCCAGCCTCGCATTGAAGCCGGATGCAGCCGTTCGCCAGCGCCTTGCCGCTCTCAAGGCCGAGCACGGCTTCCGGATGACGACCTACACGACCGATTCGGACACCAGCGAGCCGCGCATCTGCCTGGAATTCTCCGAACCCCTCTCGACGAAACAGGCTGACTTCTCCGACTTCGTGTCCGTCGGCGGCAAGGATCCACAGTCCGTAACGGTCGAGGGCCAGCGACTTTGCGTCGGCGGCCTCAGTCACGGCGAACGATACGAAATCGAACTGCGCGAAGGCTTGCCCTCCGATATCGCCGGCGAGAAGCTGGAAAAGACGATTCCCATCGCCGCCTACGTCCCTGACCGCAAACCCTCCGTCCGCTTCACCGGCCGCGCCTATGTCCTGCCGAGCAGCGGCCAGCAGGGCATCCCGCTCGTTTCCGTGAATACCGACAGCGTCGATGTCGAGGTCTACCGCATCGGCGATCGCGCCCTTGCCGGTCAACTCGAAGACGGCGACTTCGCGCGTCAGCTGTCGACGTGGGACGTCGGCAACATCAAGGAACGCAAGGGTGAAAAGGCTTACGCAGGCAA
>JAHJQI010000052.1 GCA_018819265.1 Alphaproteobacteria bacterium
GCAATCAGGATCGGGATGCCGCCGGCGTCGATTATCGTGCGCACGGTCGGGACGATGGCGCGGATGCGGGTGTCGTCGGAGACGCGGCCGTCCATGATCGGAACGTTGATGTCGACGCGAACGAGTACGCGCTTACCTGCCAGATCGGCATCATCGAGAGTTGTAAAGGCCGCCATTTGCGCTGTTCCTCTGTGCCGCTGCCCTGCTCGCGCGCAGGTCTCGCCCTCCCAATAAATGCTGTTGAGGCTCGCGACCAGCGGGAGCGCGGCAAAATTGCATATCCTTTCGTCCGAGGACGATGGCGCGGGCAGGCCGCTCTCAGGCTCGATCAATCGCGCGAAGATTCCAACGCATCTCAGATCTACGGCATCAGAGCTTGTTGACCGGCACCTTGAGGTAGGTCTTGCCATCGTCTTCGGCGGGCGGAAGCTTGCCGCCGCGCATGTTGATCTGCAACGAGGGGATGATCAGCTTGGGCATGGCGAGCTGGGCGTCGCGCTCGGTGCGGAACTTGACGAAATCTTCCCTGGTTTTGCCGCCGCCGACGTGGATGTTGTGAGCCTTTTCTTCGCCGACCGTCGTTTCCCAGCGGATCTCGCGGCCGTTCGGGCCATAGTCGTGGCACATGAAGAGCCGCATCTCGTCGGGCAGCGCCAGCACCATCTGGATCGAATCGTAGAGGATTCCCGCATCGCCGCCGGGAAAGTCGGCGCGCGCGCTGCCGCCGTCGGGCATGAACAGCGTGTCCCCGACGAACGCGGCGTTGCCGATGACGTGTGTCATGCACGCCGGCGTGTGCCCCGGAGTATGCATGGCGAACGCCGTCATGGACCCGATCCGGTAAGTGTCGCCGTCGTCGAACAGGCGGTCGAACTGGCTGCCGTCACGCTGGAATTCGGTGCCTTCGTTGAAGATCTTGCCGAAGGTGTCCTGGACGATCTTGATGTTGCGGCCGATCCCGATCCTGCCGCCGAGCTTTGCCTGGATGTAGGGGGCGGCCGAGAGATGGTCGGCGTGCACGTGGGTCTCGATCAGCCACTGCAGATCGAGGCCGCGGGCCTCGATGTCGGCAATGATCTGGTCGGCGTGTTCATAAGTAATGCGGCCGGCGGCGTAATCGATATCCATCACCGAATCGATCACGGCGCAGGCGTTGCTGGCGGGATCCTTGACGACGTAAGAGATGGTATTGGTCGCCTCGTCGAAAAATCCTTTGACGTCCGGCTTTACCGACATGTCGACAGGGTCGTTCGTCATGGCTTTCATCCTCTCAATTGTGGTTCGCATGGTCATCCGACCCGGGGGAAGTGGCCGGAAATCGGGGCAGACCGAGCCAGTGGAAGTCAGACCTTGGAAAAGCGTTCCAAAGATCATTTCATATTCACATTCTCGAATTTGTTGCTATACAGGTAGTGTATCTGTCATCGGTCAGCAACTCCCTGAACCGGAATAATCGTAGCATCTGCGGTCTTGAGCGCCCCAGCCGTATCGCCCGGCGACTCGATACCCTCGACAACTGGCTTACAGGCTATGGTGCGGCGAGTACTCGCGAATTGGTGGTTCTGACAAAGGGGGGAGCATGCCGGCTGCGGTTTCGGAATGGTTCGATCGAACCTTTCTCGATCTGTCGCGGCAGGTGAGATGGTCCTTCCTGCCGCCGCTGATGGTCTATTTCGCATTCGGCATCTCGGGGCTGACGGCGATCGTCGGGACGTTCTTCGTCAAGGAGTACCTGGGGCTTTCGGCGGCCTTCCTTGCGGGCCTCGGGTTCTGGGCGGGGCTGCCGTGGGCGTTGAAGATGCCGCTCGGCCATCTTGTCGATATCATCTGGCGCTGGAAGGCGCTGCTCGTCTATCTCGGGGCGGCGCTCATCGCGGCAAGCCTCGCCATCATGTACGCGCTCATCACCTACCCAGATGCCATGCGGGGGATCATGGCCGCGGAGGCCTGGTATGTCCTGAGCGTCCTAATGGCGCCAGCCGGCTACGTCATCCAGGACGCGGTCGCCGATGCGATGTCGGTCGAAGCGGTGCCGCGCGTCGATGCCGCGGGTCGGCCCATCGGCGAAGACGTCGCAAAGGCGCTGCATACGACGATGCAGACGCTTGGGCGCATCGCGCTGATTTCCGGGCTCGTGTTCGTCGCCGTTCTCAACATCGTCATGTTCTCCGGCGTCGAGGCCATGAGCCAGGACGAGAAGGCGGTCATCTACGGAAAGATCTATCTGTTTGCACTGGCGATACCGCTGGTCTCGGTGAGCGGGGTCAGCCTTGCCTACATCCTCAAGCGTCGCCACCGCAACGAAATGATCGCCAGCGGCGTCTCGGCGGAGGCAGCCGAAGCGCTGCTCGAACCGGAAGGCGAGCCGACCAAGCCCAACCCGTGGTATTTCATCGGCGGTCTCGGTTTCGTCGCCGTCACGCTTTTGATCGGCCTCGGCGAAGTCCCGTTCGGACAGGAACTCGTCTTCGTGGCGTCGATGGGGATCGTGCTGGCGCTCATGTATCAGCTCTCGAAGGCGCTGGACCGGGCCAAGGCGCTCGCTCTCTTCGGCACGGCGCTCATCATTTTCGTCTTCCGCGCGACACCGCTACCGGGGCCTGGCTTGAGCTGGTTCGAGATCGACGTGCTCGGTTTCGACCAGCAGTTCCTGTCCGTCCTGACGTTGATAACCTCGCTGTTGACCCTCGTCGGCATGATCGTGTTACGGCCGCTGATGGCATCGAAGTCGATCGCCTACATCGTCGTCCTGCTGACGCTGGCTGCGGGATTGCTGTCGCTGCCCAATCTCGGTCTCTACTACGGTATCCAGAACTGGACCGCCCCGCTGACAGGCGGAATCGTGGACGCGCGGTTCATAGCGATCCTCGATACGGCGATAGAATCGCCGCTCGGACAGGTCGCGATGATCCCGATGCTCGCCTGGATCGCGCGCAACGCCCCGGAAAATCTCAAGGCGACGTTCTTTGCGGTGATGGCCTCGTTTACCAATCTGGCGCTCTCGGCGAGCAGCCTCATGACCCGCTATCTCAACGAGGTCTTTGTCGTCACACGGGAAGTCAAGAACCGCGAAACGGGCGTTATCGAGGTTGCGGCCGACTACTCGAGCCTCGGCTGGCTGCTGATCGTGGTTGCGCTATTCTCGGTGTTGGCGCCGCTGGCGACGATCGTCTTCGTCCAGCGCACGCGATGGCGGACCGAGGATTGAATGAAGCTCGAAAAATCGTGCGGTTGTCGCGTGGACGACAGATCGACGGCTGCAGAAAAGGTCGTAGTCGCATGTATGGGGGAGCGAGACGACAACGAGTTGCAAACCTGGAGGCTTCTCAATGGACCGATAGACGCCGCGCAATTTACATGGGCGAGGGTTTCACATCACCATCGCCTCCGACCGGTTAGGCTTTGCGCCGGCCAAAAACGTTCTCGAAAGGCACGGTGCAGGCCGCGCCATAGAGAGTAACCTAGTGTCCCGTCTGCGAAGTTCGCTCAGGCGGCTGCGGCAGAGTGGAGGCGAACTTCGCAGACAAAAGGGACACTGGAATCATAGAGTTGCTAGTGTAGCGCATCTAACGTTTGGTACCCACTAGCGGCTGGCGTATCGACCAAACATTAGATGCAAAAGCTACACTAGAATCATAGGCTTGCTAGTGTTCCTTATGGTTCTGACATTTGTTCGGAACTTGGCTGCAATGGGATGCAAATGTCAGAACCGGAACACTAGTGTGATTCAGATCCAGAAGTTCGCTCTCGACCGAGCCGCAGATGGTAGCGAAGTTCTGAATCATCACACTAGGCCGGCATGGCCATGGGAGGACGAATGAGCAGCAGGAGAGGCGAGCTTGATGGCGCAGGAGTTGCGCGGCTCGACAGCGAGCCAGCGGTGGAGCTTTCGCGGAACCCGGCCGACGAAATCAAGTACACCACCTGCTACATGTGCGCGTGCCGCTGCGGCATCAAAGTCTATCTGAAGGACGGCAAGGTCCGCTACATCGAGGGCAACCGGGACCACCCGGTCAACAAGGGCGTGCTGTGCGGCAAGGGTTCGGCCGGAATCATGCAGCACTATTCGCCTGCCCGCCTCAGGGCACCGATGAAGCGGGTCGGACCGAGGGGATCGGGCGAGTTCAAGGAAATCTCCTGGGAGGAAGCGCTCGACACGGCGACCTACTGGCTTGCCAACGTGCGCGCGACCGATCCGAAGCGGCTCGCCTTTTTCACCGGCCGTGACCAGAGCCAGTCCCTCACGGGTTTTTGGGCCCTCCAGTACGGGACGCCGAACTATGCCGCGCACGGCGGCTTCTGCTCGGTCAACATGGCCGCCGGCGGGCTCTACACCATCGGCGGCGCGTTCTGGGAGTTCGGCGATCCCGACTGGGAGCACACCAAGTACTTCATGCTGTTCGGGGTGGCCGAGGACCACGCCTCAAATCCGATCAAGATCGGTATCGGGCAGCTCAAGGGGCGGGGCGCCAAGATCGTCGCGGTCAACCCTGTGCGCACCGGCTACAATGCGGTTGCCGACGAGTGGGTAGGCATCCGGCCTGGAACGGACGGCCTGTTCGTCGGTGCGTTGATCCACGAGCTGTTTGCCAACCGGACGATCGATCTCGACTACCTCGTGCGCTACACCAACGCGCCGTGGCTCGTCATTGAGGACCGGGGCGCCGCCGACCATGGACTGTTCGTGCGCGACGAAAAAGGCGTGCCGATGCTGTTCGACAAAAAGTCGGGCGGCCTCGTCCACGCCTTGACCCCCGATGCTTCGCCGGCGCTCACGGGCGCACGAACGCTTGCCGACGGGCGCACTGCGCGACCGGTCTTCGAGTTGATGTCGGAACGCTTCCTCAGCGACGAATACAGCCCCGAGGCCGTCGCCGAGCAAACCGGGCTAAAGCCCGAACAAATGCGCCGCATCGCGCGCGAACTCGCCGAAGTCGCCTTCGAACAGGAAGTCGTGCTCGATCATCCGTGGACCGACTGGACGGGGCGAAGGCATGAAAAAATGATCGGGCGGCCGATCTCAATGCATGCCATGCGCGGTGTCTCGGCACACTCGAACGGGTTTCATACCTGCCGCATGATCCACATCCTGCAGGTCCTTCTCGGTGCGATCGATTGTCCCGGCGGGTTCCGCTACAAGCCGCCCTACCCCAAGCAGGTGCCGCCATGGCTGGTGCCGCACGGGGCGCTGCAGACGATCCGGCCGCTGGAGCCGCTGGGCGGTCCGCACCTCGGCTTCCCGCTCGGCCCGCAGCACCTGCTGCTCGACGACGACGGCCAGCCGAGCCGCATCGACAAGGGCTTCAGCTGGGACGCACCGCTGTCGGCGCACGGCCTGATGCACATGGTCATCAACAACGCGGCCAAGAAGGACCCCTACGCGATCGATGTCCTGTTCCTCTACATGGCCAACATGGCCTGGAACTCGTCGATGAATATTCCCGGCACGCTGGAGCACCTGACAGCCAAGGACGACAAGGGCGAGTACGTTATCCCGAAGATCATCTACTCGGATGCCTACTACTCCGAGATGGTGCCCTATGCGGACCTGATCCTGCCGGACACAACCTACCTCGAGCGCTGGGATTGCATCTCGCTCCTGGACTGTCCGATCTCGACTGCGGAAATGGCCGCCGATTGCATCCGCCATCCCGTCGTCAAACCCGACCGCGACGTGCGCGGATTCCAGGAAGTCGTGATCGATCTCGGGGCGCGTCTCAAACTGCCGGGCTTCGTCAACAAGGACGGCTCGCCCAAATACCCCGGCGGCTATCCCGACTATATGGTCAATCACGAACGCAAGCCGGGCATCGGCCCGCTCGCCGGCTGGCGCGGCGAAGACGGAACGAAAACCGGGCGGGGTGCGCCCAATCCCGATCAGCTCAATCGCTACCTGGAAAACGGCTCGTTCTTCGCCCATGAAATCGAGCCGCATATGGCCTATTTCCGGCACGCCAACCGCGACTACATGGAGTGGGCCCTCGAAATGGGATTCCGGGTCGAGACCAACCCGGTGATCTTCCAGCTCTACGCGGAGCCTCTGCAGCAGTTCCGGCTGGCGGCGCAAGGCCACGGCGAGCGGCAGCCGCCGGACAGCCACCGGGCGCGGATCGACAAGTACTTCGACCCGCTGCCGTTCTGGTATCCGCCGTTCGAGGAGGACATGGTGGATAGTGGGACCTTCCCGCTCCACGCCATCACGCAACGGCCCATGCACATGTATCATTCGTGGGGTTCGCAGAACGCCTGGCTCAGGCAGATCACCGCGCAGAACAGACTTTACATTCACCGAGACCTCGGCCGGGAACACGGCATCGAGGACGACGACTGGGCGTGGGTATCGTCGACAATCGGCCGGGTGAAGTGCCAGGTGCGGTTGATGGACGGCGTCAACCGCGACACGATCTGGACCTGGAACGCCATCGGCAAGCGCAAGGGCTCGTGGGGGCTCAGCGACGACGCGCCGGAATCCAACCAGGGGTTCCTGCTCAACCACCTGATTTCCGAACTGCTGCCGGAAGGCGGCGGCGGCTACCGCTATTCGAACTCGGATCCGGTGACCGGGCAGGCGGCCTGGTTCGACCTGCGCGTGAATATCGAGAAAGCCGACGGCGCCAGCGAAACCGAGCCGCGGTTCGAGCCGGTCAAGCAACCCTTCGAGATGGACAAACCGGATGTATTGAGCTTCGGCGCCGAATTCCGGGAGGGCCGGAAATGACAAGCCTGCCGCAGACGACGAAGAAGAAACTGGGCCTCGTCATCGACCTCGACATCTGCGTGGGATGTCAGGCGTGCGTGACAAGCTGCAAGGAATGGAACACCGGCGGCTACTCCGCGCCGCTGTCCGACATCGATCCTTATGGCGCCGATCCGCACGGCAGCTGGCTCAACCGCGTTCACGGCTATGAAGTGGGTGAAGGGGCGACGGGGCGCACCGTGCATTTCCCACGCTCGTGCCTGCACTGCGAGACGCCGGCCTGTGTTACGGTGTGCCCGACTGGAGCCTCCTACAAGCGCGCCGAAGATGGCATCGTGCTCGTCAATCCGGACATGTGCATCGGCTGCAAGCTGTGCTCATGGGCCTGCCCCTACGGAGCGCGCGAATACGATGAAAACCACGGCGTCATGAAGAAGTGCACGCTATGCGTCGACCGCATCTACAATACCCACCTTGCCGCGGAGGATCGCATTCCCGCCTGCGTGCGCGCCTGCCCGACGGGAGCGCGCCACTTCGGCGACATCGGCGATCCCGGCAGCGCCGTCTCGAAACTCGTCGCGGAGCGTGGCGGCTACGACCTGATGCCGGAGATGGGATACAAGCCGGTCAACAAGTACCTGCCGCCGCGCGATCGCCGGGACTCCACGACCAGCACATTCCAGCCCGCCGTCGAAGCCCCCGATCACAACGGCGGCGGCGACCGTGCCACTTCGTTTTTCGCCTGGGCCGACAAAATGCTGTCGCGCTAGCGGCGCCGGCCGTGCCCTGTCCACCACGCTGATTTCGCCGGATACGAGACACCCATGCATCCCGCCTACTCCGTCATCTTCTTCACGACCGCCTCGGGCGCCGGTTACGGTCTTCTCGTCTGGCTGGCAATGGCGTCGGCGCTGCGCGGTTTCCCGGCCGACTGGGCGCTGGGCCTCATCGGTCTCGGGCTGGCGCTGGCACTCATCACCGGCGGATTGTTGTCGTCAACGGCACACCTGGGGCGGCCGGAGCGGGCATGGCGGGCGTTCTCGCAGTGGCGCTCGTCGTGGCTGTCGCGGGAAGGCGTGCTGGCGGTTGCAACCTATATCCCGGCGGCGATCCTCGGGATCTCGTGGGTGTTCTACGAGACGACGCAGGGCGCAGTCGTTTTTGCTTCCGTGCTGGCATCTGTGCTGGCGGTTGCAACGGTTTATGCAACGGGCATGATCTATGCCTCGCTGCCGACGATCAGAGCCTGGAACCAGCCGCTGACGGTGCCGGTTTATGTCACGCTGGCACTGGCAACGGGTGGGGTTTTGTTCGTGTTCGTTCTGTCGCTGTTCACGCCGCTGCCGACGTGGGCGATCGTTCTGCCGCTTGCCGCTGTCATTGCCGCCTACTTCACGAAGCGGTTCTACTGGGAAGCCGTCGATGAAAGTCCAAGATCGCTGCGACCGGAAAATGCGACCGGCCTTGGACATCTGGGCAAGGTTCGGCATCTCGAACCGCCGCATGCGCAGGCGAACTACGTGATGCGGGAAATGGGCTTCAAGGTGGCACGCAAACATGCCGACAAGCTGCGGCGGTTGTCGGCCTACCTGATGTTCCTCGTCCCGAGCGTGTGCCTTTTGCTTCTGCTAGTGGTAAGTACATATACCGCACCGCTGTTCGCGCTGGTCGCCGTCATTGCCATGGGGGTGGGGGTCGTCATCGAGCGCTGGCTGTTCTTCGCGGAGGCCGAGCACGTGTCGATGCTGTTCTACGGGGCTGAGGCCGCCTGAACAACTGTATCCGAATATGGGTGTCATCCTTGGAGTTCGAAACATGACCGCACTCGCCTGGCAGACCATCGAGCCGATTCCCGCCCAGCGCATGAACGAAGCGCGGCGACAGGCGCATAATGCGCTGCACTGGCTGGCACGGATTGCCAACAGCTACCTTGGCGACGAAGAAGGCAATGCGCAGCTCCAACTCATATGGAACGATGAAGCCAATTCGATCAGGACCAAGGAATTCGGTCCGGGACTTTCGGTTGAGGCAAGGCTGGGAGTGCTGGAACTTCAATTCTGCGAAGACGGCAAGCCCGCCACTCACACCTTGTCGTTCGAGGAGCACACACCGGCCCATGTCGAAGCCTGGGTTCTCGTCGAACTCCTGCACCGCGACGTCGACCGCGACAAGTTCTCGAAGGACTTGCCCTATACGCCCAAGGACCTGATGCTCGGCGACAGCGAGGAGCACGAGGCCGAAGCCTACGCCGCCGAACTCAAAGCCCTGCAGGGATGGCTGCGCAACGCGGCGGCGGTGCTGACGGCTGTCCGCCACGATCTCTCGCGCGACGCAGACGCCGACTATTCGAAGCTGCCTGTCGCCTGCTGCCCGCAAACGTTCCAACTCAATCTCGAGCTGCCGCTGCCGGCGGGTAGTGGTGCCGGCGCATTGCGTGCGGGGCTTTCGGCCGGCGACGCGCTGCGGCCCGAACCGTTCTTCTTCGTCGCCACCGACGAGCAGGCGCTCGCCGGCAATTTCGACGCGGCAAGCATCCTGTCGGTGCAGCGTATTGCAGCCGACAAGCTTGCGGCAGACGACGTCATACAGTTCCTGCGCGATCAGGTGGCGGCCCACCGCAAGCGGCTGGCGAGCTGAGCGCCCGCCAACGGCTCACCTCGAGGCTTCACGACGACGCGTAATCGCGAGGCGCGGTCGCTTTCGCGGCACCAGAGCCGGCTGGCTTCTTGCCGCGCTTGCGCTCCTCTTCTCCAAGCAGGCGGCGCAGGTCTCCGGTTTTCTCGAACTCTTTGGCGATCGCCACCATCACGTTTGCCATCGGCATGACAGTCTCGCCTTCGGCCCAGAACAATCCGACTTCCTGGCTCACCTCGGGTTCGACAAGGGTCAGCGCCTTGGTGCCCGGGTGCAGGCCGGGCATGCGTGTGAAGTGCGAAGGGATCACAGTGCACAGCTCGGTGAACTGCACCTGGAACATCAGGTGCAGGATCGATTCTGATTCGACCTTCGGAACGACCTCGCAGCCGGCTTTCTTGAACGCCGCATCGACGAAGCGGCGCTCGTGCATCGAGGGACGCAGCATGGCCAGCGGAAGTTCGGCGGCTTCCTTCCAGGTGATCTGGGTCAGCCCCTCGAACTCATTGGTATCCGGCACCAGCAGGCTCATTCTCTCGGTGTAGACCGGAAGATAGTTGCGGCGGCCGAGATCGGCCTTCTCGAGGTAGGTGATGGCGCAATCGAGAGTGAAGTTGTCGAGGCCGAGCTTCATGGCTTCGTTGCCGATGAAGTGGACGTCGACGCGGACGCCGGGGTGGTGCTCGCGGACCTTTTGCAGGAGCACGGGAAGCACCGGCGACATCGACGGCATGGCGCCCATGCGCAGTGAGCCGTGCAGGTCCTTCTGCATCGCCTTGATCTCGTCGCGCATGGCGTCGCAATGCGAGATGATGAGACGTGCCCACTTGGCGATGTGCTCGCCCTCGGCGGTCAGCCCATGGAAACGCTGGCCGCGCCCACGCAAGAAGATCGGCACGCCGAGCTCCAGCTCGAGCTGCTTGATGCCACTCGACAGGCTCGGCTGCGTGACGTGGCAGCGGGTTGCCGCACGACCGAAGTGCTCTTCCTCGACGACGGCGACGAGATATTTGAATTGCCTGAGAAACACGGCATTTCCTCCACCAGTTGCCAGGCGTTCTCCCGAGACAGTGGACTTTCTCGCCCTCACCGCAGCATTGCGGTCGTGTCTCGCAGCTGGCTTATCCCTCCAATATAGAGGAGTTGTGCGAAATTTCCAGAACGATAAGCGGGATCAATTATCAAAAATTTTCTGGCGCCGATAGGAGAACCCATGGAAATCATCGATGTCACAACATTCGCTCTATTTGCGATGACCGCCGGTCTTCTCATTGGCTGCGTCGGGATCGGAGGCGTCATCCTGGTGCCGCTGCTCGCCTACGCAGGCGGCGTTCCAATCCACACGGCGATTGCCGCGGCGATGTTCTCCTACCTCGTCTCCGGTGCCATCGGCACTTTCGTATTTGCCAGGAACAAGTCGATCCGGTGGGATCTGACCGCCTGGATGTGGGCTGGAGCGATGCCAGCGGCGTTCCTGGGCGCGGTCACCGCCAGTGTCACCTCGGGATGGTTTCTGGAGCTGTGCATCGGCTTGCTGACCGGGGCGTCGGGTCTCAATACGCTGCTGGCAAAGAGCAACAAGGACGGGGAAGAGGCTTCCCAGCTCGGCAAACCGGCGCTGGCAGGCATTGGTGCCTTCACCGGGTTTGCCTCCAGCCTGACGGGGACCGGGGGACCTCTCGTCCTGGTGCCTATCCTGATGTGGCTGCAGATCCCGGTGCTGACAGCCATCGGTCTGTCGCAGGCCATCCAGCTGCCGATCGCCGTCCTGGCGGCCGCCGGCAACATCTATGCCGGAACACTTGACATCGTGCTTGGCTGTGTCCTGGCGGCGGGGATTTCGCTCGGCACCTGGGGCGGGGCAAAACTAGCCCATGTCCTGCCGAAGGCGACGCTGCGCCTGATCGTTTCAGTGCTGATGGTCATTATCGGCGGACTGATCCTCGTGAAAATCGCATACGGGGCGCTGGCTGGCTGACCATCCGTTCGTACGGACGGCCCTCATAGTCGAGGGCAAACGTGCCATAGGTTGTGCGGATTTGACTAACGGCTCCGTGAAAGCGCCCATTGTTGGCGTGAGGCTGCGGCCGGCGCGTCGACGCCGGCCGATTTGCGGCCTCCGTCAGTCGACAACACCGAAAAACGATTCCCCGGAGGAGCGCCATGGCCGAGGCCGCAAAGCCACGTAAGAAAGTCACCGTCAACACATTGATGGCAAAGAAGAAACGGGGCGAGCCCATTACCCAGCTCGCCGCCTATGACTACCGTACCGCGGTTGTCGCCGACCGGCTCGGCATGGATATCCTGTGCGTGTCTGATACCGGCGGCATGATCCTGTTCGGCCACCAGAGCACGGTCAAGGTCAGCTTCCAGGAAGTCATGATGATGAGCCAGGCGATCGACCGCGGCTCGAAGTACGGCCTGCGCATGGTCGACATGCCCTACTGGAGCTTCCATGTCTCGAAAGAGCAGGCTATCGAAAATGCCGGACGCTTTGTCCACGAAGCCAACGCCGAAGTGATGAAGTGCGAAGGCAACCGCCACCACGTTCCGGCGATCGAGGCCATCGTCAACGCCGGCATTCCGGTGCAGGGCCATATCGGCATCACGCCGATGCGCATGCCGCAGCTCGGCGGTTTCGTCGCCCAGGGCAAGACGGCCAAGCGGGCGCAGGAACTGATCGACGACGCCAAGGCGATGTATGATGCCGGCTGCTTCTCGATCCTGTGCGAAGTGACGACGTCGGAAGTCGCCGAGTATCTCGCCGAGATCCTGCCGATCCCGGTCATCAGCCTGGGTGCTGGAAGTCGTGCCGACGGCGTGCACATCATTTCGTCCGACCTCTTCCATCTGTGGGAAGAGCACGTGCCGAAGCATTCGCGCATCTACACCGACCTCATCCCGATCATGGAAGACGTTATCACGCGCTACATGAAGGACGTGGTCGATCGCGATTACCCGGGTCCGGCGGAAACGGTGACGATGGCGCCGGAAGAACTCGAAGCCTTCGCCAAGGCCGTGAAGTGGGAAAAGAAGCTGGACGAGATCAAGTCGGGGAAATAATTGCCCGATTGAGCTGATAAAAGCCTGTGACCCCGGCGCTCAGAGACCGGAGATGGTCGCGCGGCGGGTTAATGTGCGGACAATATCGCACCGTACCGACGGGCAACTCGACAAGCTGCATAAAAAGAACCCCGCGGAGCTTGCTTCGCGGGGAGTTTTTTTCCGGGGAGGGAAAAATTGCGGCACTTACGGCAGCCGCGCGCCGTTGTTCGCCCGTCAGCTTAGGGCGTTGGCAATCACCGCCAGGGCAAGGAGTATCCCAATCATGACAAATCCCCAGGCGAATCTGCGACCGGAGCGGGCGCGTACGCAGTCATAAGAAGCGGTGCAGTTGGAGCACTCTGCTGGTGTCGCGGCCTGGCAGGCGGGGCGATAGTGAAGTTCGTTTGCGGTTTGCATCGTCGTTGTCCTCAGTTCCCGTCGAATTCGATGAACCGAGTATTTCGCAACTCAAGGCGCCGGTCTTTGATTGCGCTCAATTCGTAAATTTATGTTTTGATAGAAGCGGTCTATATGGCCGGCTGTCGGCTCCGAGCCCCAGCCCACAAAAAAGCCCGGCGCGAGCCGGGCTTTTCGTGTTCGTGAACCGGAGGCTTACTTTGTCCGGCTGCCGATCATTCCTTGATCGGTTTGCAGTCCGACATGCAGCGGTCCGCCTTGGTGTCGGGACGGCTGTCGACCAAGAAGCCGTTCTTGTTGGGCATTTCGACTGCCGCGAGCGACTTGGCGTCCATGACCGCATCGTCCTTGACCAGGCCGTTGAGGTTCAGAATGTAAGCGGACAACGCGTAGACTTCGTTGTCGCTCAGACTCTGAGGGGCGGTCATCGGCATGGCGCGCTTCATGTAGTCGAAAAGTATCGGCGCGTAGGGATACATGCTGCCCGGCGTCAGCTTGCGCTTGTCGGTCAGAAACGATCCAACGCCTCCAACCATCGGACCGAAGACGCTACCTCCTGCCGCCTTTTCGCCATGGCAGTCCAGGCACTGCTCGGCGAATATCTTGGCACCTTCGGCAACGCTTCCCTTGCCGGGGGGAAGGCCTGCGCCGTCGGTGGTCCGTATATCGATATCGAGCGCCGCAACATCGGCTTCGCTGATCGGCGAGCCGTACTTGACGCCCGGCCCAGCCCATGCTGCTCCGGCAACCAATCCAGCCGACGTCAATGCGACAAGCGCCGCGGTCAATTTACGCGATAGCATTGGCAACCTCCCCTGAAGAGCTGACCGACCAAGGGAAGACCCCGTTGTGGTGCTGAACGAAACCGGTGATCGCGCGGACCTTGTCGATGTCGGCCACCGTCGGCTGAACGTAACCGGTCGAATCGACCGCGCGGCTCGCGATCTTGGCCGGGCCGCCATCCCAATCCCAACTGTAGCGGAAGCGGGTGAGACATTTGTCCAAGACAGGATCTTCGAGCTTGGCTTCGCGCCAGGTCTTGCCTCCATCGAAGGTGACGTCGACGGCCTTGATCGTGCCGTTACCAGACCACGCAAAGCCTTCGATCTCGACGCGCCCGGGACCGGGGATCTTCATCCCGCCCGACGGGCTCGTAATTACCGACTTGCACTCCATGACGAAGCTGAACTGGCGCCATTTGCCTTCCGGCATCGGGTCAGTGTAGCGCGCGGTCTCGCTGCGGGCGTTCCAGGGTTTGTCTCCGACCTTGATACGACGCAGCCACTTGACGCAGACATTGCCTTCCCAACCCGGGATGAACGCGCGCAGCGGATAGCCATTTTCTGGACGAAGCATTTCCCCGTTCATGCCCCAGACGATCATGACATCGTCCATGCACTTTTCGATCGGGATGGAGCGGAGGTGGGCCGAGCCATCGGCGCCTTCAAGTAGAACCCACTTGGCGCCGTCGGCAAGGCCAGCCTCGTCGAGCAGCCATGACAGGGGAACACCGGTCCATTGCGCACAGCCCAGAAGGCCATGTGTCTGCTGAACTGTTGTCGATTTGACAGTTTTCCAGTCGGTCAGTCCGTTACCGGAACATTCCATGAAGTAGAATTTCGACATGGAGGGATAGCGCATCAAGTCATCCATTGAAAACTTGAGCGGTTGCTTGACCATGCCATGCACCACAAGCGTGTGCTGCTCTGGATTGATATCCGGCGTGCCGGCATGATGGCGTTCATAGAACAAGCCGTTGGGCGTGATGATACCCTTCTGGTGCTGCAGCGGCGTCATCGACCAGTCCGACCAGTGCTGCTTGTTGACAAACACGTCGGTCCGGTTGCGCGTGACATGGGCCTCGTACTTCGAAGGCATGCCGTAAGCCTTGGGCTCGATCTCGCGGCCCATTGACTTATTGCTCTCGGGGATCGCAAGAGACCCGGCCTGTGCGACACTTGCCAGCCCTGCCGATCCGCCTGCGGCCGCAGCGCCGGCAAGCATTAAGCTGCCTTTCAGGAAGCTTCGCCGACCTTCTTCGACGGGCTGAATTCCGCTACTGCGTTTCGATTCATCTAAATCTTCCTTGCGTCTGCCCATATGCGTCTTCTCCCAGGAGTAAGCCGTTGATTTGGAGCGATTGGCTTGGTGGCCAGTTTCGTTGCCTGTCCCAGCGCGCAATCGTTGGATTGGCTCGTTGCGCTTGATCGGGACAACCACCCAAGCGGATGGTTCCGCTTGGGAACGCCCATTATGTTTCGAGTCCAAACTTCAGTTATCGAGTCGGAACTTGCGTCCGCCGATGCGCCTTTTGAGCCGATCAGCGGCCAACCTTCAGCGCCTTCGACTTTCCCCGATGCAATAACGGTCCAGCCTTGGCGATATTGCCCCACGAATTCCAATCGAAATTCAAGGGGTGCAAACCATTCGTACGCATGGCATTTGTTTCGTTCCAAAGCGCACGAAAGCAGCATTAAAATGCTACAACTTGCCGCAGACAGGCGGCAATCTGTTCTCTTCTATGCGAGGATTGAGACGATCAATAAGAATTGCGGCGCGTCTTCCGCCGCCGCATGATATGGAGGCCAGCGAAGAATAATCCGGCCAGCAGCGGAGGGATGGCCAGGTTGAATAACGTCAACCGCGCTCCCAATGCCTCCACATTCTCGCGCATGGATCGGCGGATCTGGCGCAATTCGCAGCGGAACGGCAAAAGCTTCGTGCGCAATTCGCCGATTTCCTTCATCAGGGTATCGGGCAGTTGTTCGGCGGATTTGGCGCCCGTCGATTCTAGAACCTTCGAGATCGCCGCCTCGACGCCGGCAATGCGTCCGACGTAGTCGGCTTCCTGCGACCGGTAGCGCGCCTGAGCCTCCTTCAACATGTCGGCGACGCGCGCAAACGGGCGGCGCAACGCTGTGCGCGAGCGGATGCCGATGAGCCGCGGATTGCCGGTTGCATATTCGGCCATGTTGATGAGGAAGGCGGCGTTATCGTTGAGCGGCCGCGTCATGGTCCGATCACCGACGGTCACCGCCTGCACGGCCATCGGGTCGAACAGCCAGTCGGCATCGGCGATGACGAACAGGGCCGCGGACGGCGTGCCTTGCAGGTGGGGTTGCGGCTCTTTTGGGCCTGGAGCCATTTCGCCGGACGTCTGCGCCGGAGGTTGTGCCGCCGGTTCCGTCGACGGGGGGTTTGAAACCGGGCCGGCGAACGCGCTCTCATACGGCCCTGCCAGAGCGGCGGCGATGACGAAGGCCTTTTCGGCGGACGCTTTGAATTCGGCTGCAAGCGCTTCGGGGCCGCGCTCCTTAAAGCGGTCGCGGGGAAGTACGCCCGACTGACCGGGGTTGGTCGTGACCAGTGCCACCGCCGAAGCGTTCGCGGCATCGATGTCGAAGGCGCCGGCTTCGGCGAACAGGAGTTCGTTGAGGCTCGCGGTCACTGGATGGCGCGGAGACAATGCGTCCCGTTTGGCGCGCAGCCAGTAAGGATAGTTGAGCTGGCGACCGTCACTTCCCGTGACGAGAGCTGCCATCGAACCGTCGCCGACGACTTCGCCGCCACGATATCGGGCGCCGTACTTTTGCAGCAGGTCCGAGATGTCGTTGATCTCGTCTCCAGGCTCGGGCTTTACCACCATGTTGGCGCTGTTGAAGCGGGGATAGGGATCGAGCATCGCGATCAGCCCGCGTCCAGACATGAGATGCTGGTCGATGGAATAAAGCATCGAGCGTTTCAGAATGGTCGCGTCGATGACGACGAGGGCGTCGAGACCCGGGGGCAGTTCGTCGGCGAAATGGGGAATGACGGCAATGTCGTAGTTCTGCTTGAGGTCCTCGATCATGGCGAGGCCCTCGCGCGGCTGGTCTGCAGCGCTGGAGCGCAGAAGCGGCGAAAGGATGCCGACGCGGGGCGTCTTGTTGCGGCCCAGGGTATTGATCGCCAACGCCAGATCGTATTCGAGCAGTTCGGCGCGCTCCTCGTCGAAATAGGGAATGACGCCCTGGCGATCTCCATGACGGAAGACCGCGCCGAGCATGAAGCTGTCGCCCGATGTCATGGGAATGCGGCGCACGCCGGCAGCCGCTGCCGCTTCCTCGGCTTCGCTGTCTTCGCTGGTGCGGTGCCTCAGGACCTTGATGTTGCCACCGCCATAACCGGCGATTTCACCGAGCAGATTGCCGACGCGCTGTGCGTGCTGGCGGATGCGCGCGGGGATCTTCGATTCATCCTCGCTGTAGTAGAAATCGATCTCGATGCCCGCGGGGGCCGTGGCGGCAACGGAGCGCGTCTCTGGATGCAGGGTGAATTCCCGCTCGGCGGTGAGGTCGAGAGCCAGCGGAAGCCGCGCCGCACCCGCGAGAAGCACGACCGTGACAAGAACCGCCAGCCCGCCTGCCCCCCACGCTCGAAAACCGGCCGGCCGCGACTCACGGCGGCGCTCGATCAACCACGTCGCGCCCATCAGGGCCGCGGACACCAGAAGTAGCATCGTGGCGAAGCCTGCAAGCTCGACACGGCCTTGCGCCATCCGGTCGAGCCAGTATTTCGGGCTGATCGTTGCGAGCGAGGCGACGAACGATGCCGCGGGACTGGTGCCGAGCACCCTGGCGGCCGTATCCCAGCCGAGCAGCAGAAGCAGGCTCAATGCGGCAAGACCGGCGACGTAGGCTGCAACGTGGTCCCTGGTCAGTGCCGCGGCCAGAATGGCGATCGCGTAGAACGCCATAAGCAGCAAGGCCGCCCCAAGATACCCCGAGACGGCGATGCCCCAATCCGGATCACCGAGATAGCCGACGGTGACAACGAAGGGAGCGGTCATCGCCAGCGTCAAAAGCAGCACGAGCGCGCCGGCCAGCCACTTGCCGGTGACGATGACGCTGGTCGGCATCGGCAGCGACAAGGTCAATTCAAGTCCGCGGTCGCCGGGCGTTTCGGCAAATGCGCGCATCGCCAAGGCCGGCGCCATGACGAGAGCAATCCAGGGCAGAAAGGTCCACTGGAGATTGAAACTCGCAAGGTCGGTCGCGTAGAAATCGGCGACGAGGAAGATGCAGATGGCGAGCGCCAGCAGGAACCAGACCTGGAAGATCAAGGTCAGTGGCGCGAAGAACAGCAAGCGGGCTTCATGGCGGGCCACCGTCAATGTGTCTATGAGCCACCGGCCGAATGGGTCCGTCGCGGCGAGTGCGCGGCGGACGGAGTCCATGCCGTCTTGCAATGGGCCGTTCATGCGGCGGCGGATGCGGTTTGGGAGCGATCGGAAATCAGGGCGATGAGAGCGGGGGCAAGCCGTCCGGCCGCATCGCTGAGCTCGCCCTTGGCCGCATCGGCAACGACGCGTCCCGCGTTCATCACGACGAGACGGTCGCAAAGCTCCTCGGCCTCCTCGACGATGTGCGTCGACATCAGGATCGCGCGATCCCGCGCGAGCCGTTTCAGCAGCGCGCGCAGGTCGACTTTCTGCTTGGGATCGAGGCCGTCGGTGGGTTCATCGAGCAGGAGAACGGGGGGTTCGTGGACGAGTGCCTGCGCGAGCCATGCACGCTGGCGCCAGCCCTTGGAAAGGGTCCCGAGTTGCCTGCCGGAAGCCGCGCCCAGTTCCAGCGTCTCCGTGACGCGTGCCACGGCGCGGCGGCCGGAACCTGCGTGCAATCCGCGCGCTTCGGCCGCGAAGCTCAAGAACTCCGCGACAGTAAGGCTGGAAAAACCGTTGGCGGCCTCGGGCAAATAGCCCAGCGCCCGTTGCGCCTCGATACGGTCCTTGACGACGTCGCATCCCGCGACGATGGCGCGGCCTCTATCGGGTCGGAGGCATCCCGCCAGGATGCGCATGGTCGTCGACTTGCCCGCGCCGTTGGAGCCCAGCAGGCCGACAATCGAAGACGTGGCGACCGAGAAACTGACGCTGCTCACCGCCTTGTGCGTGCCGAAGGATTTCGACAAGTCGTGGGTGTCGATCAGCGTCATGGGGAAGGCCGTCCTGACAGGAAGTGGCGTCGCCGCGTGGCGGAACCTGCGCCCTTCAGGGCCGCAGGTCCGAGACGAACCCGGCCACGATGAAGAGCGCGATCGAGGTCATCGTGACGACGTAACCGATGGTGGTCAAGCGCCGCGCCAGCACGCCTCGCGCATCGTCCTCGACCGGTTCGGGCATGTTGCGACCGCGCGGCTTGGCGACCAGCGAACCAGCCGTGACCAGGAGCGCGCCGACGATAGCCAGCGTTATCACGATGTGACGCTGCGAGATGAGGATCAACGCATCGATCATGGCGCGAACGTCCCCGTCGCCTTAGTGCCCGCCACCGCCATCCTTGCCATAAGCTTCGGCGAAATCGGCACCGGATCCGGCCTTGAAGCTCTTCATGGCTTCCTCGTGCAGGATGGCCATCGCCTCGCGCTTGATCGCGTAGGCCTCGGCAGAGGCGAGCATCTTGTAGTCGCGCGGGCGCGGGAGGTTGACTTCAATGACGGTTCGCACCTGGGCGGGGCGGTTCGAAAGCACGACGATGCGGTCGGCAAGAAAGATCGCTTCGTCGATCTCGGATGTCACGAACAGGTTGGTGCGGCGGTTTTCTTCGAACAGACGCAGGAAGAATTCCTGCATGAGGCCGCGCGACATGGCGTCGAGACCGCGGAAGGGCTCGTCCATGATCATGATGCGCGGATTGTTGATGAGGGCGCGGGCGAGTTCGGCGCGCCGCTGCATGCCACCCGAAAGCTGCAGGGGATACTTGTGTTTGAATTCGCTGAGGCCGACCTTGGCGAGTAGCCGGTCCGCCTCCTGCTGCAGGGCCTTGCCCCTGAGATCGCCACGCAGCTTGGGACCGAAGACGATGTTCTGATAGGTCGTCTGCCAGGGGATGAGCGCTGTCTCCTGGAACACGACCATGCGGTCGCGGGCGGGGCCGGTGACCGGCTTGTCGTCGAGCAGGATTTCACCCGAGTCCGGAAACTCGAAACCGGCGATCAGGTTGACGAGCGTTGACTTGCCGCAACCGGACGGCCCGACGATCACTGTCAGCTCGCCAGGCTTGATTTCGACGTTGAGCCTGTCGATGACCCGCTGCTGTTCCCATTCGTCACCGTAGGACTTGGAAACGTTGCGGAGTTCGACCTTGCTCTTGCCGGCGGTCGGGTCGGTCGCTTTCACGGATGCGTCCAAGGTATCCTGCGCCATAGCTTCGTTAGACCTTTCGTCTCTTTATTTCAAACGTGTCTCGTGTTCGCCAGCGCGATTTCGCCTTTACTAGAAGAGGCGCTTCCAGGGCATGTACCAGTCGCCGATCGCGCGTATCGCACTCGATGACAGATAGCCGGCGATCCCCACCGAGATCATGCCGACGACGATCTGCTCCAGCGAGCCACCCATGTAGGAGTTCCAGATAAAGAAGCCGAGTCCGCCGCCACCCTGGGTGCCGCCGCCCGAGATCATCTCGGCTGCGAGCACGACCTCCCAGGTGATGCCCATGCCGACGGCAGCGCCGGTGAAGATCGACGGCAAGGTACCGGGCAGGATGATCTTCGAGAACAGGTCCCATTGCGAGGCGCCCATGGACTGGGCGGCCCTGAGGTAGCGGACGTCAATATTGCGGGCACCGCCGAGAACGTTGATCACGATGGTGAAGAACGCGCCCAGAAACGTGATGAAGGCGATCGACATCTCATTGGTCGGCCAGAAAATCAGGGAAGCAGGCACCCACGCCAATGGCGGGATCGGGCGAAGGATTTCAAACGGCGGGAAGAACAGGTCGCGGAAGTACTTGTTGACCGCGAGCATGAGGCCGAAGGGGATACCAAGCAGCATCGCCATCAGGAAGCCTGATATGACGCGCCTGAAGCTCGAAACCCAGCTTTCCCAGTAGCCGGCCTTGGGCAGCACCTCCAGCCAGGTGGTCGCCACATCGGTTGGCGGCGGTATGAGCCCGACGCCGGGTATCATCCATTCCTTGCCGAACCATTCATCCCAGCGAGCGCCGATTTCCCAGATTACGAGGAAGACGATGATCGCAGTGATGCCGCGCCACAGCGACTGGTTCTGCCAGAGCTTCTGAAGCGCACCGCGCCGTTTCGGCGGCACCGGCGTGGCGGCATGGGACGATGGCTGCGCAATATCGGTCATGGGGCGTTTCCGGATCCTTTTTCGGCTCGGGCCAGATTTTTGTGGGCCAGTCTACTGTGGGGCCATTCTATCGTGGGGCCATTCTATCGTGGGGCCAGTGCTCGTTATGCCAGTTCGCGTTCGCCGGCCTGGAAGGCCTTGATGGCTTCTTCGTGGACGGCTTCGTTGACCTCTTCCATCAACACGCGGAATTCCTCCGAAGACTGCGTTTCGAAAGTGCGCGGGCGCGGGATGTCGACGGTCACCGTCTTCTTCAACTGGCAGGGGCGCGTCGTGACGACGTGTACCTTGTCGCCGAGGAAGATCGCTTCCTCGAGGTCGTGGGTAATGAAGAAAATCGTCACCTTGGTGCGATCGTAGGTCTCGAGCAGGGATTCATGCATGATCGACTTGGTCAGGGCGTCCATGGCACGATAGGGCTCGTCGAGGAGAAGCACCTTCGGATCATTGATGAGCGCGCGCACGATCTCGGCACGCCGCGACATGCCGGACGAAACTTCGCCGGGATACTTATCCGTCACGTCGCCCAGGCCGGCTTCGGCGAGCATGTCGCGCGCCTTCTCGAGTGCCGCTTTTTTCCTCATGGTGCGTTGAACCATCGGCCCGTAGGCGACGTTCTGGGCAAGCGTCATCCAGGGGAAAAGAGCGCCATGCTGGAAAACGACCATGCGCTCGGCGCCCTGGTCGGCCTTCGGCTTGCCCGGTCCGCACAGGAGTTCGCCGTCGAGGAGGATTTCGCCGTGGGTGATCGAGTGGAACCCGGCAATCGCATTGAGCAGGGTCGTCTTGCCGCAACCCGACGGCCCGACGATCATGCAGACCTCGCCTGCCGCGATCTCCATCGAGCAGTTGTCAACAGCCATGACGTTGACGCCCTCGGGATCATAGATCTTGGTGACGTTGCGAATGCTCAGGGCACCGCGATTTTTTTGTGTCGCCATGGGTTGTGCGCCTTCGCTTCGAATTGCCGTTGTTACGTTCATATGGTCAGAACCCTTAATTTCAAGTCGTGCTTGGCTCTCATCATTTTGGCGACGATCAGCGGCCCTGCAAGGCGAGCGCCTTGACGTGCCATTGCATCAGCCAGTTGCCGAGCATGCGAACCATGACCGAAGTGAGCCAGCCGACGAAGCCGAGCGTGATCATGCCGATCACCATCGGGACGGTGACGTTGTTCATATAGGAGTCGACGATCAGGTAGCCGAGGCCGTGGTCACCGGAGACCATTTCGGCGGCAACCAGCGAGAACCAGGCAACGCCGATCGAAATCTGCAGGCCGGTGAAGATGAAAGGCAAGGCGCCGGGAACGACGACGTTCTTGAAGATGTCCCAGTTGCTCGAACCGAGGCAGCCGGCAGCCCGGAAGTAAGCCTCGTCGATCGAGTCGACACCGAGCATGGTGTTGAGCGTCGTGACGAACAGCGATGCCAGCGTCGCCAGGAAGATAACGGGGGCTTCGAAGCCTGGGAACATCAGGATCGACAACGGCACCCAGGCCAGGATCGGAATCGGGCGGAGCGTTTCCAGGATCGGGAAAGCGTAATCGCGGATGCGTCTCGACCACCCCATGAACAGCCCGAGGGGCACGCCGATGCCGGTGGCGATGGAAAATGCGATGGCGATGCGCCAGCAGCTGACGTAGATGTGGTTCCAGTAGTTTTCCGTGAAGATCGAAACGCCCTGGAACGGCGTCGTCGAAAAGAGGTCTTTTGATACAGCGACAGGTCCGGGAATCTTGTCAAAGCGATCGACACGCAGGCCTTCGCAAAGCAGCCACCACGTAAAGACCCATAGGAAGATACCAAGGATCGTCAGGTAGGGCGTCGGTGTCTGGAACGACTTGCCCATACGATAGAAGAACAAGGCAAGTCCGGTCGGTGCTTTGGACTGTTGAGGAATTGCCGTCGTTGCAGCTGTCTGGCTCATATTGTCTCGCAAGGCTCTCTGGATCACGCCGGATCGGCAAGTGTCGATTTTCTTGTTCCACGGCCGGCCAGCCCGCGGAACAACCGTGAGATTTCCACGGAGTTTGTTCAA
>JAHJQI010000006.1 GCA_018819265.1 Alphaproteobacteria bacterium
AGAATCACGCAGATCGATGTGGTTCATCATGCTGCAAGCATGTCTCCGACATGACGGGCAAGTGGTTCGTGCTGGAAGCGCGTCTCCGACACGACACAGGCTGTCAGCCATTTGGCCCCGCCTTTCAGGTCGTCCGTGGCGGGGCCATCGGCGGTGTCGGGCCGCTCAACCGTATGGCCCGATACGCTTTTCGCACCCCTTCTTGCCGAATGACCCCGCCACGGACGATGGCGGCGCGCATCCCTGTGACAAAGGCGGGCTAGGGGTCGTCGTCGCTTCGCACTGCGTGATGCCTGCACAAGGCTTGCTGGACGTCGGTAACGCGTCACCCGATACTATCGTTCGGACTTGCTCAAGCCCTGACCGAGACGCTGACGCGCTTGCTCTGCCCTGAAGTCGCGCCTTTGGCGTCGGCGACGATCGTGTCGAAACCCGCTGCCTGTGTGCTTGCGCCGTCGTGGACGAAGATGACATGGCCATTTTCGAGGTCGGCCTGGGTAAACTGGCTGATGGACGTCGAACGGTCCGTGGACAACGCGACGAAGCCGTTGGTCGGCCGGCTGACCGAAAAAGTCAGGTCCTTGGCGTCGTCGTCGGGATCGAAAGCAGTCAGGTCGGCCGTTGTAATTTGTACCGAACTGCCTCGCTCGACCGCCAGGTTGAGATCGCCGGCCAGATGCGGGGGTACGTTTCTGAGCGTCGCACTCAGCGTGCCGCCTTGCGCCATTGCGATCTTGCCGTACTCGACATTGCCGGTGACCGAGCCCGTCTCGCCAATCCGGATCAGTTCGCGAATAAACACGTCGCCTTGAACGGAGCCATGCACTTCGGCGTCTTGCGCGCGCAGCGAGCCGAACAGTCCACCGGACTGGCTTATCACCACCGTGCGCGCCGATACATTGCCCTGCACTCGTCCGTTGACGGTGATCTGCCCGTTCGAGGTCATGTCACCTTCGACGACCATATCGGGCATGATAACGCTTCTACCGGTTGGCTCGTTCACTTGGGTGCTCCGCGCAAATACTTTCTTTGCCTGGGCCGGAACAATCCGGAACCCGGCCGATAAGTCAAGATCGGCGACGCCCTTCTCGCAAGATTGGTCCTGCCTGCCTTCTGCGTACCGGTAGGTATTTCCGCGATTGGTCGCTCAAGCCGACGGCTGTTGCCGGGATCCCCGGTTCCGTAGCCTGTCATTCGACCCGGAAGAGCCGCATGAGAATATGCTTCTTATCTATCGCCATATAATTGCTTTCTATTAGAAAATATTGCTACTTCTTTTTGCAGCAAGGAACCGTTTTCCAGGATTTATCATGCGCTACCTCGCCCCCAACCCATGCTCAGCCGTTATCTCCGCCGACGACAGTGCTGGTGCGTTCGGCAGGCTGTGCCGCGCCATCAACCATGAATATTCAGGCCGGATTGCGCTGGTGTCGTCGTTTGGCGCGGAGGCCATCGTACTCCTGCACATGGTCGCCAGAATCGACCCGGCCCTGCCGGTTCTACTCAATGAAACGGGCATGTTGTTTGCCGAAACCCTCGACTATCAGCGTGAGGTAGCGGCGACCTTGGGCCTCAGCAATGTTCAGTTGATTGGCCCGACTGGCGACGATCTTGCCCGCGGCGATCCGGACGGCGCGCTGCATCGGACAAATGCCGACGCCTGCTGCCACCTGCGCAAGGTGGTGCCGTTGCAGCGGGCCCTGAAGCCTTATTCGGCCTGGATCACGGGGCGCAAGCGATTCCAATCGGACACGCGCGTGGCCATCCCCTTTGTCGAGCCGGATGGAGAGGCGCGCGTGAAGCTCAATCCGCTGGCCGACTGGTTGCCTGAGGATATCGTGCGATACATGGCTAGGCATGAACTGCCGCGCCATCCCCTGGTGGCGCGCGGTTATCGCTCGATTGGTTGTGCGCCGTGCACCAGCCCGGTGCGTGAGGGTGAAGATGCCAGGGCCGGGCGCTGGCGCGGGCAAGCGAAAAGCGAATGCGGAATCCACTTCGCGAATGGCAAGGCGGTGCGCGGCGCGGCGTGAACAAGCTCGCCTGAAGCGATGTCTCAACAAAGAGAGGTCGCCGGAAGCGCCGGCCCGGCGGACCGGGCCGCGGCTATCCTATCGACAGGCAGCCCAGCCCCAGGCAACCGCCGCAAGACCCCGGGATGACGACCCGCGCGTGCAGTCCGCGATGAACTCAGACGGCAAACGGCCGTGTTCAGCCTTTGCGCCGCACTGACGACTTGACCTGCACGGCCCCAGCCGAAGCCGCTTCCAGCTTCCCGAGCGCATCGACGATCATATTGAGGTCCGACAGGAAGCGCTCGCGTTCAGCGGCCGGCAACGCCTGCAGAATACGTTCGTCGACCTTTTTGGCCATCGGTTCCGCGGCTTCGAGAATGCGCCGGCCCTCCTCGGTCAGCTTGACCGCATAGGCGCGCGCGTCTTCCTTCGTCCGGCGGCGTTGGACGAGACCCTTTTTGAGCATCCGCCGGATGATGTCGGCGAGCGTCGACCGGTCGATCCCGGTCATATCGACGAGGTTCGTCTGGCTAAGTCCTTCGTTCTCGGCGACGGCGACCAGCACGGCATACTGACGTGGTGTCAGATCCTCGGTCCTCATCTCTGATTGAAACACATCACCCGCACATTGACCGGCGCGGTGAAGCAGGTGAATCGGCGACTGTTCGAGTTGCACGACTTTCGACTCCTTCTGCATGCCTGGCTTCTGATTGATCGGCCTGTTGCTTTTCGGTTTCTTTTTGTTTGCCATCAGATTCTTGGTTCACGGTGTTCATGGGAAATCTAGAGCAACATCCGATCGCTCGAAGCGATCGCGTATCGTCGGATGATGCTCTGGACCGCTCCTTCGCCCGCTTGGAGAAGGAGCCAACTCGTAAAGAAGAAGATACGAATTTGAGCCGTTCGTCTACATCGGACCTTACCAGAAGGATTAGAAGAACTGAAATTATGCACCAAGCTGAGACAGCTGAATTTTATTCATGGCAGAGACATTCAGTGCTCGATTGAAGCATAATCCAGGATCTTATCCGAACACAGATCATGAAGACTGTCCTCGATCTTTGCTTTTTTCGTATCGCTGCAACAGGCCGATTTGCGACATGGCGAAGACCATTGTCAGCGGCATCAGCCCCCACAGTTTGAAGCTTACCCAGAAGTCCTCGGAAAAGTTCCGCCAGATGACTTCATTGAGCCCTGCCAGACAAAGAAAAAACATCGCCCAGCGTATCGTGAGAATTCGCCAACCCTCATCTGTCAGGCTGAATGCTTCTCCAAAGACATGCTTGAGGAGCGAGTGGCCAAACGCGAGCCCGGCAAATAATATCCCTGAGAACATGAGGTTTACGATCGTGGGCTTGATCTTGATATAGAACGGATCGTGCAGCCACAGCGTCAGCCCGCCGAATCCCAGAATGAAGACGCCCGAAATGAGCGGCATCACCGCCACCTTGCCGAGCACCAGTTTCGACGCTGTCAGCGCCACCGCCGTTGCAACCATGAACCAGCCCGTGCCGACGAGTATTCCAGCCTGCGAGTTGACGACGAAGAAAACCACAAGGGGGCCCAGTTCGACGACGAATTTGACGAGCTGACGCCATTCGATCGTGATCACTTCAGCCTGATCGCCGCCTGGCTTTTCCCGGCCATCGCCCATACCAAACGCACCTTTGCAAATCAGAGTCACTCGAAGGGAAGTTTCGAACCGGCGGGCGCCGTTTTCAGGACGTACGCGAAGAAGCCGGTCCAATTTTGCCTACCTTGCCGACGGCGCGTTCTGCGCCTCCGGCGGGGTAGCCTTTCCCCGACTGGGTTTCGCCGTACGTGTCTGGCGGCTCGCCGCCGAGGTCGCCATTCTCCCCGGGTTCGGGCAGGCGATGCTTGGACATCAGCTTGGTCAGATACCAGGCATAGAGTCCTGACAGCGGCATGATGAAAGCGATCTTGAACAGGATCCAGACGTTGACGCCGTCGAGCTGGAATCCCAGCATCTCATGCAGTGGCGTTCCTAGCGGCGGATAGAGGCCGTCTTTTTCAAAGTACTGACGCACGGCTTCGTTCAGAACGGCCGTCAAGACAAAGAACCAGGCGAAGCTCCAGGTGAAATTGTCCCAACCCTTCTTGGTATAGTGGAACGTTCCCTCGAAGATGTGCTGGAAGAAATTCTTGTTCAACATCAGTCCGCCGAACAGGAACAGGGCGAACATCACATTGAAAATCGTCACCTTGATCTGGATCCACATCGCATCGCCGGTGATCAGCGTCATGATGCCGAACAGCACGGTGACTGCGGAGGCGATCACCGGAAACACCGGCAGCCGCCCAAGCACGATTTTCATCACCACCATCGCAATGCCGGTCGCAATGATCAGTGCCCACGTCCCGGCAGTGATTCCGGCCGCCGCGTTGACGATGAACATCGCCACAAGCGGACCGAACTCACTGAGAATATTGACAGTTTGCTTGGCGTTGAACGGAAACCAGCTCTTCTGCGCACTCATTCAGTCCACCAATCCTGTTGTAGGGCGCTGCGCCCGGCGGCCAGCAACCTTCTCGCTTTAGCCTAATCCAACGCCTTATACATCTCTTTAACGGGTCGTATGCGCCTCGCCCTGATCAAACGCCGGCGATAGCGCTGGCGAACTCTCCCGCATCGAACGGCTGCAAATCGTTGAGTCCTTCACCGATTCCGATCGCGAATACGGGCAGCTTGTGGCGCGCGGCAATCGAAACGAGTATGCCCCCGCGCGCAGTCCCATCGAGTTTCGTCATCATCAGCCCGGTAACACCTGCACGCTCGCGAAACACGTCGACCTGCTGCAAGGCATTTTGGCCGGTTGTGGCATCGAGCACCAAAACGCATTCATGCGGTGCGCGGGAATCGAATTTCCCCAGTACCCGCACGACTTTCTCGAGTTCCTCCATCAGCACCTGCTTGTTCTGCAGGCGGCCGGCCGTATCGATCAGCAACACGTCATATTGTTCCGCCTTGGCCTGTTTCAAGGCGTCAAAAGCGACACCGGCAGCATCCGCACCGACGGCCCGGGCGATTACTGTTGCCCCCGTGCGCTCGCCCCAGACCTTGATCTGGTCGATAGCGGCTGCGCGGAACGTATCGCCGGCGGCCACCATGACCTTTTTGCCCTCGCCGGCGAATTGCGCCGCCAGTTTGCCGATCGTCGTGGTTTTTCCCGTCCCGTTCACCCCGACCATGAGGATAACGTGCGGCTTGTTGGCAGGATCGACGACAAGCCTCTGCGCCACCGGCGCAAGTACCTTTTGCACTTCCTCGGCAAGGATCTTGCGAACTTCCTCCGGCGCGATCCCCTTTTCGAAGCGGCCCTTGGAGATACGGTCGGTGATGCGCGTCGCTGTCTCGACGCCAAGGTCGGCCTGCAGCAGCAGGTCCTCGAAGTCGTCAAGTGTCGCGGCGTCGAGCTTCTGGCGGGTAAAGAGGCCGGTGATCCCATCGGTGATCTTCGACGACGTTTTCGACAGGCCCGCGGTCAGGCGGCTGAACCACCCGGCCTTGGTGGGTTTTGCAGCCTCCCCGTCGGGTTGAGCGGCTTCTGCCGCAACGTCGCTCGCCGCTGGCTCCGGTGTTTCGATTTCGGCCGGCTCGACAGCAGCAGCCTCGGCAGCAGCGGAAACGTCAGCGGATGCGAAATCAGATGGCGCAGACGCTTCCGCGGCCAGGTCTTCGACAGCGTCCTTCTGCGCTTCGTTGGAATGCTCGCTCTGGCGGCCACCCAGAATTCGGCCGAAGAAGCCGCGCGATTTCTGACCCGGCTGGCTCAATTGATGACCTCCGCACAAAGCCTGCGCCCGTCATGGCCCGTGATTCGCGCTTGCATGAGTTCACCCGCCGCGCCCTGCATATCGGTTGTCGTCTCCGCAAATTGCGCGGTCCGCCCGAAGTGGCCGCGCTCGAACAGGATCTCGGCCTCAAGCCCGATCTGCGTGTCGAGATACCCCGACAACGCTCTTTCGCCTTCCTCGCGCAAACGCTGCGCCCGCGCCTTGACCTCGCGGCGCTCGACTTGCGGCATCTTCGCTGCCGGCGTGCCGGCGCGCGGCGAGAACGGGAAGACGTGCAGATACGTCAGCCCGCAGGCCCGCACCAGTTCGATCGAGTTTTCAAACATCGCCTCCGTTTCGGTCGGAAATCCGGCGATCAGATCGGCCCCGAACACGACATCGGGTCGCAGCCGCCGCGCCTCTTTGCAGAAACCGATTGCATCCTGGCGAAGGTGGCGCCGCTTCATCCGCTTCAGGATCATATCGTCGCCGGCTTGCATCGACAGATGCAGATGCGGCATCAGCCGCTCCTCCTCCGCGAGCGCGGCGAAGAGATCAGCGTCGACTTCGACCTGATCGATCGAGGAAAGCCGCAGGCGCCGCAGGTCCGGCACAAGTTTCAGCACGCGCCGCACGAGATTGCCGAGCGTCGGCTGGCCCGGCAGATCCCGGCCGTAGGACGTCATGTCGACGCCCGTCAGCACCACTTCGTTGTAACCATTCTCGACGAGGCGGCGGATCTCGGTCACGACCTCACCGGCCGCCACCGACCGCGACGGGCCGCGCCCGAACGGAATGATGCAGAACGTGCAACGGTGATCGCAACCGTTTTGCACCTGCACGTAGGCGCGCGCCCGCGAGCCGAATCCGCCGATCATGTGCGAGGCCGTTTCGGTCACGCTCATGATGTCGTTGACCCGGACCCTCTCGCCACCACCGCTCGCCAGTGCCAGGAACGTTTCGGCCTGCATCTTTTCGCCATTGCCGATGACGTGGTCGACCGCGTCGAGCTCGGCGAAGCGCTCCGGCTCGATCTGCGCTGCGCACCCGGTGACGATGATCTTCGCGTCCGGCCGTTCGCGCCGCACCCGTCGGATCGTTTGCATCGCCTGCCGCACTGCTTCGCCAGTCACCGCGCACGTATTGATGATGATGGCGTCCTTGAGCCCGGCGGCACCGGCATGCGCCCGCATCACCTCGGACTCATACGTGTTGAGCCGGCAGCCGAGCGTGATGATCGATGGCTCATCGGCAGCGGTCGCAACGCTTTTTTGCACCGCCTTGCGGGTCTTGATCGCGGATTCGTTCACGTTGCCGCTCCCCCGTCCGCAAGAACGCCTTCGTGCTCGAATTCCGCAGGCCCCGTCATTAGGATGCGGCCAGCCGGCGTCCATTCGATCTCGAGTTCGCCGCCGGGCAGCACGACCGTCACCTTGCGCTCGACGAACTTCTTGCGCACCGCACACACCGCCGCCGCGCAAGCTGCCGACCCGCACGCCTTGGTCAGGCCCGCGCCGCGCTCCCAGGTGCGCAGCACGATCCGGTCGCGCGACACGATCTGCGCCAGTGAGATATTGGCACCTTCCGGAAATCTCGGATGCTGTTCAAGAAACGGCCCGATGCGGCCGAGATCGTGCGCATTGACGTCGTCGACCCAGAAAACGCAATGCGGGTTGCCGACGTTGACGACCGATGGCGAGTGCAGCACCGGATTGTCGATGGGTCCGACCTGCAGTTCGATTGCACGCGCGTCGCGGAACTCCTCGTTCAGCGGAATGTCCTGCCAGCCGAACTTCGGCTCGCCCATATCGACCGTGATCCGGTCGGCGCTGCCAACCTTGACGGTCAACAGCCCTGCACCACTTTCAAGCATCATCTCGCTGTGCCCCGTCGACTGCGCGACACTCAACCCCACGCAGCGCGTTCCGTTGCCGCAGGCCGAGACCTCCGAGCCGTCCGCATTGTAGATGCGCATGTAGGCGGTCGTCCCCGGCGTCTTCGGGTTGTAGAGCACCATCATCTGGTCGAAGTGCGTTTCCGGACGGCTGGCGATCGCCGCCACCTCCTGAGGCTTGAAGACCTTGGAATTTCCGCGCAGGTCGACCACCAGGATCTCGTTGCCGAGTCCGTTCATCTTCTGAAATGTGACGGGCTTTGTCGCTGAAGTCATAACGCGGTTATATGGCGGAGGCTTTGCACCTTGGCAACGCCGCTTAAGTCAACAGCGACACCAAGGATCTCGACGATGCGCGAAACAAGCCCGCCTTCCCCCTGGGTGATACGCTTTCTGGCCGCCGTCCGGCCCGGTGGGCGCATCCTTGACGTGGCATGCGGTTCGGGCCGTCATACCTTGGCGGCAGCCTCGCTTGGCTTTGCGGTCACCGGAATCGACCGTGACATCTCGATGGCCCGCCAACAGGCTGAGGCGTGCGGCGGTTTGCCGGCCGTCGATCTGGTCGAAGCCGACCTTGAAAGCGGCGCCCCCTGGCCGTTTGCTCCCGCCAGCTTCGATGCCGTTGTTGTCGCGAACTACCTCTGGCGGCCGATCCTCCCCGACATCGTGGCCACTCTCGCAACGTCCGGTGTCCTCATCTACGAAACCTTCGCCATCGGCAACGAACGATTTGGCAGGCCTTCGAACCCGGATTTCCTGCTTCGCCCCGGCGAACTTCTGGAAGCTGTCGCGGGCCGGCTGGTGCCGATCGCCTACGAGCATCTCCGCTTGCAGGGACCCGACCGCATCGTTCAGCGCCTCTGCGCCCTTGGCCCCGATCACGAAGGGTTGAGAACGCCGCCACGGCTCTGACACGCAACCGGACACCTATATTTACAGTTGAAAGAACATCCGGCCAAACCGAAAAGGACGCCACACCCGATATGTTTGCTAGGATCGAATTCCGCGCTCGTGCCGCCTGCATCGCCCTTTCTGCTGCATTGGCAACAGCACTCGCCCCCGCCACGGCTTACGCCGTCGTCACGGACGCCCCGGCCGCTCCGCCGAGCGCCATCAAGGTCGAAAAAGTCGCATCCGGGCTCGTCAATCCCTGGTCGTTGCAGTTCCTTCCCGACGGCCGCATGCTCGTAACCGAGCGCCCCGGCCGCCTGCGCATCATCGCCAAGGATGGCAGCAAGTCCGAACCCATTGCCGGCTTGCCCAAGGTCTACGCCAGCGGCCAGGGCGGCTTGCTCGACATCCGGCTTGCCAAGGACTTCGCCACATCGGGCACCCTGTTTTTCTCATTCGCCGAACCGCGCGAAGGCGGCACGGCTGGAACTTCCGTCGGCCGCGGCAAGCTCGTTCTGGAAGGCGACGCCGGCCGCCTCGAAGATGTCGAGGTGATCTACCGGCAGAAGCCCGCCATCCGCGCCAGCCAACACTTCGGTTCGCGCATCGTCATCGATAATGCCGGCGCGCTCTTCGTCACCACCGGCGACCGCGGCAGCCAGAGCGATAAGGCCCAGGACCCGGACGTACCCATTGGCAAGGTACTGCGCATCGCGACCGACGGAACTCCGGCCCCAGGCAATCCCGGGCTCGACGGCAAGCCCGGCTGGGCGCCTGAAGTCTGGTCGATCGGCCACCGCAACATTCAGGGCGCCGTCCTCGATCCGGAGACCGGCCGGCTTTGGACCGTGGAGCACGGCGCACGCGGCGGCGATGAACTGAACAGCCCGCAGGCCGCCCGCAATTACGGTTGGCCGGTGATCAGCTATGGCCGCCATTACTCCGGCCAGGAGATCGGCGTCGGCACCGAAAAGGCCGGCATGGAGCAGCCGGTCTATTATTGGGACCCCTCGATCGCGACCTCGGGCCTTGAGCTCTACTCCGGCGACCTGTTCCCCGGCTGGAAAGGCAATCTTCTCGTCGGCGGTCTGGCGGGCGCACACATGTCGCGCCTCGTCATGGAGAACGGCATGGTCGTCGCGGAGGAAAAACTGCTGCAGGAGCGCGGCGACCGCATCCGTGACATCCGCCAGGGACCCGACGGTGCCGTCTATGTTCTCACCGACGATTCCTCGGGCGAGATCCTGCGCCTGTCGCCGCAGTAGTTCAGTCAGTCCGGGAGCGGGATTTCAGGGGCGGCCAGGGCCGCCGGGTCCGCTACCCGGCATGTCGATTGGCGCATCGCCGCCTGACGACTTGAGCTGCTGCACCTGCCGGGTTTGCACGATTTCGTCGGATCCGATCTGGCAATCCTTGTTCTTGTCCAGGATTTCGAAAGCCGGGTTCGACTTCGACGTCATCTCCTGAAGCGCCACCTTGCCGTCCTTGTTGGCGTCGAAATACGCATGATCCGCCGTCTCGAATAAACGGTCTGCCTTGATCACGGTCTGGTATTCCTCGGCCGTCAGGAACCCGTCCTTATTGGCGTCCCCCTCGGCAAAAAGCTCGCTCGTGTACTTTTGCCACTCTTCGCAGGTGACCGCGTTGTTCTTGTCGAGATCCCAGGTCGGCGCGGCGCTGACGAAAAGCAGTTCGTTCGTCGAAGCCTTGGAAAAGGGCGAACCACCGCCCGAAAACGGGTTTCCACCGCAACCCGCAGCGGCCAATGCCGCGCATAGGGTGATCGGCACTGCCAAACCGAATCGCGCCATTTTGATTGAGTCCTTCCCTGACCGTCCCCGCCCAACTGCCGAATAACGCTGTTCCATGCGGCTGTCCATGGCATACCCGGCGAAGCAATCCTGCCGAACCGGTTGACATCTGCCCCGCGATCACAGAGAAACTGGCGCTTAACCGCGAAATGGCCCGATCCAGACGAGCCACCCTTTTGCACGGTTTTCCTTGGGCCTGAAAAGCGGCAACCAAGTGATTTGATGCAACGGGGTCCACATCCGCCGGCGAGTTTCGCCCGCGGATGCATTCTTGTTTGGTTCGCTTTGGTCTGCCGGGCGCACAAAGGCTTATGAGATGATGAAGCTCTGGGGACGCAACACGTCCGTCAACGTACAGAAGGTTCTGTGGGCCCTCGATGAGCTCGGACTTGCCTATGAGCGCATCGATGCCGGCGGTGCATTCGGCGGTCTCGACACGCCCGAATACGCCCGGCTCAACCCTAATCGCAAGATCCCGGTCCTTGAGGACGGCGACTTCTCGATCTGGGAATCGGGCGCCATCGTGCGCTACCTGGCTGAGGCTTACGGCGCCGGCAAGCTGTCGCCGGCAGACCTCAAGTCGCGCGCCCGCGCCACCCAGTGGTGCAACTGGTGCCTCGGATCGGTCTACGTCGATTTCATCGTCCACACCTTCCAGCCCTTGATCCGCGTCACCGCCGCCGAGCGCGACACCCGGTCGCTCGCCGCCGCCGCCGAACGAGTTGGAAAGGCCTTCCAGATCCTTGATCAGGCCCTGGCAGGACACGATTTTATCGTCGGAGACGCACTTTCGTTTGCGGACATCGAGATCGGCTCGCTGATGCACCGCTACTACACGCTGCCGATCGACCGGCCTGCATTGCCCAGCGTCGAGGCCTGGTATGGGCGCTTGAAGACCAGCCCTGCCTACCAGAAGCACATCATGCAGGACTGGACGATCATGAAGATCCCGGGGGCCTGACGCCCAACACGACTTTAGGAAGCCCAACACGACTTCAGGAAGTGTTGGCCGAAACCACCCAACACGACTTTAGGAAGTGTTGGCCGAAACCACCCAACACGACTTCAGGAAGTGTTGGCCGAAACCACCCAACACGACTTCAGGAAGTGTTGGCCAATACCACCCAACACGACTTCAGGAAGTGTTGGCCAATTAAAGAGAACTCATGTTCCAATCGCTGCAAGACCGCCTCTCTGGCGTCCTCGACAAGCTCACCAAGCGCGGTGCCCTAAGCGAGTCCGACGTTAGCGAGGCCATGCGCGAAATTCGCCGCGCGCTGCTTGAAGCCGACGTAGCGCTCGATGTCGTCAAGTCGTTCGTCGACAAGGTCAAGGAAAGGGCCGTCGGCCGCGAGGTTCTGAAATCGGTGACGCCCGGCCAGATGGTCGTCAAGCTGGTTCACGATGAACTCGTCGCCATGCTCGGCTCCGACGCCGACCCGATCGATCTCAACGCCGTCCCGCCCGTGCCGATCCTCATGGTCGGCCTACAGGGCTCCGGCAAGACGACCTCGACCGCCAAGATCGCCTATCGCCTGAAGACGCGCGACCGCAAGAAGCCGCTGATGGCATCTCTCGACACGCGCCGGCCCGCCGCCCAGGAACAGCTGCGCGTCCTCGGCGAGCAGACCGGCATCGACACCCTGCCGATCGTCGCCGGCCAGTCTCCCCTGCAGATCGCCCGGCGCGCCATGGAGGCCGCCAGGCTCGGCGGCTACGATGTCGTTCTCCTCGACACCGCCGGCCGCGTCACTGTCGACGAAGCCCTCATGGCCGAAGTCGCGGAAGTTAAGGCAGCAACGAATCCCCACGAAGTACTCCTCGTCGCCGACAGCCTGACCGGCCAGGATGCCGTCAACACGGCGACCGCCTTTGACAGCCGCATCGGCATCACCGGCATCGTCCTGACGCGAGCCGACGGCGACGGCCGCGGCGGCGCTGCGCTTTCCATGCGTGCAGTCACCGGCAAACCGATCAAGCTCCTCGGCACCGGCGAGAAGTGGGACGAACTCGAAGACTTCCACCCCGGCCGCATCGCCGGCCGCATCCTCGGCATGGGCGACGTCGTCAGCCTCGTCGAGAAGGCCGCGCAGACCATCGACGCCGAAAAGGCGACGATCATCGCGCAGAAGATGCGCAAGGGCGCCTTCGACCTCGAGGACCTCGCCGAGCAGCTGACGCAGATGCAGCGCATGGGCGGCATGCAGGGCGTCATGGGCATGCTTCCGGGAATGGGCAAGCTGAAAGGTCAGATGGGCGATCTCGACGCCGGCGAGAAGGCCATGAAGCGTCAGCGCGCCATCATTCAGTCGATGACGCCCAAGGAGCGCCGCGCACCCAAGGTTCTCGACGCAAAACGCAAACGCCGCATCGCCAAGGGCTCGGGGACCGACGTCCAGGACATCAACAAGCTCCTCAAGATGCACCGACAGATGGCCGACATGATGAAGGCCATGGGCAAGAAGGGCATGATGGGCCGCATGATGGGCGGCCTCGGCATCGGTGGTGGCGGCGGACCCAGCGAAGCCGAACTCGCTGCCATGCAAAAGGAACTCGCCGGCCTCGATCCGAAGGCGCTCGAACAACTCCCCGCCGAACTTCGCGACGCGCTGCCGGGAATCGGCGGCAAGTTCAAACCGGCTGCCTCGAGCAAAGCACCTGGTCTTCCCGGTCTCGGCGGCGGCGGGCTGCTTCCCGGCCTCGGCGGCGGTGGTTTGCCCGGCCTCGGCGGTGGCTTTCCCGGCCCTGGCCTTCCCGCCATGCCAAGCCACGGCGGCAAGAAGAAGAAGCGGAAATAGGACCGCCTCACCGGCGGATCGAAACTCACCGACCAGTTTAGGTTCCGATATTTACTCGAGGGTTCGCCGCACAGGGAAGCAAATCTCATAACCGGAATTCTGGCTGATGGACACCGACTACCCCAACTCGCAAAACGTCATCCCCGCGAAGGCGGGGACCCAAGCAGGCCAGAGTTCATCGAGAAAATGGAATTCAAGCAAACGGCCCGACCAATTGAAGTTTGCTTAGGTGCCCGCCTTGGCGGGAATGACCGACTGTCTTGAAGATCGAACGGAAACAACCAACCAACCGAACAAACTCACTTGAACAAACCCACTTGAAAGGAACTTGAACGTGTCAGTCAAAATTCGTCTTGCCCGCGGCGGCTCGAAAAAGCGCCCCTACTACTACATCGTCGCGTCCGACGTCCGCTCGCCTCGCGATGGCCGCTACATCGAACGCGTCGGCACCTATAACCCGATGCTGCCGAAGGATTCCGAGGACCGCGTCAAGCTCGACGCCGACCGCATCAAGCATTGGCTCTCGGTTGGCGCCCTGCCGACCGACCGCGTCGCCCGCTTCCTCGATGCCGCCGACATCCTGAAGCGCGAAGCCAGGATCAACCCGGACAAATCCAAGCCGAAGAAAAAGGCTCAGGAGCGCACGGCCGCACTCGCGGAAAAGAAGCGCGAAGCTGAAGAAGCCGCCAAGGCTGCCGCCGAAGCACCGGCCGAAGGCTGAGCCGCTTTAACCAGCTCCGCAGGCTCAAAAGGCCGCCGTCCGGGCTTCCCGGCGGCGACTTTTTCATTCGATTCAAATGTCATCTAAATTCGATCGACGTTCGATATTTATCCGAACGAAGCTGCTCATCGCACGTTCACCCTGCCGCCCAAAATACATCCCCCTTTCAACATCCTGTTTCCCCATTGCACCCCCTAATGAGGAACCGGCGCGGAAAAACAACAGCCGGAGAAACAGAGGGGACCAATGATCAACCGGCGACTCCCGTCGACGAATTTGGCGTCAATTTCGAAATTTGCAGCGTGCGCCGTCGTGGGTATCGCCGCGGCAGCGCTGGCATCCTGCTCCAATACTCCAAGCAACGACCGCAGAGGCTTCGCGCCGTCGTTTACCGGTACTGAGGCAAGCCCGCGCGTTTGGGGCAGCGACGGCGCAACCAAGACCCGCCGCGGTGTCTACAAGCTCGGTAACCCCTATCAGGTCGCCGGCAGAACCTACTTTCCCCGCCACGAACCCGGCTACGACAGGACCGGTACCGCCTCCTGGTATGGCGACGACTTCCACGGCCGCCTCACGTCCAACGGTGAAGTTTTCGACATGCATCAAATCTCCGGGGCGCATCCGACATTGCCGCTGCCGTCTCTGGTACGCGTCACCAATCTCGACAACGGCCGCTCTATTGTCCTGCGCGTCAATGATCGCGGACCGTTCGTCCACGATCGCATCATCGACCTTTCGCGTGCAGCCGCCGACCGCCTCGGATTCCTGAATAGGGGGACCGCAAAAGTCCGTGTCACCTACGTTGGCCCCGCCAATCTCGGCGGCTGACCAAGATCACCGGTGCCATCAAGAAATGCCGCCAGGTTGTCACGCCGGGCGGCATCGTTGGTTGATGGACGAGACGAGCCGGACGAACCTTTCCGTCAGCTCTGCGGACCCAGATCGAACTGCACCTTGTCCATGATCTCGGATGCTTTTCCGGCGTTCGCGGCGATTTCGCCAAGCTGCAGCTTGTCGGCTTTCAGGTTTCCCCAGCCCTGCACGAGCTTCGATGCCGGCACACCGTCCTTCAGCGGATACTCGTTGACCGCTTCGGCGTAGATCTCCTGGCCCTGTTCGGACGCCAGAAACTCGATGAGCTTCACACCCGCCGCCTTGTGAGGAGCATGTTTTGCCAAAACCGCGCCGGAGATATTGACGTGCGTGCCGCGGTCCGCGGCGTTCGGGAACAACAGCTTCACCGACTTCGCCCACTCCTGCTGCTCGGGCTTTTTGTCGTTGGTCTGCATCGCAGCCATGTAATAGCTGTTGCCGATCGCGATATCGCACTCGCCCGAGTAGATTCCCTTGACCTGATCGCGGTCGCCGCCCGCCGGCTTGCGGGCAAGGTTGTTCTTCACGCCGCGCGCCCAGTCTTCCGCCTTCTGCGGCCCAAGATGCGCGACCATCGAGGCCAGAAGTCCGATGTTATAGGGATGCTGTCCCGACCGGGCGCAGATCTTGCCCTTCCATTTGGGGTCGGCGAGTTCCTCATAGGTGATCGCGTCCTGTTTGACCCGCTCCTTGGAGGCGTAAACGAGCCGCGCGCGCTGTGACAGGCCGACCCACTGACCGTTCGGGTCACGGTAATTCGCAGGAATGTTGGCGTCGACCTCTGCGGACTCGATCGGCTGCGTAATGCCCTTCTTTTCCGCTTCCGCCAGCCGCGCGATATCAACCGTCAGCAATACGTCGACCGGGCTGTTGCGCCCTTCGGCTGCGGCCCTTTCGATCAGGCCGTCTTTCGCGAAGACGACATTGGTCTTGATGCCGGTCTTTTTGGTGAAAGCTTCGAGCAGCGGCGCAATCAGGCCCGGCTCGCGGTAGGAGTAGATGTTGACCTCGTCGGCCGCCTGCGCCTGCTGCGGCAAAACTCCGGTCCAACCTGCGACTGCGGCAAGCGCAATCATGCCGCCGGTGGCAGCCCGTCTGAACGTCATGGTGTCCTCCGATCAACGGGGGTCAAGGCCCCGCCATGGATACTGTCGATGAATGCCGGCAATTGATTCCGGCACGCCAAGTGCAACAGCAACAGCCGCCAAGTCAATACGCCATTTCTAATGAATTTATACAATAGAACTATTCCAGTATTACATTGGAACGATTCTAAGACCTGTCGTCAGCGTATGGCTGCAAGCACAAGCCTCTTTTAGCCGGCTGACAGCGCTCGGCCCGAAGAGTTTCAATATTCCGGTCGACGCCAGATATAGATCATGCCAATAACAAAACAGCTGCCGTATTAGAATCGATCCGCACCTGGGAAAACGCAAATACGAACAGAGCCCCCGAACGGGTATCGCCTCGCGGGGGCAGGCTGCTCGCTGAACATGCTCTGGGACCCGCGATGATATCCGAACTCCTATCCATCGAGACCGTGGCGCTGCTGGCTGCCGCCGGATTCATCGTCGGTCTCTTGGTCGGCATGACGGGTGTTGGCGCCGGCGCGCTGATGACGCCGATGCTGATTTCCGGTTTTGGCATCGCCCCGGCAGTGGCGGTCGGCACCGACTTGCTGTTTGCCGCCATGACCAAGTCCGGCGGCGCCTGGCGCCATCATCGTCTCGGCCACGTCAACTGGAATATCCTAGGGGCTCTGGCGGCCGGCAGCATCACGGCAGCCCTGCTGACGCTCGCAGCACTGTATTATCTGGCTCCCGGACAAGTCGAGATCGGCAAACTGATCCGTCCGGTCCTCGCCGTTACGCTGATCATCAGCGCCATCGCCGTCCCGGTCATTCCGCTGATTATCGGCCGGACCCTGAAGGCGCCGACCCGGCCACTCCAGATGCGCCCGCTCGCGACCATGTCTTTCGGACTTGTTTTGGGCGTCGTCGTCACCCTGACATCCGTCGGTGCCGGTGCTATCGGCGTTGCCGTTCTGACGTTGCTTTATCCGATGCTGCGGGCCCGCCACATTGTCGGTACCGACATTGTGCATGCAGTTCCCCTGACTCTCCTTTCAGGGCTCGGCCACATGTCGGTCGGCAACATAGATTTCGCGGTGCTCGGCGCTCTTCTATTCGGCTCGCTGCCTGGCATAATGATCGGTTCGCGCCTGACTTCCAGCATCCCCGATTGGCTCCTTCGACTCGTCCTTTCCGCGGTCCTGGCATGGGCAGCCTACCTTGTCGCAACTAAAATATAAGCAAGCCTAAGGCACTGAATTAAAGCAGAAAAATAGCGATTCTTGCAGTCTGCTTCAAGGCTTTCCCACAGCGCACGCACATCTCACGCGGCCGCCCAGGTCACGCTGGACGCTGCATGGCGAATCATCCCACGATCCATGTAGATCGCGCGCTTTCCTCGTCCTGTTTTGTCTGTCGGCCGCGGCGCAGTTCATAGCGTCAGTTATCGCTGAAATTCGAAGTAGGACCGGGTCAATGGCCATAGACGCTCTTGTGAAGCCGATGCTTCCGCTCGCCATCTTTACCGGCTTGAAGCCGCTGCAGATAACCGAGATCGCGCGCCGCGCCGAACGCATAATCTATCGGCCCGGCGAAACCATCATCGAGGAAGATACTGTTGGCGATGCTGCCGTTCTGATTGTCGCGGGAGATGCGGTCAGGATTTCCGGCCCGGAGTACCGCGGCACGCCGGAGCCCGTAAGCCCTGGCTCGCTTCTTGGCGAGATGGCCATGCTCGTCGAGAGCGTCCACTCCTCGACCATTATCGCCCGCGGTAACGTCAAGGCATTGCGCATTACCCGCGCCGAGATGCTCGAACAGATGGAGGAAGACCCCTCTCTTGCCGAGCATTTCGTCGAGCGCATAACAGGCCGGCTAAGATCCCTCGCTGAGGATTTGAGGAACGCCGACCATGCGTTCGCCAGATGGAGCGCCGGCGCATCACTCCATTGATGATAATGCCACCTGGACGGAAGGCTACCTTGACGTTCCAGTCGGTTCTTGTATACGTGCCCCACCCGCCCGGACCGCCTCTCCCGGGCCGCCACTCGTGGCGTCGTGCTTCTATTTAATTTCGCGGCATGGAAACGAGAAACGCCCAGCCTCGGGGGGAGAGACTGGGCGTTAGCGCTCTCGCGCGTGATGCCGGGAGGGAAACCGGCATCTCAGGCTACATCTTCGGCTAGACGGGGGGCACTACCGATTTAATATGACGAGCCTGACTGAGTTCAATCTAGACACTCTTTCCACATCGTCAATAGCTCCCCCCCCTCAACTTCACAAACTTGTGAACAGATTCTTACGGTTTATCCCAGGATAAACAGTTGCCATGCGACAAGCTGGCCACAGTCAGCGTGATTCGCGCGCCGTTCGCGACTGTTACTGTGGAAAAGGACTCCCAGGGGCCTTGATTACGAATTTGCTCGCCTCGATTTCGTTGTCCCGTTCGATATTTCCGACCTCGACACGCGTATCCAGGCCCTGCGCATCGGTCGTGATCCACTCTTTCAATTCGAGATTTTCGCTCGACTTATCGAGCAGAAGTCGGATACTGCCGGGGGTATCGGGGCTCTTGTCCTGCAGCGCTAGCAAGAGCGAGGTATCGTTTTCCTGGACTTCCGTGATGTGCGCGTCGCGCAGAAGGTCGACGTCACTGCGCAGCAGCACCCGGAACGGGGTCTGGTCGAGCGCCACTCTGTCTTCGTTCTTCAGGTCGTGATCCTGGATCGCCAGATAAGTCCCATCCGAGATGATCACTTGGCGCGAAGGCCGAGCGTAGTTGAAGCGGAACATTCCCGGGCGTTTCATCATGAACTCGCCCTTCATGACCTCGCCATCCGCGCCGGTCTGCACGAATCTGCCCTGCAGCGTCTTCATGGAATTGAAGTAGCCGTTGATCTTTTCGACGGTCTTGGTTTGGTACTCATCAAGCGTTATTGCGCTGCTGCCGTCCGGCGCGACTTCCGCGCTCCAGCCGGTCCCCGCCGCGTTGGCCGCGGGTTTCTGGGCGTCTTCCGCCGCTAGCCGCGATGGGCCTGTCACACCGGCCACGATGCTCGCTGCAAATACGAGCGCCACCGCGACTGCCGTTGTTCTTGTCATGAAAGCCATTTCCCACCCCGTCCCGATCCACGCGTCGTCGGTCGCATCGCCCCTGGACGATGCGATCCGCATCGACGCCTTGTTGGCAATGAATGAGTCAAGATCTGGGCGGTGCCGCCGCGATTGTTGCAAAGCTCTGAAAATAAATGCTCATCCGGCAGCGATTTACTCGGCCGCTGCCCGCTTGGCGGGATCTTTGGCCGGAGTAGCTGCAATCGCCAACGCGAAGGGCTCGCAGGCTTCTTGAAGTCTGGCCATCAGACTCGAAGCATACCGCGACGGACCACCGGCTCGCAGATGAGCCGCCACCGCCTCGACCTCTTCGCAAGTCACGAACGGCGTATGCAGGCGTGAACTACGGCCGGGCCCGGTCGCCAGGATCGCGTCGCCCTCGTTCAGGAGCTGCTCGGCGCCCTGCTCTCCGAGCACCATCCGGGAATCGACCTTGGTCCCAAGCCTGAACGCGATCGCGCTGGACATCGCTGCCCGGATCTTCTCGCTCATGCACAGACCCGCGGTCGTCTTCGTCGCCGCCACCAGATGCACGCCGACGCCGCGACCCTTTTGCGCGATCCGAATGAGAGCCGCTTCGCACTCCCGCGGGGCCGCCCCCATCAATGCTGAGAGTTCGTCGATGACCACCACGATATGCGGCATCGGTTCGAATTCCATTTGCTCGTATTCGTATATCGGCTGCCCGGTGCGCTCGCAGAACCCCGTATGGACGGTCCGCGCGATCATTTCGCCGCGCTTCTTGGCATTTCGCACGCGATTGTTGAAAATCTCGACCGATCGCGCCGACAGCTTCGCCATGCGCTTAGCCCGCTCATCCAATTCTTCGACGATCCAATCGAGCGCCGCCATCATCTTCTCGGTCTTGCTCAGAACGGGACACAGGAGCTGGGGGACTCCGTTGAAACAGCCGAACTCCAGAAGTTTGGGATCGAAAAGGACGAACCGGCAGTCATCCGCGCTGTGACGGAACACCAGCGACAGCAGCATCGACCTGATGCAGGTCGACTTGCCCGAATTCTCGCGCCCGGCGATCAGCACGCTGGACAACATGGCGAGGTCCGCGACAATCGGCAGCCCTCCGGTCGAAAGGCCGAGAGCCACGGGCAGGCTGCCGCCGAACGAGCGGTAGGATTCGCCGCTCAGAAGGTCGCGCAAGGATGCCCGGTGACGATGCACGTTCGGTATTTCGATGGCGATGCCGGCACCCGTTGGAGCAGGCAGCACCGCCACGCGCACCGATCCGGCATTCATCGCCCGGCCGATGTCGTCCGCCAGTCCGACCGCGCGCAACGGATTGGATCCCTTGTCGAGGTGGACTTCATAAACCGTCACCACCGGGCCCGGCCGGATCTCGCGAATCTCGCCTTTCACGCCGAACCGCTCGAGGACGTCTTCGAGAAGCCGCGACGTCCCGCGCAGAACGGCCTGCGTCATCTCCGGCCCGGGCCGCGCCGGAGGAGAGCTTTGCAACAGATTGAGCGAAGGTCGCCGATAGCCGCCGCCGTTCAGGGGCCGGGCCTGCAGCGAACCTGGACGGACTGCAGAACCCTGTTTCGGCTCGGGCTTGGGTTCGGGCTGTGGTTGTGATTCCGGTTGCTGCCGCCGCGGCGCCCGCGCCGGAGTTTGTATCTGAGTTGAAGACCGCAAGTGTGGCCCTGCTTTGTCCTGCGATGTGCCGGCATCGGCTACCCGGTCGGGCTCGGCGATCTGCTCTGTCGCCTGATCTTCCCTGGCAGGCGCAGTCCGATGCGCAGTTGGTTCATCCACGTCCGGCTGCCGCCCGTCCGCGTCGGCCGCAGCCGACCCCGGCTCGCTTGGCGCGTCGGACCGTTCCTCAGGGTCGATTATTCTGCGGGCGGCCGCGCGCAGCACGTTTCGGATCGCGCTGGGTTTGCCCGCTGACGATTGCGGCGCGAAGCGCCGGGCGATGCGAATGCTTTCCGCATCCGTATCCGAATCGAATCCCGCCCCCCGGTGATCGCAGCCCTCATAGTCCAGTTCGAAGGCCGCAACGAAATCAGACGCGCGAAGGTCGCCGCTCGATGCGCTGCTCGATCCCGACTCCGCTTCCGGCTTCGTCGCGCCGCGCGGGCCGGCTGCGTAAGGGTCGACATCAAGCGGACGGAAATCAGCTGCTTCGCCACGGGAAGGTTCGCGCCAGTGTCGCTCGGAAACCGGCCCTGACGGCAAACTCAATCGCGGGCTAGATCGGGGGCCCGGCCCAGGGCTTGGGTGGTCGTTCGGTGCGGCCCGTGGTTCGCGGCGCGGCTCGACGTGCGGACTGAGTTGCGGTTCGCGACGGTGAGCTTCGTCGACCGCAGAATATCGCGTTTGCCGCTGTCCAGCGGACCGCTTCGCGCCCGAAACCGCCATCGAAGCGAACTGCCGCATGCGTTCGACGTTGATGCCTAGTGACGCCATCAAGAAGAAAAAGCCGCAGGCGAGCAGCGCACAGAAGCTTAGCGGACTCGCATAGTCCGCCACCGCCTGGGCGATACCCCAGCTGGTGACCGCAGCGATACCGTCGCCGACGATCCCGCCATAGCCATGGTTGAGCGGCCAGGCAACGAATTTGGGAACGATTGAGACCGCGCCGGCCAGCATCAGCACGGACGCAGCGTAACTCAGGATCTTCCAGCGCGAACTCGAAACCGCACCTGACGCGACGAGTTCCAGCGACCAGAACATCGGTGCCAGCAACAAGAGCGCACTGGCAAGTCCGAACGTCTGCAGCATCAGGTCGGAGATGACGGCGCCCGGATAACCCATAAGGTTCGACGCTGCTTCGCGCGTCGCGTGAGTGAGGCTTGGGTCGGTGACCGACCAGGTCACGAGTGACAGCCAGCACACGGCGACGGCGGCAAGTAGCGCCAGCCCGGACACCCGGCCGAAGCCACGACGCAAAGCCCCCTCGACTGCGCGCGGCAGGAGGGTGTACCTGTCATCGTTGTGATACTCTGAAAACATGTACGCGATACTGGTTGACGCTAGTCTTCCGGTTCTGACATTTGCATCCCATTGCAGCAGGTCTAAGAGCAGATGTCGGAACCATACGGAACACTAGCAAGCCTATGATTCTACTGTAGCTTTTACATCTAATGTTTGGTCGATACGCCAGCCGCCAGTGGGTACCAAACGTTAGAGGCGCTACACTAGCCGAGAACGGAAACGATCCGTTCCAGCGCAAGCCTGATCGTCGCCGGCTCCGCAACGAGCGCCACGCGGATGAAGTTTTCACCCGGGTTTTCGCCGAAACGGTCGGTCTGGGCCAGGAAGGCGCCAGGCAGCACTTTGACACCGGCGCGTTTCCATAAGGTTACCGTTGTGTCGACGCCCCCACCGAAATGACCCACATCGAGCCACAGGAAGAATCCGCCATCCGGCCTGCGGTAGCCGAACTTTCCGCCGAGCACGCCGTCGCATACGTCGAATTTCTCTTTGTACGCCAGACGGTTGGCTTCCGTATGCGTGTCCTCCGCCCAGACCGCCGCCGAAGCCATCTGCGTCGGCCCCGGCATCTGCGGTCCGATCAGGTTGCGGATGCCCGTTAATTTCTTGAGAAAAGTTGCATCACCGGCGGCAAAGCCCGAGCGCATCCCCGGCACGTTCGACCGCTTCGACAGCGAGTTGAAAACGACGAGGTTGTCGAAGTGGCGGTCCGTCCTCACGGCAACCTCGAGGCCGCCCGTCGGCGGCGCGTGCGAATAGATCTCCGAATAGCACTCGTCGAGGAACAGCATGAAGTCATGGCGCCGCGCCAATTCCAGCGCGCGGGCGATGTAGTCCGCCGACGCGGCAGCCCCCTGCGGATTGGCCGGCGAGCACAGATAGAACGCAACCGCGCGCCGCAGCAGGTCCTCTTCGCCCGCCAGCTTGTCGAGATCGGGCAGGTTCCCCGTCGCCGGCGTCGCGTTGAGGTAGACCGGCTCCGCGTTCGTCGCCAGCGCCGCGCCGATGTAGGCGGCGTAATAGGGATTGCACATCAGCATCGCCGGCTGCTCGCCGGTCGCCAGAGCCTTCCGCCCCACCGCCGGCAGGGCAGCAAAGAACAAGCCTTCGCGCGACCCGTTGACCGGCAGGATCTCGCTGTCCGCATCGAGCTTGACGCCCGCCCCGTATCGCCGCTCCGCCCAGGCCGCGATGGCGCCGCGCAACTCAGCGTAACCGTTGATCGGCGGATACTTGGAAAACAGCGCTTCGGCGGCCTTCATCTCGTCAAGTATGAAGTCCGGCTTCGTCTCGCGCGGCTCCCCCAGCGTCAGGTCGATCTCCGGGCTCATCCCAGGCGCGAACTCGGCCAGCATCTCACGCGTCCGCGAAAACGGATAAGGGAAGTTGCCCGACGCAAGCTGCGCCAGGCCGCTTGCCGCTTTGCTGCCGTCGCTCTGTCGTGGAGAAGAAGAACCGCTTGTCATGGGCGCATCAGGCTTTCGCGAAGTGATCGAGGCCCGCGCACCATAGCCGAGTTTGCCGGCGGGTGTGAAAGGGGCGCCGAGTGAGGTGGCCGCCAAACAGCCATGAGCTGGCTGTGCGACGTGTCTCCATCGACGAGGAGATTGAGCCAAACGTGACATTCGGGCCGTGACACGCTTCACCTGACAGGGCTTCCGCAGAAGCGTGCGGTCTCTTGTAGGGTGGATAGAGCGAAGCGAAATCCACCAAATTGCTCACCGGATGCCGAACGCTCTGCGGCGGGTTACGCTTCGCTCAAACCCGCCCTACAAGCCCCTCATGTTCATCCGCCCTACTTGCTGCGTGCCACCCAAGTAGTGCATTGGATGAATGAAGCGTGCGGTCTCGTGTAGGGTGGATAGAGCGAAGCGAAATCCACCAGATTGCTCACCGGATGCCGAACGCTTTGCGGCGGGTTACGCTTCGCTCAAACCCGCCCTACAAGCCCCTCATGTTCATCCACCCCTGAAGAACCGGATCAGTGCTGCCGCCGTCTCATCGGGGACCTCTTCGGGGAGGTAGTGGCCGCACGCCAGCGCGGCTCCTTCAACATGGGCCGCCTTTTCACGCCAGGTTTCGAGAACGTCATAGAGCTTGCCGACCAGACCTTTGGCGCCCCACAGCGCCAGCAGCGGCATCTCCAGCCGCTTGTCTTTGTCCTCCGCGTCGTGAGCAAGATCGATTGAAGCAGCCGCCCGGTAATCTTCGCACGTCGCCGCGATGCAGGCCGCATCGCTGAAGCATCGAATATATTCGGCAACCGCTGCTTCGCTGAAGGCTGCCGTATTGCCCTTGCTCCATGCGGCCAGCTTGCTGAGCAAATAGAATGACGGATCGGCGCCGATCAGCCGTTCGGGCAACGGAGCGGGCTGAATGAGAAAAAACCAATGATAATACCCGGTGGCGAACTCTTTATTCGTTCGCTCATACATGGTCGCGGTCGGCGCGATGTCGAGCACGGCCATCCGCTCAACCGCTTCGGGATAATCGAGCCCGAGCCGGTGCGCAACGCGCCCGCCCCTGTCATGACCGGCAACTGAGAAGCGACTGAAACCCAGCCGCGCCATCAACGCGGCCTGATCGGCGGCCATCGCCCGCTTGGAGTATGTCTCGTGGTTCGCGCTGGACACCGGCTTGTCGGAATCACCATAGCCGCGCAGATCGCTGAGAACGACTGTGTAGCCGGCCTGCACCAATTGCGGCGCCACCTTGTGCCAGCAATGATGCGTTTGCGGGTACCCGTGGAGCAGCAGAACAGGTGGACCGCTCCCGGCCAACCTGGCGCGAAGACTCAAACCGTCCGACACTTCTATGCGCTTGTCGCTGAACCCTTCGAACATGCCGCCTCCTCGCTACGCGATCGACCGCGTCACCGCCGCTGCGCTTGCATCCAGCCGTCGCCGACGATCACATATCGCCGGTACAAAGGAAGGATCAGCCGCCTGACGGCAGCGTCGAGCCGATGATTCGCCCGAAGTCCGTTCTGTACCTATCGGTGATGCGGCCAGCCCGGTGCAAACCCGTTTCCGTTCAACTCAATCCGGTCGCGAATCATACCGCCTGCAAGATCAGCCCACTTCCAAACGGCTGCGAGGCGAAGTCAAAGCGGCCACTGCTGCGAGCGGCCCGTTGTCATCAAGTTTTAGCCGGCTTTTCCGGTTTCTCGACAACCGGCCCGCCGGCCTTCTTCCACGCCGAGAAACCACCTTCGACATGACTGATGTTCTCCAGCCCCATGTCGAGCAGCGTCGCCGTCGCCAGCGACGAACGCCAGCCGGACTGACAATAGAAGACGAGCTTCTTGCCCGAGCTGAAGATCTCCTTGTGATAGGGGCTCTCCGGATCGACCCAGAATTCCAGCATGCCGCGCGGCGCATGGAACGCCCCGGGAATCATGCCCTCACGCTCAAGCTCGCGCACATCGCGGATGTCGACGAAGACGGTGTCCGCGTCGTCCACGAATGCTTGCGCCTCCTGCGGGGTGTGCGCCTCGATGCGCGCCGCCGCCTCCGTCACAAGCTGCTTCACACCTTTTTTCAGTCCCATGAATACTCCCGAAGACAGGTCCCACAACGCCGCGAAGACACGATCTCCTCGGCCACGGTGGAGATCCGACGCGACGCCGTCCACCACAAAAAAACAGGGGCGGCCACCGCAATGACCGCCCCAATGTTTTACAGCAACATCCGATCTGACGGAACCGCCGAAGGCGATTCGGCAGCAGGAGTACCGGACCTCACATCCGGCCCATACGCACGTCCTCTTCGGGGTTCGCCGAGATCTTATGAATCGAAAGATCCGCACCGCGGCGCTGATCTTCGTCGCTCATCCGGAAGCCGATGGCGGCATCGACGAGCGTATAGATCACAAGGCCGGCCGCGAAGCCGTAGGCCGAGCCCAGAAGCGAGCCGGCAATCTGGCTCCCGAGCGTCACGCCGCCAAGACCGCCAAGCGCTTCGAGGCCGAAGATACCACAAGCGATCCCGCCCCACAGGCCGCACAGCCCATGCAGCGGCCACACGCCGAGCACGTCGTCGATTTTCCACTTGTTCTGCGCGAGCTGGAACATCTGCACGAACAACCCGCCCGCAACGAGCCCCACCACCAGCGAACCGACCGGATGCATCACATCCGAACCCGCGCACACCGCGACAAGACCGGCCAGCGCGCCGTTATGCACGAAGCCCGGGTCGTTACGTCCGATGACCAGCGCGGAAAGGATGCCGCCGGCCATCGCCATCAACGAGTTCATTGCCACGAGACCCGACACGCCCGACAGGCTCTGCGCACTCATCACGTTGAAGCCGAACCACCCGACGCACAGCATCCACGAGCCCATCGCCAGCCAGGGAATCGACGATGGCGGAATCCCGTGGCTGCCGCCCTTGTCGTACCGCCCCGCCCGGGGACCGAGCTTCAGGACGGCGCCCAGCGCCACCCATCCGCCGAACGCATGCACCACGATCGACCCCGCGAAGTCGTGGAAGTTCGCGCCGAACATGCCTTTGAAGACATCCGCCTGCAGTCCGAAGTTGCTGTTCCAGACCGCGCCCTCGATGATTGGATAGCCAACGCCGACGATCATCGCCGTCGCCAGGCACTGCGGCCAGAACTTCGCGCGCTCCGCGATGCCGCCGGACACGATGGCCGGGATCGCCGCAGCGAACGTGCAAAGAAAGAAGAACTTGACGAGCGAGATGCCCTGCGGCCCGAAGCCTTCGACACCGGCGGCGCCTGTGAGCGCCGATGCGCTGACGAGGAACGTCACCCCGTAAGCCACCCAGTAGCCGATGAAGAAGTAGGTCACCGTCGAGATTGCGAAGTCGACCAGGATCTTGACGAGCGCGTTGACCTGGTTCTTGTGGCGGACCGTGCCGACCTCGAGGAACGCGAACCCGCCATGCATGGCAAAGACCAGGATCGCACCGATCAGAAGGAAGAAGACGTCCGCGCCGTGCTGCAGCTCAACCATGCAGTTCCCCCGAGCTCATCTATCGATGATTGTTGTTCAGACCGGTTGCCGCGCAAGGCATCATCTTGCACGCCAATTCGGCAAACGACCAATTTTTGCGCCTGTTTTCAAGGCGCGGGTGAGCCGGGTTCCAGCAATTTGCGAATGCCAGAGACCAGAAAGCAACCAACCCGGAGAAATGATTATATTTTAGGCGATCATGGAGCAAAAATGCCCGGATTATCGGCAATCCGGGCATTCGCTTTATCAGCTTATCCACATCAACAACCGGTCGCCGCTCAGCGCACCCGCCGGGGATTCTTGTAGAGATCGGCTTCCTGGTGCTCGAGCGACGGCTGCAACCGACCGGCTATCACGTCTTTCCACAGCCGCCACAAATGCCCGCGCGCGCCGCGGTTGAAGATGATCATGCCGGCGAATAGCTTCAGCACCGTCAGGAGCTTCTTGTCCGCATATTCGGTCTTGAGCCCGCACTTCCACTTGCCCGCAATCGACGTGATCTGACCGTCGACGTAACCGATATTGTTGTTGTTCTGATCGTAAAGCGTGTAGTCGCCGCCGACGTTGATGAACGCCCGCTGCAACCGGAAGTACTCCGGCTTGCCGTCCCGCATCAGGAAGAACGAGAAGTGCTCCGGAAACAGCGGCAATTTGAACGCCGAGCGCTCCAGATAGATGATGAAATCATCATCGTCGGTGTTGATGGAATAGGCCGTTACGGGCAGGCCCCGCGCGCCCATCGTCAACTGCAGGCTGCGTCCGATCATCAGATCCATGGTCGCCTTCCAGCCCATGCTCTTCGTAAAGAGCTTGAAGATCAGGCGGCGGTCCATGCCCGTGTTTTCTTTCCAGGGAGTCTTGCGATAACCCATGAGGCCGGTCCGTTCGCCGTTCTCGATCACGTCGGCATAGATATCCATGTCCTGCGTGAACTGCCTTGAGCGAGCGCGGTTGCGGTGGCGCTTGTAGACGCCGAACTCTGTCGGGTTGAGATCGGTCAGCCAGACGTCGATGACGAACTTGTGCCACTCCTTGTCGGATGTGGACGCCCGCGCCGTGCGATTTGAGATTTTCGCTTCGCCGCCATCGGCGGCTTCATCGGCCCGCGTCCGCTGCAGGACCTCTGCCCGCGCCTCGCGTGCCGCATCGTCGGCGGCGGCATTCGCTTCTGCCATAATCGCGCTCGTAGCCATTTTGGCCTGCCTCGTCGTCTATGACGCCCGCACCAACGCGAATCACTTTCCCGAGACGTTAACATTTTATAAACAGCTGACGAACAGGCTACCCCCTATCGGAGCTGAATCCCCCCGAATAACTCTTTCCATCCCAATCCCCATCACCCCCGCCCGCCGAAAATCGCCGAGCCGACGCGCACGTGTGTCGCACCCAGTTCCACGGCTGTCGTGAAGTCGCCAGACATCCCCATGCTGAGGCTTTCGAGGCCCAGTTCACCGGCAAGCTTCGCAAGAAACGCGAAATGGATCGCCGGCTCTTCATCGACTGGCGGAATGCACATCAGCCCGGCGATCTCCAGAAGAAGTTCGTCACGGCACAACGAAAGAAGCGCCCCAACCTCTGCCGGCGCCACCCCCGCCTTCTGATCCTCCTCGCCGGTATTGACTTGGATGAAGAGAGGAATCCGCTTGTTCTGCCTGTCCATCTCTGCGGCCAGCAACCGCGCGATCTTCGGACGGTCGACGGAGTGGATAACGTCGAATAGCGCCACCGCCTCCTTGACCTTGTTGGATTGCAGCGGTCCGATGAGATGCAGCGTCAGGTCGGGAAAGTCCTCGCGCAGTGCCGGCCATTTGCCCTGGGCTTCCTGGACGCGGTTCTCGCCGAAGTGCCGCTGCCCGGCATCGAGTACCGGCCGGATCTCGTCCGCCCCGAACGTCTTCGACACCGCGATCAGCCTAACGTCGTGAGCGTCGCGTCCGACGCCCCTCGCGGCCTCTGCGATCTGCGCACCCACACCGGCCAATCGGCAAGCAACGTCTTCAGACAATTCGCATTCTCCCAACTTGCAAATAAGAACAAAGCATGTACAAATTACCCAGTCAATCCACGAGTTCCGCCACCGGGCCCCGATGCCCTATATCTTACAGCGTGCAGGACAGGTATCATGAGTGACATAACCGACTTCCGCTTCAGTGAGCTTGAGAAACGCATGATCAACGCCGAGGATCTTATTGCGGACTTGCCCCACACGATGAACCTGCGGCTTGAGACAATCGTCGGCGCGCAGCACGAAGTGGCAGCCCGCCTCGGACTGATGGACAAGCAGCTCTCCATTTTGGTTCGTGACGTGCGCGATATGCGCGGCGGCGTCACCCGCCAGCTCGCCGAGCAAGACAAGCGTCTGAACCAACTGGAACAGCGCCTCGATCGGGTCGAGCAGCGCCTCGACGGTCTCGATCAGCGCCTCGACGGTATCGAGCAGCACCTGGTAAGCATCGACGGCAAGCTCCAGCAACTGCTCGATCGCGGCTGATTGCGTAAACCCACGCGCTTGACCCCCGCCTGCCTTTGCGGTCATCTCCCGCGCGACATCACGAAAATAACCGGAACGCACCAACTCCGGCATTCGAGTGTTGGGCAAACACAGATTCCGACACCGGCCTGCCGCGTGCCGGACCAGCAAGAAGACGGACCCCATGGCAGTCGAACGCTATAACGCCCCCGAGCGCGAACCCCACTGGCAGCGCGTGTGGGAAGAGGCCGGCCTCTTCGCCGCCAACGCCGATTCGCAGCGCCCCAAGTGCTACATCCTGGAAATGTTTCCCTATCCGTCCGGCCGTATCCACGTCGGACATTCGCGCAACTACACGATGGGCGACGTGCTCGCGCGCTATAAACGCGCCAAGGGTTTCAACGTCCTCCACCCGATGGGCTGGGACGCATTCGGCATGCCGGCCGAAAATGCTGCGATGGAGCGCAAGGTCCATCCCGGAGACTGGACACGCCAGAACATCGCCGCCATGCGCGAACAGCTCAAATCGATGGGCTTCGCAATCGACTGGAGCCGCGAATTCGCGACCTGCGATGTCGACTACTACAAGCACCAGCAGCGGCTGTTCCTCGACTTGCTCGCCCATGATCTGGTCTACCGCAAATCCTCGAAGGTCAACTGGGACCCGGTCGACAACACCGTGCTTGCCAACGAACAGGTGATCGATGGCCGCGGCTGGCGTTCGGGCGCGCTTGTCGAGCAGCGCGAACTGACCCAGTGGTTCTTCCGCATTACCAAGTATGGCGACGAACTGCTCGAAGCCCTAGGCACTCTCGACCAGTGGCCCGAGAAGGTCCGCCACATGCAGGCCAACTGGATCGGCCGCTCGGAAGGCGCACTCATCCGCTGGGCGCTCGACTCGCAGACGGCTACGAAAGGCATCACCGAAGTCGAGGTTTTCACGACCCGCCCCGATACGCTGTTCGGCGCCTCCTTCCTGGCCATCGCTCCCGATCACCCGCTTGCCAGGGCCGCCGCCGAGGACAACCGGCGGCTCGCCACGTTCTGCGAGGAATGCCGCCGCCTCGGCACATCCGTCGCCGACCTCGAAAGCGCCGAAAAAAAGGGCGTCGACACCGGCATACGCGTCAAGCATCCCTTCGACCCGGACTGGCTGCTGCCGGTGTGGGTGGCGAATTTCGTCCTCATGGACTACGGCACGGGCGCCATTTTCGGCTGCCCCTCCGGCGACCAGCGCGACCTCGAATTCGCGCGCGCCTATGACCTGCCGGTGATCCCGGTCGTGCTGCCTGCCGGTGCCGAACCGGCGAGCTTCGAAATCGGCGACGAAGCCGTCGACGGCGCCGGAACCATGATCAATTCCCGCTTCCTTGACGGCCTCGACCCCGCAGCCGCGTTCGAAGAAGCCGTCTCCCGCCTCGAAAAGCAAAAGCTCGCAGGCAAGCCGGTCGCCATCCGCAAGGTCAACTTCCGCCTGCGTGACTGGGGCATCTCGCGCCAGCGTTACTGGGGCTGCCCGATCCCTGTCATCCACTGCAAGGACTGTGGCGTTGTCCCCGTCCCCGCCAAGGACCTACCCATCGAACTCCCCGACGACGCCACCTTCGACGTCCCCGGGAACCCGCTCGAGCGTCACCCGACCTGGAAGAACGTCGATTGCCCGACCTGCGGCGGGTCCGCCCGGCGCGAAACCGACACTATGGATACCTTCGTCGATTCCTCCTGGTACTTCGTCCGCTTCACCGCTCCGCACGCCGCAACCCCCGTCGACCCCAAGGCCGCCGCCTACTGGCTACCGGTCGACCAGTACATCGGCGGCGTCGAGCACGCGATTTTGCACCTTCTTTATTCGCGCTTTTTCTTCCGCGCCATTTCCGATGCCGGCCACGCCCCTGCGGGCGGCGCAAACCTGCGCGAACCCTTCGCGGCGCTGTTCACGCAAGGCATGGTCACCCACGAGACCTATAAGGCCGCCAATGGCGCCTGGCTGCCGCCTGAAGCCGTGACGCTCGAAAGCGACGGTGCCAACCGCACGGCGAAAGAAACCGGGACCGGCATGCCCGTCACCATCGGCTCCATCGAGAAGATGTCGAAGTCGAAAAAGAACGTCATCGATCTCGACGCCTTCATCGGCAGCTACGGCGCCGATACCGCCCGCTGGTTCGTCCTTTCCGACAGCCCGCCCGAGCGCGACGTGATCTACACCGACGTCGGCGTCGAGGGTGCCCGCCGCTTCGTTCAGCGCATTTGGCGCCTCATCAACGAAATGGCCGAAAAGTCTTCTCCTAAGGACACTGAAAAGCCAGGGAATTTTGGCCCTGAGGCGAACGAATTGCGCCGCGCCGTCCACAAGACTCTGCATAACGTCGGCCGCAACATTGAGGGCCTGCGCTTCAACGTTGCCGTCGCCTCGCTCTATGAACTGGCCAACGTTCTCGCTTCGTCCCTGCAAAAAGGCGGCGTCGGCCACGCCTGGGCCCTGCGCGAGGCCGCCGAAATGACTGTACAAATGATCGCCCCAATGATGCCGCACCTTGCCGAGGAGTGCTGGTCGCGGCTTGGTTACAACACCCTTCTCACCAATCAGCCCTGGCCTGAGGCCGATCCGGCCTTGCTCGTTGACGATGAGATCACCATTGCCGTACAGGTGAATGGCAAACGGCGCGACGAACTGAAGATCGCCCGCGACGCCTCCAGGGAAGACGTGGAGGCCGCCGCATTGGCGCTTGAAACGATTGTTCGCGCAATGGAGGGCCGGTCGCCGAGGAAGGTGATCGTCGTTCCGCAGAGGATTGTAAATGTGGTCGTTTAGGGCGCATCAGGGGTTTGGCACCAATGGCCGCTCGGCGCAAAGCACCGGCGCAACCGGCCTCCGCGCGCCCGCTCGGCTTACCCGTTGGGCCGCACTCTTCGCGGCGGTGATGATCGGACCTCTACTGGCCGCCTGTGGCGATAGCGGCTTTCGCCCGGTGCACGCCGACCTTGGCGGCGTCACGCCAACTTCCCAGAAGCTTGCAAGCCTCTCGATCGCACCGATCCCCGGCCGCGTCGGACAGCAGCTGCGCAATGAGCTGATCTTTCAGGCAAACGGCGGGGCCGATCCGCTGACGCCGGAATACCGCCTCGACATCGCCATTCGCGAGGGCATCACCTCGACTCTGGTCCGCCAGACCGGCGATGCCCGTGGGCAGGTCTACAACCTCGACGCCAAGTTCAAGGTTACGCGGCTCTCCGACAAGAAGGTCGTGCTCTCCGGCACCAGCTTCGGCCGCGCCGGCTTCGAGCGCTTCGACTCGATCTATTCCAACGTCCGCGCCCGTCGCGACGCCGAGGACCGCGCCGCCAAAACCGTTGCGGTCGACATGAAGGCCCGGCTTGCCGCATTCCTGGCCGCGTCCGCGTAATTTGCCGCTCGGCGCCGGCCCAACCTGCGACAGTGTTGAACCGATGGTCGCAATCAAAAGCCATGAGGCTGCCCGCTTTCTGAAAGCGCCCGACCGCTCCATTTCTGCGGTGCTCGCCTATGGCACCGACGCGGGCCTCGTCTCGGAACGCGCCCGGTCTGCGGCGAAAGCCTGGGCCGGCCTCGATGACCCGCCTTCCGAGATCACCCGCCTCGACGACGCCGATCTCGAAACGGATCCCGACCGCCTCGCGGTGGAACTCATGACGGTGCCGATGTTCGGCGGCCGCAAGATCGTCCTCTCGAGCACGGGACGCCGCGTCAACGCCGCCCTCCTCAAGGAACTCATCGAACCTGGACCGCTGCCCGGCGTACTGATCGTCGAAGCCGGCAATCTCAAGCCCACCGACAAGATCCGCAGCCTGTTCGAGAAGGCCAAGCACGCCGCCGCCATTGCGTGTTTTCCCGACGAAGGCCGCGACCTTGCCGCACTCGTCGACGAAGAGGTCAGAGCCGCGAAACTGACGATCGCGCCCGAAGCCCGCGAAGTGCTACTGGCCCAGCTCGGGGCCGACCGCGTCCTGTCGCGCGGCGAAATCGCCAAGCTCGTGCTCTACTGCTCGGGCCGCAAGCGCATCGAACTTGACGACGTCGAAGCCGTCGTCAGCGACGCTTCAGAACTCGGTGTCGATCGCATCGTCGATGCGGTCGCCGGCGGCGAACCCGGCATCGCCATCAAGGAACTCTCCCGCGCGCTCAATTCCGGCGAAAGCCCGCAGACGGTCATCATCGCCTTGCAGCGCCACTTCATGCGCCTGCACCGCATCCAGGCGGATGTGACGAGCGGGCGCGCGATCGCCGACGCCGTGAAGGCGCTGCGACCGCCGTTGCATTACAAGCAGAAGAATTCCGTCGCCGCACAGGTCCGCAAATGGCCGATGGCGCATCTCGACCGGGCGCTGGCAGAGATTTCAAAGGCTGCACGAAGCGCTCGGCAGACCGGCTGCCGCGACGACCTGATCACCGAATCGCTCATCCTGGGACTAGCTCAGCTCGCCCGTATCGCACGTTGAGCCGATCAACCGGCGAAGCCGTCCACGGTCGCGGCCATCAGCCACCCGCGCTTGCCCTCAATGCCGCGATCCCTATAGTGCCGGCCAAACACACGCCGCAGTGCCTCGAAAAACGCCGCGCAACATCGGCTTGCCGAATGTTGGAAATCAACAAGCAACATCGGCTTGCCGAATGTTGGAAATCAACAAGTAACATCGGCTTGCCGAATGTTGGAAATCAACAAGTAACATCGGCTTGCCGAATGTTGAAAACCAACAAGCAACACCGGCTTGCACCTGACGCAAGCCTGCGCAGCGTCAGGACGGAGACGTGTTGACTAACATGCTCAACACCGGCTTGCCGAGTGTTGACTAAAAAAAGGAACCAGCATGAGCGACACCCGCTACGACGTCATCGGAATCGGCAATGCCATCGTCGACATCATCGGCCGCTGCGACGACGACTTCCTGACGAGGCACGACGCACCGAAAGGCCATATGCGCCTCGTCGATGCACCCACCATCGCAGCGCTATACGCCGATATGGGTCCCGCCGTTGAAATCTCGGGCGGCTCGGCGGCGAACACGCTTGTCGGCGTGTCATCGTTTGGCGGCAACGGCGCGTTCATCGGCAAAGTCGCCGACGACGAGTTCGGTAAGATCTTCGCCCACGACATTCGCGCCGCCGGCGTCACCTTCAACTCCAAGGCGGTCAACGGCAAGGACCCGACCTCCCGCTCGCTCATCCTCGTCACGCCCGACGGCGAGCGCACGATGAACACGTTCCTCGGCATCTCGACCGACATTGACGACGGAGAAGTCGACCCCGACGCGATTGAGGCCGCCAAGATCGTCTACCTCGAAGGCTACCTGTTCGACCGCCCAGATGCGAAGGCAGCCTTCCGCCAGGCCGTAAAGATTGCCAAGGGTGCCGGCCGCAAGGTCGCCCTCACCCTCTCTGATGGCTTTTGCGTCGACCGCCACCGCGGCGAGTTCATCGAACTGATCCGCGATGGCATCGACATCCTCCTTGCCAACGAGGACGAGATCGTCTCGCTCTACGAGACCGCCGACTTCGAGGAAGCCGCCCGCCGCACCATGGCCGATACCGAGCTGGCCGCATTGACCCGCAGCGCCTTGGGATCGACGATCATCTCCAAGGGCGAGCGCATCGAGATCCCGGTCGACCCCGTCGCCAAGGTCGAGGACAGCACCGGCGCTGGCGACCTCTATGCAGCCGGCTTCCTCTATGGCATCGCAACCGGTAAGGATCTGGCGACCGCCGGCCGCCTCGGCAGCATCGCCGCCGCCGAAGTCATCAGCCATGTCGGCGCACGCCCGGAATCGAATCTGGCCGAACTGGCCCGCCGGAAAGGCGTGCTTTGATAATCTGGAACGTCGCGCCATGAACAAGCTCGCTCCTGCCCACCCGCGTGACAGGCTCATCGTCGCACTCGACCTGCCGACGGTCGGCGAAGCGCGCGATCTCGTACGGACCATCGGGGATGACGTTTCGTTCTACAAGATCGGCCTCGAACTGATCCTGTCGGATGGGCCGGAAGGCAACGGTCTCGGCCTCGTCGGCGAACTCGTCGACCAGGGAAAGCGCGTCTTCCTTGACGCCAAGCTGCTCGACATCGGCAATACGGTCGAACGATCGGTGGCCCGCGTCGCCGAACTTGGCGCCGCCTTTCTCACCATCCACGGTCACGACCGCAAGACCATGAAGGCGGCAATTGCCGGACGCGGAAATAGCGATCTCAAGATCCTTGCCGTGACCGTGTTGACGAGCCTGACCGCTGAGGATCTGGCCGAGCAGGGTATCCATGATGGTCTTGCCACTTCACCCGCCGATCTGGTTCTGCACCGGGCAAGGCTGGCGCATGAAACAGGAATCGACGGCGTCATCGCCTCGGGCCAGGAAGCCGCCGGCATCCGCGCTGCTACCGGCGGCAAATTCCTCATCGTCACCCCGGGCATCCGCCTGCCCGGCAGCGACGCGGGAGACCAGCAGCGCATCATGACACCCGATCATGCCATCGCAGCCGGCGCCGACTACATCGTCGTCGGTCGGCCGATCAACGCATCCAGCGACCCGAAGGCCGCCGCCGCGACCTTCGTCCGTCACATCGCCGCAGCTGCGTGGAAAGCCACATAGACACTTCGAAACGCCCTCGAGAGAAGGACAGCCGAAAATGCCCAAGGGTTACCTCATCGCCCAAACCGTCGTCACCGACCCGGAAGCCTGGGGCAGATATGTCGAGAAGACAAAGCCTGCGCTGGCGAAATTCGGCGGCATCCCGATCGCACGCGGTGGCCGCTGCGAGATCCCGGAAGGAAACGGCTTCTCACGCAACGTCATCATCGAATTTCCCAGCTACGAAGCCGCACTCGGTTATGCCAGGTCGCCGGAGTACGCTGACGCGAAAGCCCTGCGCCAGGACGCTGGCATAATGAACATGACCATTGTCGAGGGCATCTGACCTTTGCCGCGAAAACCATAAGGGCCTGCCGTGCCCCACAACCCCGCTTCAGTTGAGCGCGCACCTGGCCCGTGGCAGGCCAGCGTCATCACGCTGTTTCCCGAAATGTTTCCTGGTCCGCTCGCCGTTTCCCTCGTCGGCCAGGCCCTCGAAGCCGGTCTCTGGTCGCTGCAGGCGGTCGGACTCCGCGACTTCGGCGAAGGCCGACAACGCCAGGTCGACGACACCCCGGCCGGCGGCGGTGCCGGCATGGTCCTGCGCGCCGACGTCGTTGCCGCGGCGGTCGACAAGACGCGCGCAGCAAGCCAGGAAGCAGCCCGGCTTCCGGCGATCTACCTTTCCCCGCGCGGCGAACCCTTGACCCAGCGGCTCGTCAAGGATCTCGCCGCCGGCCCCGGCGTCCTGCTGCTGGCCGGCCGTTTCGAGGGCGTCGACGAGCGCGTCCTCGAAGCCCGCGACTTCCGCGAAGTGTCAATTGGCGATTACGTCCTCTCGGGCGGCGAACTCGCCGCCATGGTGCTGATGGATGCCTGCGTGCGGCTCATCCCCGGCGTCATTGGCGCACCCGACAGCCTCACCCACGAAAGCTTCGAGAACGGCCTACTTGAATACCCCCAGTACACCCGCCCGCGCGAATGGGAGGGTCGCGTAATCCCAGACGTGCTGCTGTCTGGAGACCACGGTCGCATCGCCAAATGGCGCCAAAGCGAAGCCGAACAGCTGACCCGCATCCGCCGGCCCGACCTATCGACGCAAAAGCCGCATAAAAAGTAGCTTCCCGGATGTTCTACAACCGTTCCCTGCAGAGTTCGAACCCGGCAGCCTACGAGAATTATACGGCGCCGGATGCCGCGAAGCGCTGGGCATCTGAAGGCGCAAACAAAAAACAGCATCGACAGCATGATCGATTTGCGCTAAATCGACCCCACTAATTCCCCAGATATGGGTTGCCCCTTGTGGGCTGCACGAGCGGTGCCCGTCCTCAGAAAAGGACAGGAGGCGGCGCTCCTCTGCTGTTTGAAAGCATCGAGGAAGAACAACAATGAACATCATCCAACAGCTCGAACAAGAGCAGATGCGCGCCATTTCCGCCAAGCGCGGCGTGCCAGAATTCGGCCCCGGCGACACCGTGAAAGTCATGGTCAAGGTCGTCGAAGGCAAGACCGAGCGTCTTCAGGCCTACGAAGGCGTCGTCATCTCGCGTGCCGGCAGCGGCCTCAACGAGAACTTCACCGTCCGCAAGATCTCCTATGGCGAAGGCGTCGAGCGCGTATTCCCGATCTATTCGCCGCTGATCGCAGAAATCGAAGTCGTCCGCCGTGGCCGTGTCCGCCGCGCCAAGCTCTACTACCTGCGTGGCCGCCGTGGCCGTTCCGCTCGTATCGCCGAGCGTACGGATGCCCGCGCCCGCCGCCTCAACGCAGCCTGGAAAGGCTTCAAGAAGCAGCGGGGCCAGCCCGACGATCTCAGCCAGATCAAGGGCATCGATGAGCAGTTGCTCTCCCGCCTGAAACAGCTCAACTGCGTCAAGCTCGAGCAGATCGCCAACTTCTCCGACGACGATATCGCCAACCTCGACGATTTCCTCAACCTCGACGGCCAGATTGAAAAACAGGACTGGGTCGGACAGGCGCAAAATCTCGTCGCCGAAGCCGCCGCTGCCGAAGCCGCTGCAACCGCCGAAGCCGAAGACGCCGCGAAAGCTGCTGCAGAAGCGAAGGCTTCCGAATAAGCCGGCCTGACGGCTCAACCAAATTCGAAACAGCCCGTGGCAGCCGTCACGGGCTGTTTTCGTTTCCCCGGCGTTCGCCGGCTATTTTCGCAACGCCAACGTTTCGCAGTCAGCCGATGTGCAGGCGCGTACATTGCCCGATCAGCGCCATGAGACGCAGCAAGTCGCAAAGCCGCAGCGCAATGCACCCCTCGGTCGGCATTAATCCGCCGCGACCCTCGCCTGCGACGTGAATGAAAATGGCGCTACCCGCCCCCTGCACGCGCGGCCTGTCGTTGTGGCCGACAACGATGACGATGTCATAGAGCCGGTCACGCCTCCACATCCGCTCGGCGCTCGCACGATAAGGATGGCGCACGGACCGGTTGTAGTTACCGTCGAACGGTGCATCGCACCAGCCATCCCGCGGACGCATTGCCGTGAGCGGCAGCATAGTCGCCGGCCGGTTACCATGTCGGTCGGGACGATACAAAGCCTGCCGCAGCGGCCACACCCCGCGCGGCGAGGCCCCGTCTCCTTCGCGCTTGAAAGTCGCAATACCGGATCGACCGAGCGCGCACTGCAGCCTCAGATGGCCCGCCCGAACGATTCCGAGCGTCCGCCGTCCCGGATGCCTGATGACGTAGATGTGTCTCATCGTGTGCTCGGCCCCGCTTGCAGCCCGCCCGTACTTGATCCAAACACCGCCCTTCCTGGAGGCTTAAGACGATATCGTATTAACCCGCTGCTGTGGGTTAACGAATCCCACGCCCTATGGTGTTGCAATGAACCCGTGCTAGATAACATTCGGTGACGACGAAGCACTATCTGGAGCGACGACGAAATGAGCAATGTCCGCAAGATCCTGATCGTGGATGACGATGACGACCTTCGCGATTCCCTGAGGGACCAACTGGCATTGCACGACGAGTTCGAAGTCACGGTGGCCGACGCCGCCGGGCGCGGCATCGAGACCGCCAAGGCCGAACACCACGATCTTGTCCTCTTCGATGTCGGCCTGCCCGACATGGATGGCCGCGAGGCGGTGAAAATTCTGCGCAAATCGGGTTTCAAAAGCCCGATCATCATGCTCACGGGCAACGAATCGGATGCCGACCAGATACTCGGTCTCGACGCAGGCGCCAACGACTACGTCACGAAACCGTTCAAGTTCGCCGTGCTGCTGGCACGCATCCGCGCGCAATTGCGCCAGCATGAACAATCGGAAGACGCCGTCTTCACGATCGGACACTACACGTTCAAGCCGGCGTCCAAACTTCTCGTCGACGAGAATGGCGGCAAGATCCGCCTGACGGAAAAGGAAACCTCGATCCTGAAGTTTCTTTATCGTTCGGGCGAAAAGGTCATCACCCGCGACGTGCTGCTTCACGAAGTCTGGGGTTACAACGCCGGCGTCACCACCCACACCCTTGAAACGCACATCTACCGGCTGCGCCAGAAGATCGAGAAAGACCCCTCCAACGCCGAGCTTCTTGTCACCGAAACCGGCGGCTACAAACTCGTCCCCTGATGCGCCTATTTTGATGACGGCTGCGAATCGTCGTTGCCCTTGGCCGCGATGGCATCGTCAAGGCGGCGCAACCGTTGCGCCATGACCTGCAGGACGTAGAGCGCGAATTTCGGATCGACGATGATCTGGGCCAGAAATTCGGCCCGGCTCAAAATCGCAACCTCGGTATTCGTAGCCACCAGAGCCGCCGCGCTGCGGGGGTACTCGTCGATCAGCGACATCTCGCCGAAGATGCCGCCCGGCCCGATCGTCTCGAGTACGCGCCCGTACATCAGAATATCGATCAGCCCCGAACGAACGACATACATCGCATCGCCCGCCTCATTGGCAAGAAACACCTTTTCCCCAGCCTGAAAGCTCGCGAACGGCACGCCGTCACGTTCCAGCTTGTCGAAATCGATCGGGCCTCGCGACATCTCAAGGCACTCCGGTCACAGTGGCGGGCGACCGCACCACCGTCTCAATCGCTGGGCTGCCAGCTCCGGACATCGACGAAATGACCTTCGAGCGCAGCGGCGGCTGCCATCTTGGGGGAAACGAGATGCGTACGCCCCTTGAAGCCCTGGCGGCCTTCGAAATTGCGGTTCGACGTCGAGGCGCAACGCTGCCCCGGCTTCAGCTGGTCGGGGTTCATGCCAAGGCACATGGAGCAGCCCGGCTCGCGCCACTGGAAGCCGGCTTCGATGAAGATCTTGTCGAGCCCTTCGGCTTCGGCCTGCGCTTTGACGAGGCCGGAGCCCGGCACGATCATCGCGTAGTCGAGCTTGTCGGACACCTTGTGGCCCTCGACGATGGCGGCGACTTCGCGCAGGTCCTCGATGCGCCCGTTGGTGCATGAACCGATCCACACCACTTCGAGCGGGATGTCGGTGATTTTCGTTCCCGGTTTCAGACCCATGTAATCGAGCGCCCGCAGCATCGATGCGCGCTTGTTCTCGTCTTCCACCGCGGCCGGATCCGGCACTTCGCCAGTGATCGAAACGACGTCTTCAGGCGAGGTTCCCCACGTCAGCGTCGGCGGCAGGGACGCCGCATCGAGGTGGATTTCCTTGTCGAAGTGCGCGCCTTCATCACTGTGCAGGTTCTCCCAGTACTTCATCGCCATGTCCCAGGCGGCACCCTTGGGAGCCTTCGGCCGGCCTTTGAGGAACGCGAATGTCTTCTCGTCGGGCGCGATCATGCCGGCGCGCGCACCGGCTTCGATGGTCATGTTGCAGACTGTCATCCGGCCTTCCATCGACAGGTCCCGGATCGCTTCGCCCGCATATTCGATCACGTAGCCGGTCCCGCCAGCCGTCCCGATCTCACCGATGATCGCGAGGATGATGTCCTTCGCCGAGACGCCTTCGGGCAGCTTGCCGTCGACGACGACGCGCATGTTCTTGGCCTTTTTCTGCACCAGCGTCTGCGTTGCCAGCACGTGCTCGACCTCGGATGTCCCGATGCCGTGCGCCAGCGCCCCGAACGCGCCATGCGTCGAGGTATGGCTGTCGCCGCAGACGATCGTCGTACCGGGCAGCGTGAAGCCTTGCTCGGGGCCGACCACATGGACGATGCCCTGCCGCTCGTCGAGTTCGTTGAAATACTCGATGCCGAACTCACTGGCGTTCTTCGCCAGCGTCTCGACCTGCAACGCGCTTTCCGGGTCTTCGATCCCATGCGAGCGGTCCGTAGTCGGAACGTTGTGATCGACGACGGCCAGCGTCTTTTGCGGCGCGCGCACCTTGCGCCCGGCCATGCGCAGCCCTTCGAAAGCCTGCGGGCTGGTCACCTCGTGCACGAGGTGACGGTCGATATAGAGAACGCAGGTGCCGTCGTCCTGACGGTCGACCGTGTGGTCGTCGAAGATCTTGTCGTAAAGCGTCTTGGCCATGAACGAGGATGTCCGTTTTTTTTGCTGGTCACAGTTGCTGAAGTCTAGATAGCCCCGTCGCACCAACTTCGCAATCAACTGCGGTGCCGGGCGCCACTGGTGACTGCCGGCCAATTGCCGCCGGGGGACGCTATGGCGGTCAGCCTGATGCGTTCAATGCTTGCGCTGACGCGCCTGGGAAACCAGGAAATCGCGCAGGACGTGAACCTTTTTCGATGTTTTCAGCTCCTCGGGGTAGACGAACAGGACGTCGAGCGAAGGGCTCTCGGCGTCTTCGAGCAGCGGCACGAGGTCGGATTCCCCCTCGGTCATGTACTCGGGCAGCATTCCAACGCCGATTCCCGACTGGATCGCATATTTCAGAGCAATCACGCTGTTGACGCGGAACACCGGATGCCTCGGACTTCCCTCCGCGCGGCCCGCCGTTTCGAGCCAGGTGATCGGCTGCAGGTGGACCGCGGGCCGCCCGCTGTAGGAGACGATGCGATGCCGGTCGAGATCGTCAAGCGTCACCGGCGCACCGAATTTGCGCACATATCCCGTCGACGCGTAAACCCTGACGCACACCCGGAACAGAAGCCGCCGTATCAGGTCGGGCTGATCCGGTTCGCCCGTCCAGATCGCGACGTCGGCCGCCCGCATGGCGATATCGATCTGGTCGTCGTTGAGGATCAACTCGACGTTCACGTCTGGATAAAGCGCCTGGAATTCGCTGATGCGCTGCGTCGCCCAGACGGTTCCAAGCCCCAGCGGCGCGGTGATCCGTAGTTCGCCCGTCGGCTTCGTCGCGGTATCGGCAAGAAGCGTTTCGGCGGTGTGCAGCTTGTTCATCACTTCGACGACCGTGCCGTAGAGGATTTCCCCCTGCTCGGTCAAAACGAGGCCGCGCGCGTGCCGGTGAAACAGCGACTGCTTCAAATCCCGCTCGAGCGCGGCAACCTGCCGGCTGACCGCCGACTGGCTCATGTTCAGCGCCTCGCCGGCGTGCGTAAAGCTGCCGGCCTCCGCTGCGGCATGGAATATCCGAAGCTTGTCCCAATCCATTCGCTAGTGTCCCGTTTCCGAATTGCCGACACCTTTGCAGCACCCGTTCATCGGCAATTCGGAGACAAAGGGACACTAGCAAGATCAAAAGCTTAGTGTGGTGCTTGCTCGCAATTGCCGACTACGAACCCAGCCGAATTGTTGGTCGGCAATTGCGAGATACCACACAAGTGGCCCGTCGCGCCAAAATCGCACCATGGCCCCAACCCCGTCCGATTTTGGCGCGACATAAGGGCCACTAGCGAGATCATGGGCTTAGTGTGGCGTTCAACGCGCCATAGTTGACACCAGCCTTGCCGCACCGTTGGTCAACTATGGCGCGACGCCACACTAGCGTCCCGCAAATAAGCTTCAGTGGCGCGCAGAGCCTCGACGCTGTCAGATTGGCAGCGACCGCATAACAACTCTAATAGTCGCAGAACTATTCCGCCGCCTCGGCCGATTCTTCCAGTTCCGCGACGTATTGTTCGGCTTCGAGAGCCGCCATGCAGCCAAGCCCGGCCGCGGTCACGGCCTGCCTGAAAACTTCATCCGTGACATCCCCCGCCGCATAAACCCCCGGAACCGATGTCGCCGTCGAATCGGGTGCCGTCACGAGATAGCCGCCGGCATTCATTTCAAGCTGGCCCTTGAAGATCGCCGTCGCCGGAGAATGTCCGATCGCTACGAACACGCCATCGGCCGGGCGCTCGGTGATCTCGCCGGTTTTCACGTGCTTGAGACGGATTCCGGTCACCGATTTCGGATCTGCGGTGCCGGTGATCGCCTCGACGGCGTGATCCCAGACCACTTCGATTTTGGGGTTCTTGAACAACCGGTCCTGCATGATGCGCTCGGCGCGCAGCGAATCGCGCCGGTGCACCAGCGTCACCCGCTTGGCAAAATTGGTCAGGAAGATCGCTTCCTCGACGGCCGTGTTGCCGCCGCCGATGACCACCACTTCCTTGCCGCGATAGAAGAACCCGTCGCACGTCGCACAGGCCGACACGCCGAAGCCCTTGAAGGCGTCTTCCGAAGGCAGTCCCAGCCAGCGCGCCTGCGCGCCCGTGCAGATGATGAGAACATCGCACGTAAAGGTATCGCCCGACTCGCAATTGAGCGTGAACGGCCGCTTCGAGAGATCCACGTCGTTGACGTGGTCGAGCACGATCTCGGTTCCGACGTTCCTGGCCTGCGCCTCCATCTGCTCCATCAGCCACGGCCCCTGGATCGGTTCGGCGAAACCAGGATAGTTCTCCACGTCCGTTGTGATGGTGAGCTGGCCGCCTGGCTGGCTGCCCTGCAGCAGCAGTGGCTTCAACATGGCCCGCGCCGCATAGATTGCCGCAGTATATCCGGCCGGGCCGGAACCAAGGATCAGGACTTTCGTGTGCCGCGTAGTTGCCATGTATTCTTAATCCTTGCTCGCCGCAACGCGCGGCCCGTGGTGATTTGCCGGAAATCACATCTACGGGCCGCGATTCGTTTTTTCGCAACACATATAGGCCGTCCCGCCCGCAGAATCGAGTTCGCCGATCGGCGGCGCTGCATAGGGGCCTGGTTTGTTCACTACGGTGTATCGCCGCCACCGCGAAAAAACCCGACGACGGCCCTGACGACGGGCGGCGCGTAGAGCACCCGCCGGTGCCCCAGTCCCTCCAAGGCAAGCAGCGTTGCCTCTTTCGAGAATTCGGTCATCTCCACGGCATTGTGGAATGGCACCTCGTGGTCGTCCGTGGAATGGATGACCAGCGCCGGCCTTTGCACGATCCTCAGGAAGCGCTCGCCGCTGAATGCCCGCATCGGCATATGCGAGATCCGCTCAAGTTGCCGCTCGAACTGACGCCGCGCGCGAACCGAAACCCCCAGCCGGTCCGCGAACCGTTTTGTCACCTCCGAAAACTTGTTTGGGGCCGCGATCAGGCAGTACTTGTCGAAAACCACTGCATGCGACAGCGGCCGCTGGCCTGCCCCCGCCATGAGGGCGGCCAGCGCGCCCATCGAGTGGGCGACGATCCCGTTGAAGGGACCGAAATCATCGGCCACCTGGACCATTGCCTGCGCGCAGGCAACAAGGTTCGTGCGTTCGCCCCGGCTGCGCCCATGCGCCGGACAGTCCGCCAGCACCACGCGAAAGCCGCTGCGCCGCAAAGGTTCGGCGAGCGCCGACATGAACGAGGCTTCGCTGGTCCAGCCGTGCACGACCAGAATGCTGCCCAGCAAGCCTCCCTCGGTCCCCAAGTCGGGAAGCAGTTCGTAGGTCGCAACTTCCCCGACGCTGGTCATCAGCCGGGTCACCTTCGCGTCCCGCAGATGATACCGGGCCCGCGCAACGAGGACCGGATGGTCGCGGGTTCGGTACTCGGAAAAGCGCGGAACGCAGAATCGGCGAAACGCGAGGTCTCCGGCGAGTGCGGGAGCTTTGCGGCTCAACAGCCCATAATCGTACCGGGGCGCCATCGTGCCGAGAGGGATGTAGTTCCCAGCCGGCAAAGCCGCCCGGCAGCGCACCCCGGTGCGAGACAGACGCTCCATGCCGCTCATCAGATCAACCTCTTCGAGCGCATGCTGACGTGGCCTTCCCGGCCGACGATGATGTGATCGTGAACTGCGACGCCGAGCGGCTTTCCAGCTTCGATGATGAGCCGGGTCATATCGACGTCCGCCTTCGAGGGCGTCGGATCTCCCGAAGGATGATTGTGCACGAGGATGATGGCGGTCGACGAAAGTTCAAGTGCCCGCTTCACGACCTCGCGCACGTAGACCGGCGTATGGTCGACGGTCCCCCTGCCCTGGACTTCATCGGCGATCAGCCGGTTCTTCTTGTCGAGGAACAGGATCCGGAACAGCTCCTTGTGCTCATAGGCCTGGACCGAGCGTACGTATTCGAGCACCTCCGCCCACGAGGAAAGCACCGGCCGCAAAATCACGTTCGACTTCGCCAGGCGCTGGGCTGCGGCGCGCACGATCGTCAGCTGCGCCACCACCGCGTCCCCGACATCCTTGACCTCTTTCAGCCGCGGCACCGGTGCACTGATCACTTCGGCAAATGATCCGAAGCGCGCGATGAGTCGCTTTGCAAGCTCCTTCGTGTCCTTGCGTGAGAACGCATTGAACAACACCAGTTCCAACAGCTCGTAATCGGGCATCGCTTCGCCGCCATCGGCGAGGAACCTATCCCGCAGTCGCTGGCGATGACCGTTGTGCGATGGTGCGCTCGCCTCGAACAGAGGAATTTGCCCAGTTTGCCCGTCTTCTGCGCGCGCAGTCCCGCCACCTGGCGCAACGGCTTCGGACATCCCGCCCGTCCGCTGCCGGACAATCCTGCTCTTTTCGAACTCGGCCATTCGCGACACGGACCCCAGATTAGCAAAGCGGCATGCGGGCCCGGGCCGGCCCCCGGTGAAGCGCAGCCTTCAGCCAACGGCATAAGGCGGACAGTGATAACCCTTCGGCGAGAACGTGAAAACCTCACAGCCATCTTCCGTCACGCCCACCGAGTGTTCGAATTGCGCCGACAGCTGCCGGTCGCGCGTGACCGCCGTCCAGCCATCCGGCAGGACTTTCACCGGCGCACGGCCAAGGTTGATCATCGGCTCGATGGTGAAAATCATCCCCGGCTTCAAGAGCACGCCCTCGCCCTCCACGCCGTAATGAAGAATGTTCGGTCGCTCGTGGAAGCTCCGGCCGAGGCCGTGTCCGCAGAACTCTCGCACGACGCTGCAGCGTTCGCCTTCGGCGAACTTCTGAATCGCCGCACCGATATGGCCGGTCGTATGACCCGGCTTAACGGCCGCGATGCCGCGCATCAGCGCTTCATAGGTGACCTCGACAAGGCGTTCGGCTTTTCTCGCCACTTCGCCGACAGTGTACATCCGGCTGGTGTCGCCGTGCCAGCCGTCGACGATCAGGGTCACGTCGATGTTGACGATATCGCCTTCGCGCAGCGGCTTCGGACCGGGAATTCCATGGCAGACCACATGATTGACCGACGTGCAGATGGCCTTTGGAAAACCGCGGTAGTTGAGTGGTGCGGGGATGGCGCCGTGGTGCGCGGCAAATTCCATCACCAGGGCGTCGAGTTCCTCGGTGGAAACGCCCGGACGCACGTGCTCGACCATCATGTCGAGCGCCATCGCCGCCAGCTTCCCGGCCTTCCGCATCCCTTCGAACGCCTCGGCGCCGTAAAGAATGATATCGCTTTCTTCGGGTTCGGAATCCATTCCCGCAAATACCTGCTCAAAGTTTGACATCATCATCTCTCGTGCGGTTCCAAATCGCCCGTGACCTGTTGTCTTGATGGACTGAGAAATGTAGATCATTTCACTGGTATCGCAACGAGCATCCTCACATCGATAGCGAGCATCCTCGCCTTGATAGTAAGATATCCGCCCGCAGTCGACAGCAGGCTTGCAAACAAGAAACAGCAATGAATGCTGCACCGCAAACCTAGTGTGGCGTCGCGCCTTAGTTGACCGATGGTGCGGCGAGTTTTGAGTCAACTAAGGCGCGATAAACGCCTCACTAAGCCATTGATGTTGCTAGTGGCCCTGATGTCGCGCCAAAATCGGACGAGTTTGCGGCTATGATGCGATTTTGGCGCGACGGGCCACTAGTGTGGCGTCGCGCCATAGTTGACCAACGGTGCGGCAAGGCTGGTGTCAACTATGGCGCGTTGAACGCCACACTAAGTCCATGATCTCGCTAGTGGTCCTTATGTCGCGCCAAAATCGGACGGGGTTGGGGCCATGATGCGATTTTGGCGCGACGTGCCACTAGTCGCGCCGGCATTACAAATACCTGAAAACAACACCAGGCCGTCAGAAAATACATACGAGTCAGAGTCATACAGACCCGGATGGATACCCAAAATTAAGGTAAACTGGGATATAACGGCGGTATCAATACTGGAGGAACACTGAGGTATGATGCGTACAACCCTTCTGATCGGCTTGTGCTGCGCCCTTGCAGCCCCCGCCACGGCAGCAAGCCGACCCGCAACGGCCGAATTCGGCGAGTTCTGCAGAACAACGACGTCGCTGGTCCCTTGCACGAATGACCATGCACCAAGACTTGCGAATTCACTGACCGGCTACAATCCGCGTGCAGCAGACGAATTCTCCCCGCTCGCCGGCCGCAACGCCAGGATTCAGCCAGCCACCGTCCAACTGGCCGAGAACTCCGAAACGCCAAAGGACCTCGCAACGGCCCTCAAGGAATACATTGACGGCCTTCTCGGCAAGAAGCCCGCGCCCAAACCGGCGCCGGCGGCGGCTGAACCCGCGGCTCCGGCTGCCCCCGTTGCGCCCGCCACCATCGTCGAGCCCACAAAGGCTGAAATCGGCAAGGCCCTCGCCGACCTGCTTGCCGAACGCGAATCCTGGGGCACCGCTCCAAATGGTGCTGCTCCCGTTGATACCGCAGCTCCCGCCGCCATCGCCCAGCCGGCAAAAGCCGACATCGACAAGGCCCTCGCAGCTCTTCTAGGAGAGCGCGAATCCTGGGGTACCGCTCCGGCCGCAGCCGCCGGTAGCGAAAGGAGCAGCGGTTCGGCCTCCTCCGCACCTTCCGGCAATCCCTCAAGCGTCACCGCCGAAGCGACCGGCGATCTTGGCAAGTTCATCGCCTTGCGTGAGTCCTGGGGCACGAGCCAGCCCAAACCCGTCGAAGCTCCGCTCGCCAAAGGCGCTTCAAAGCGGCTCGACCTCGGCGGTTCGCGCAAACAAGCGACCGGCCCGGCAGCCCCAGTGATCGTTAATGCCGCTGATCTCCCTCCCATTCCGGTTCTGGGCCTGATCTCTCAGGCCGATATCGTCCGTGCCCGCAACGCCCTTCTCGAGATGCGCGCCGGCTGGGGCACGAAACCTGCGCTGCCGGCCGCAAGCGTGACCGGCGATCTTGCCGCCTACATTGAACGCCGCGAGCGCTGGGGCAAGGGTCCGCAAGCTAAGCCCGTCAAGGCCCCTCTGGCCAAAGGCGCCACGTCCGGCAGGAACGCGTCCGCAAGCTCGGCGCAGCCTGAAAACTCAGATGTGACGGTCAATCCCGCCAAAGCACGGCCCGTCCTCACGGTCGCCGAAGTCTCCGGGGACAGTATTTCGGCCAACCTGAAGCAGCTCTTTGCAACACGCGAATCCTGGGGCACCGAACCGACCCTCAGCACGCGGGTTTTCGCCGGTGACTTGAACGCCTATTTCGCCCGCCGCGATGGTTGGGGCACCGGCCCGGAACCAAAGTTAGTCAAGGCCCCTCTGGCGAAAGGCGCTTTGGCCAAGCTGCGCCTTGCCAAGGCGGCCGCCATTGAAGCCGGCGGCCCGGAAGTCATCGTCAATGCCCTCGAGGATCGCCCCCTCCCGCAGGTTGCAGATCTCGCGTCCGATCAGATCAGCGGCGCAATCAAGGCACTTCTTGTCGAACGCGAAGGCTGGGGCACGAAACCGGCACTCAGTGGCCAGAGCTTTGCCGGCGATCTGCAACGCTACTTCGCACGCCGCGACGCATGGGGCACAGGTGCAAAGCCCGTCGCCGTCAATGCGCCTCTCGCAAAAGGCGCGCCGGGCAGGCTGCGCCTGAATGCGGCTGCCGCGCCTGCCGGTGACGGCAAACCGCCGATCATCAACGAACTCGAAGCCCGCCCCCTGCCGCAGGTTGCCGATATTTCCGCCGATCAGATCGGCAATGCCATGAAGGAGCTTCTGGCCGAGCGCGAAAGCTGGGGCACCGAACCGAGTAGCTCGGAAGCACTGGTCGCCGGTGACTTGACGGCCTTCATCGCCCGCCGGGAGCGCTGGGGCACCGGCCCGGAACCCGCGACGGTCAAGGCGCCGTTGGCAAAGGGCGCCAAACCCAGGCTCCAGCTTGCCGCGAACCCAAAACCGGCAGGCGATGCGGCCCCGGTGATCGTCAACGAGCTTGAAGCCCGCCCGCTGCCGCAGGTCGGCGACATCGCTCCAGAATCGATCAAAACCGCCCTGCAGGATCTTTTGGCAACGCGCTCCGGCTGGGGCACCGAGCCCGCCATCAGCGGCGCCCGTTTTGCTGGCGATCTTGAGCGCTACCTGGCCCGCCGCGACGCCTGGGGCAAAGGTCCCAATCCCCGCGCCGTCAAGGCCACACTCGCCAAGGGAGCGCCAGGAAGGCTTCGGCTGGCCAAGGCATCAGCCCCCTCCGGCGACAGCAAGCCCGCGATCGTGAACGAAGCAGAAGCTCGCCCCTTGCCGCAGGTCGCCGACATCCCTTCAGATCAGATCGGCGGCGCAATGAAAGCGCTTTTGTCCGAACGCGAAGCCTGGGGAACTGCTCCCTCGATGGCCGCCCTGCCTGCGGCTATCACAGGCACGCAAACCGCAGCAGTCACCCCGAATTCCACCATCGGCGACGCCGAACGCACGCGCTGTTCGGGTGACCTCAACGCACTGGCGAGCAAGCGGGCGATCCTTTTCGCCAACGGCAGCGCCGAACTCACTTCATCCTCGAACGCAGTGCTTGACGACATCACCGCAACCATCAAGCGCTGCGGCGACATCTCGGTTCGCATCGACGGCCACACCGACGCCGCCGGCGCCGCCGGCAAAAACCAGGCACTCTCGGAATCCCGCGCCAAGTCGGTCCTCGATTATCTGGTCGGCGCCGGCATCAGCCCGGCGAAGCTCAATGCCGTCGGACATGGTGAAACCAAGCCAGTTGCCTCGAACGCCTCGCGCCAAACCCGCGCTCTCAATCGGCGGATCGAGTTCGCAATCGAATAGCGGATATTCAAGAAGACGCTCGCTCCCGCGCAAGCCGGGGTGTGACCCGCCGAGCCGCACTCACTGCATGACGCCACCTGCCTTCATAAAGAAAACGCCCCGGACTTGCGCCCGGGGCGTCGTATTTTGTGCTCATGATCCTCTCACCGGCTTTGCGCCGGATTTGGGAGGAGGAAGTCCCGGGTGCGCCTCACGCGGCACACCCGATTGCCTGTCGTCCAGCAGCTCAGATGCGCTGGCTGCCCGTACCGAACTCCGGATAGGCTTCGATACCGATCTCGGACATGTCGAGACCATTGGTTTCGTCTTCCAGCGACGGGCGCAGACCGATCGTGAATTTCAGGAAGGCCCACATGACAAAGCTGGAGACGAAGACGAATGCACCGATGGCGGCAACACCGGTTGCCTGCACGACGATGTTGGCGTCCGCGTTCGTCCAGGCGACGATGAGCGTGCCCCAGATGCCTGCGAACAGGTGAACCGGGATCGCGCCGACAACGTCGTCGATACGCAGCTTGTCGAGCAATGGCACCGTGAACACCACGATAACGCCACCGACGCCGCCAATTACGACCGACTGCCAGATCGCCGGCGCCAGCGGTTCAGCCGTAATGGAAACGAGACCGGCGAGAGCGCCGTTGAGCGCCATCGTCAGATCGACCTTGCCATAGATGACCTGCGTCAGCACCATCGCGACCAAGACTCCCGAAGCTGCCGCCATGTTGGTGTTGACAAAGATCCTCGCGACTGCGGACGCGTTTTCGAGCGAACCGAGAGCCAGCTGCGAACCGCCGTTGAAGCCGAACCAGCCCAGCCAGAGGATGAACGTGCCAAGCGTGGCGAGCGGCATCGACGAACCCGGCATCGGGTTAATCGCGCCGTTCGGACCGTATTTCCCGGCTCGCGCACCGAGCAACAGAGCACCCGCGAGAGCCGCCCAGCCACCGCACGAGTGAACGAGGGTCGAACCGGCGAAGTCGGAGAAGCCCATGTCGTCGAGCCAGCCCGTACCCCATTCCCAGGAGCCCTGGATCGGGTAGATGAAGCCGGTGAGGACGACGATGAAAATCAAGAACGGCCACAGCTTGATGCGTTCAGCCAGCGTGCCTGACACGATCGAGGCGGTCGTCGCGCAGAACACCATCTGGAAGAACCAGTCGGAGCCAGTCGCATAAGCACCGCCCGTGTCTTCGCCGGGAGCCGGCATGGTGACGGGCATGAACTTGCCGATGGTATCGGCGACGATCCAGCCATCATCGCCTGGATACATTAGGTTGTAACCGATGAGCCAGAACATGATGCCGCCAATCGAGTACAGCGCGATATTCTTGGTGCACTGCATGGCGACGTTCTTCGAACGCACGAGGCCGGCCTCGAGCATGGCGAAACCGGCGGCCATCCACATCACCAGGAAGCCGGTCATCAAGAACAGAAGCGTATTGAAGATGTAGTCGACGTTCGGCGCCGTAGCCGCGGTCTTTTCCACGGCGGCGGCCGCGGCGGGTGCGGCGGCGTCTTGCGCAAGGCCAGGTGCGACGGTCAGCGCCAGCACCGTGACGGCGGCGATGCCGACGCTTAGATTCCTCTTGAAATCGCTCATCTTTTTCGTCCCTCCACTTCCACTCTAAAGAGCCGTTTCGTCGGTTTCACCAGTGCGCACGCGAATGGTACGCTCGATCGGGGAGACGAAAATCTTCCCATCTCCGATCTGCCCCGTGCGCGCAGCCGACTGCACGACCTCCAATGCCTTGTCGACTTGAGCGGTCGGCACCACGATTTCGATCTTGATTTTGGGCAGGAAACTCACCGCGTACTCCGCACCGCGGTAGATTTCCGTGTGGCCCTTCTGGCGGCCATAACCTTTGACTTCGGTAACTGTCATACCCTCCAGTCCGAGATCAGTCAGCGCCGTGCGGACCTCCTCGAGCTTGAACGGCTTGATGATGGCAGTGAGTAGCTTCATCTCTTTGCCCCCTATGCTGTGGACCACTTCATGGAGCTTTTCGGTCAGTTCGCCGGGCCGCCGCAGCGGGCCGCGCGCCGGAGCACTGACCAAGTCGCCAGTTAGTCATTCTCAAGGAGTGTGCCAACTCGGATGCGAAGTATTAATGCTTTGAAACCAATGACAAAAAATAAGGCAGCGCCGCCTGTTGGTTCTTTTGTTGCCAATAAATATGATGAATAATTATGCAAATACGAGAAATTGGCTAGATTTTATACAGGTGGTATTTTACCGATGCCTCATCCGATCCGCATCAGGCCTTCCTGCGCGGTCGACGCCACGAGCGTGCCGTCCTCCTTGAAGATCTGCCCACGGCAGAAGCCTCGCGCGCCAGACGTACTGGGACTGTCGAGGCTATAGAGCAGCCACTCATCGACCCGCACCGGCCGGTGCAACCACAGCGCGTGATCGAGGCTCGCCAACCGCACATCGGGATCGGACAGCAACTTCCCGTGCGGCGCCAGCGCTGTCTCCAGCAGCGCGAAATCCGAAGCATAGGCGAGGATGCCGGCATGCACCTCGGCAGCGTCGGGAAGCTTATCGACGGCCTTGAACCAGATCTGCTGGGCGGCCTCCCGGCGGCTGCGATCCAGGTAGCGGGAAATATCGACGGGCCGGAACTCGATCGGCAGGAAGCGCTTCCAGAATTGCTGCATGCTCTGCAGCAGATCGACCATCTTGCCAGAGAACAGCTCGCGCGCGTTCTCCAGTTCGTGCGGCCCCGGCACATCCGGCATGGCGGCGGCATGATCGAGACCCGCTTCGTTCTTATGGAAGGAGGCCACCATCACGAAGATGACGCGGCCGTGTTGTATCGCCTTGACGCGGCGTGTCGAGAAGCTGCCGCCATCGCGCAGATTTTCCACCTCATAAACGATCGGGATCTTCAGATCGCCGGGCAGGATGAAATACCCGTGCAATGAATGCACGAATCGCTCCGCGACGACGCTGCGAATCCCGGCAACAAGTGCCTGCGCCAGCACCTGCCCACCGTAGACGCGCCGCCAGCCGACCGAGCCGCTCTGGCCCCGGTAGAGGTTCTCCTCGATCTGCTCCAGGTCGAGCAGCGCCAGGAGTTCCGCAATTGCCGCCCTGGGGTCTTCGCTTTCCGACCGGTCTTCATTCATCGCGTCAACTCTTTGTCGAGCTTTTGGAGAGGCCCCTGAAGGGCGATAGCGGCACTTACGGCACTTTACGAAGCCGCCGCCGCAACGCAAAGTATGCCGGAACACTAGGGCTCCGCTCACCGGATGAATCAAAGATTCGACATTGTTATCTCTGGCGCAAGTTATACGGGCGCCGCCCTGGCGCTTGCCTTGTCGAAATCGCTCGAAGGCAGCCTGTCGATCGCGGTCATCGACAAGGCCCCGCCGGGAACACGGGCAACAGCGCCGGCAAGCCCGCGCGCATTTTCCGTTTCCGCCGCCTCGCGGCATCTTCTGGAATACCTCGGGGTCTGGCCGGAAATTGCGTTGTCATCTCAACCGGTCAGCGAAATCGAGATTACCGATTCTCCCCTCAACGCCGGCATCCGGCCGGTTCTCCTCACATACGAGAACGCCATCGACGACGGCTCGCCCGCCTCCCACATCGTGCCCGACGCAATCCTCGCCAACGCTTTGAGGGGCGCGCTGACCTTGGCGCCGGGTGTTGAGGTCTTTTCGAATGCAGCCGTGACCGCGTTTGCCGTGGGCGGCAGCGCCGCAACCGTGACCTGCTCGCACGGACTCGAGCTTGTCGCCGATCTGGTGGTCGCTGCCGAAGGCCGCCGCTCCGCTATTCGCGAGGCGGCCGCCATCAAGACGGTCGGCTGGGACTACTCCCAATCGGGCATATGCACACTCATCCAGCATTCTCGGCCCCATGAGGGTCGCGCCGTCCAGCATTTCCTCCCGTCCGGCCCGTTCGCCATCCTGCCGTTACCGGGACAGCGCAGCTGCATCACCTGGACAGAGGAAAAATCCGAAGCCCGGCGCATCATCAGCCTTTCCGATCCTGAATTCCTGGCTGAGGTCGAACAGCGCTTTTCCGGTCGGCTCGGCGAGCTTGAGTTGGTCATGCGTCCTTCGTCATGGCCGCTCTCGCTCCACCTTGCCCGCTCGTTTGTCGGCCCGCGCGTTGCCCTCCTGGGCGATACTGCCCGCGGCGTTCACCCCATCGCCGGACAGGGACTCAATTTGGGTTTCCGCGATGTCGCCGCGCTGACCGAGGTCATCGTCGAGAATGCGCGGATCGGACTGCCGGCTTCCGATCCGGAAGGTTTGAAACGCTACGAACGCTGGCGCCGCTTCGACTCGGCCGTCTCAACGGCCGCATTCGATGGTCTGAACCGGCTGTTTTCCAACGATAACCCGCTTCTTCGGTCGATTCGCGAAGCTGGTCTCGGTCTCGTCGACCGCCTGCCGCTCGCGAAGTCGTTGCTGGTGAAAGAGGCCGCCGGCCTGACAGGCGACGTGCCGCGATTGCTGCGCGGCGAACCCCTATAGCCGAACCAAGTCACCTAAGCTCTCAGCCATCGTCGACCGGACCGTCCTCTTCGCCGCTCCCCCCTGCATCGGGTTGCGCCACTTCGTACTTGAGCGGCCAGGCGACAACGACGCGCCCGCCACCGATATCGACCTCGGGTACGAACTCCTCGCGAAACGGCACCAGTTCGCTTCGGCCGCTCCCATCGAGCAAGATCTCAAGGAGATCTCCGGCTCCGTAGTTGGCGACATGCCCGACCTGCCCGAAGCGGTGTCCGTTCTGGTCCACGGCGGCAAGACCGACGAGATCGGCGTAATAGAACTCGTCGTCTTCGGTTTGCGGCAACTTTGCACGCTCGACCCAGAGCTCCGCGCCCTTCAGCGCTTCCGCACCGTTCCGGTCGCTCACGCCCGATACTTGCGCAATCAGTCCCTTCGGAGTCATGCGGCGCGCCTTCAGCCGCAGCGGCCGGCCGCCGTCCGCATCCGTGAGGGCGTCGTAGACGGCGACATCTTCCGGATCCGCCGTAAACGTTGCAACGAGTACGTCACCGCGGATGCCGTGCGCACCCGTAATCCGTCCAAGGAGCACCCTTTCGGGTTTGGTCATCGCGCCCACCATACTGTCCACGGCCATCATGCGGCCCATGCCTGTGCGAACATACCCTACTGCGGCAGCCGCCCGACATAGCGAAGCCGCATCCCCATCCAGTGACCGCGAATTTCGCAGACGCCCTTCAGTTCGCCCCCCTTCCCCGACAGCACCCCGACCACATCGACGACGGCCTCTGCCGTGCCCACCCGTTCGCCTGTCAAAAGCACACCCCCAGGCGGAACCCGCAACCTCAGGACGACACACGCAGCGCTGCCGCAGCGCGTTGTCGCAAACAAACCTTCGAAGACGCCGCCATGTTCATCCGAGCCAAAGATCGTCCCCTCTCTCAGGACGGCCAAAGTCGAACTGCGCCGACTATCGCTCTCACCTTCATCGAGGTAGGTCACCGAATAGAGGCCGTCCTGCCAGCAATTTTGATCTTCACCGCTGTCATCCAATCGAACTTCATTCTTCAACGCCATAGGCTCCCCGCCATTCGCCCCGAATCAAACACCACGTCCCAATTCACGAATTGGGATCTGGACAATGCAAACCGCCGTTATTGATCAGCGGAAAATGAAACTTAATGGCTTCCGGTATCGAAATCGGATGCAAAAGCGCAACAATTGTACCTACCTATCGTATGGAATAACTGCCTGTCTATTTATTCTCCCTGGATCTTTCCGGGAAATTACCGCTATATCAACAACATCGAACGTCAAACTCAGACAGGATTAAGTTCCTATGGACTGCAATAAAACCCGTAAAGGCCGTCCCAAGGGGTCGGGAATCGACGATAGCCGTCGACTCCGGGAAATTGCCGCGATGATTATCGAAGACCCGGAATTGCGACCGACGACGGCAATCAGGAATACGGGGATCTGCGACCCGTCTACAATCCGGAGATTGCGCGATAAATTCAACAGCGAAAAAGCGCAGCTGTTTCAAGAATTAGGGTCGCAGGATCGGCTGGAAAAACAATACGACAACCGCATTTCCCACAATGCGCTGTCCGGCCAGAGCCCGGCCGAGAATCGGACGATGGCCCTCAACCACAAGCGCGAGCCCGCACGCACGGCGCCGCTGACGAAACCGTCAGACCCCGGCCCCACTGGATCTGCCGCTGCGGGGCGAGACGGCGAACCCCGACGAGACCAAAGTCCTCAATCGCGCCACGATAACGAGCTGCACCGTCTGCTCGCCGATAATCTCCGCGCCGCGTCCGCCATATGGCGATTTCAGTTTGTAATGACAACTCAATACTTCCAGTCCCCCGTCGTACGCTCAGCCTTGCGTTATCAATTGGCTTTCTCCCAAACATTGTTCGGATTTGGCGGGCCCCAACCTGCCGGCCGATCGGCATAAACTAAACACTGTTCAACCATTTTTAATATTTGCGAGTATTTATCTCCCGATGTGCACAAAAAAGCGACCGCTCCCCAAAGCGGTCGCTTTTTTGTTTCGGCGCTAATCCTCCTCTACGCGGGTCCATCAAAAGGCCGCCGCGCCCTACAGTTTCCTCAACGCGACGCGCTCGATCCGGTGCTTTTCCGATTTTTTCAAGATCAGCCGCGCCCGCTGCTTTGTTGGAAGGATGTTCTCTTCGAGGTTTTTCAGGTTGATCTCCCGCCAGATTGCGCGCCCTTTGGCACGCGCCTCCTCGTCGCTCAACAGCGCATACTGGTGGAAATAGGCCGCCGGATCGCGGAAGGCAGTCTGCCGCAACCGCAGGAATCTCTCGACATACCATTCTTCGATGAGTTGCGGATCGGCTTCCAGATAGATCGAGAAATCGAAGAAATCGGAGACGAACGGAATTGCTTCGCCGTCCTTGGGTAATCGCGCCGGCTGCAGCACATTGAGCCCCTCGACGATCAGGATGTCGGGATTTTCGATCACCACTCCAGAACCCGGCATGATGTCGTAGTGGAAGTGCGAATAGACCGGAGCGACGACCTCTTCGCGGCCGGACTTCACATCGACCAGGAATTTCAAAAGCTTCGCCGAATCGAAGCTTTCCGGAAAGCCCTTCCGGTCCATCAGCCCCCGCCGTTCCAGTTCCTTGTTGGCATAAAGGAACCCGTCGGTCGTGACGAGATCGACGCGCGGGTGATCCGGCCAGCGCGCCAGCAGCGCCTTGAGGACACGTGCCGTCGTGCTCTTGCCGATCGCCACCGACCCGGCGACACCGAGGATGAACGGAACCTTGCGGTCCTTGTGTCCTAGAAACGTGGAGGTCGCAGCGTGAAGTTCCTGTGCGGCGGCGACATAGAGGTTCAACAGCCGCGACATCGGCAGGTAGATCGTCTCGACCTCCTCGACCGACAGCTGCTCGATCAGGCCTGACAGGTCGTCGAGTTCGCGCGGCACCAGGGTCATCGGCGTGTCGGCGCGCAGCCGCGCCCATTCTTGCCGGCTGAAGATCTGGTAGGGCGAAAAAGGAAGATTGGAGGTCATGTGCTGTGCGCGAACCCTAACACCCGGAAGAGGCCTTGCGAGCCTCTTTCTCAGCCAGTCCTGAGACGCCCATCCGCTTTTCGAGCGTCGCGACCACATCGTCGAAGGCAACGCCGCGCGATTCGAGCAGGACAATCAGGTGGTAGACGAGATCGGCGGCTTCGCCGGTCAAGGCTTCGTCGTCCTCGCTCAACGCAGCGATGATCGTTTCGGCAGCCTCCTCGCCGAGCTTCTTGGCGCAACGCCTGGGTCCTGCGTCGAGAAGCTGGCGGGTGTAGGATGTATCGCCAGCAGCCGCGCGACGGTCTTTGATCGTCGCGGCAAGCCGGCTCAGCACGGCATCGGTCATCGGCTTCTCTGTCCAGATTTCACCGCCCAACACGACTTTAGGAAGTGTTGGTCATCTAACCCCGCCCAACACGACTTTAGGAAGTGTTGGTCATCTAACCCCACCCATCACGACTTTAGCGCGTCAACACAAGCTTGCATACCAACACCGGTTTACGGAATGTTGGCAAACACCCGCCCAACACCGGTTTACCGAGTGTTGGCAAACACCAGCCCACACCGGTTTACCGAGTGTTGGGCCTAAAGAGTGCTGAGCGAAAGAAATGCTGGCCAATAAAGACCGCCCAAACGAGCGACCGCGACCTAGTGGCCCGTCGCGCCAAAATCGCATCATAGCCGCAAACTCGTCCGATTTTGGCGCGACATCAGGGCCACTAGCAACATCAATGGCTGAGTGAGGCGTTTATCGCGCCTTAGTTGACTCAAAACTCGCCGCACCATCGGTCAACTAAGGCGCGACGCCTCACGAGTGGCCCGTCGCGCCAAAATCGCATCATAGCCGCAAACTCGTCCGATTTTGGCGCGACATCAGGGCCAGTAAATATCCCCCGGCAAAGCCGGGGGCTTTAAGATTGGGGCCGCCCGGGGCGGCTTGCGGGGTCGCTGACGCGGCCCCTGAGTTTTGTGCCACCTGAAGGTGGCAGGTCAGCGCCAGAGGTTCAACTGCTCCAGACGCT
>JAHJQI010000053.1 GCA_018819265.1 Alphaproteobacteria bacterium
AAACGCCAATCCGATCAATCTCCACCCACCAAAACCCGCACCAAAGCCAGCGCCTGAAAACGACGACAACCGCTCATCCTAATTGTCGCCGACCGAGCATCATAATTGTCGTTGCACACTCATGATATGCCGCCTTCACCGATTCACGCCGTCACCAACTTTTGCGCATAGCTCAGCTGTGAACTTTCAGAAGGTTGTCCACACGACCCGTTAGAGGTTGTTCATCCGGGCCGACCCGGTGAGGCTGAAGTCGCCAATCAAACAGCGATTCGCCGGAGGACCGAATGAACACGCACGACAATTCCAGCCTGACGCCGCGCGGTCGAGAGCAGATGGTCCGCGCAGTTGTTGATGACGGCCTCTCCAAAATGTTGATTCCTCAGGACTTTCAGCTTACACAAAAGGGCTCGATCTCATGAGCGCTGGAGGAAAGAACTTGAAGCTGGACGGCGAACACTCCCGGGACGCGGCCCGTCACATGGACGGCATCTACAGATACCAGCGCTACATTTACGATCTGACGCGAAAGTACTTTCTGCTTGGTCGAGACACGCTGATCGATGGGCTGCGCCCGACGGACGGAGGGCGCGTCCTGGAAGTCGGGTGTGGAACCGGGCGCAATCTCATCCTTGCAGCGCGGCGGTATCCTCATGCGCAGTTCTATGGCTTCGATATCTCGGAAATGATGCTTGAGACTGCGCGTGCCAACACATCGCGAGCAGGTCTGGCCGACAGGATAGAAGTCGCACAGGGCGACGCTGCAGACTTCAACACTGAAGCGATGTTCGGGGTCGATGGCTTCGACCGTGTCTTCGTATCTTACTCACTGTCGATGATTCCTCCCTGGCGGGAGGCTACTCGGGCCGCTCTCGCCGCCGTCAGGCCAGGTGGTGAATTGCACATTGTGGATTTTGGACAACAAGAAAAGCTGCCTCGCTTGTTCAAGACCGGCCTGCATGCTTGGCTGGCGAAGTTCTCTGTCGAGCCACGGCCGGATTTGGAAGCAGAGTTGCACCGCCTTGCGAGTGAACCGAGATACGAAGTGCAATTCGACCGCATCCTACGGGATTACTCTCATTACGCCGTTGTAAAGGTTGCTAAGCACTCAGCAGAAAGCAACTCTACGGACGCTCGAAAATCAGGATGAACTAGCATCAGCAGGAGACCCCCCGGCTCTGCCCATAGGCGCTAAAATACGCGTGGCATCTTCTGATAGTCACGCTTTCTGGGTGGCTCGCGCAAGTGCCGGCGCAGCGCCGCGTGATGCCTGCCGAGGCAAGCGAGCGTACCAAGGCGGAAAGATCGGCGCGCTCAGCCTCAGTCAAAGTAATCGGGGTCGCTTTAGGAATGCGTTTCATCGCAACCTTGAATCACGACTCACGCATCAGCGATAGTGGGTACTAGCCTACTCGAACGCACGAGCGTGCCATCGTGCTCCCCGCCGGCAAGGCCAAGCCTTCGGTGGCCGCTCAAGTGCGGCCAGCCTTGACTGCGCCTGCGCGCGGCGGCGCAGTCAAGCTGAGGTCGGGACGGAAGAAAAGCCTCCGGCGGGGTCGAACAAAAGAAAGTGGGGACGCTGCTTGACGGGAGTCCCGCAATCAGAGAGCAGCGGCTCCGACGGCAACGCTAACACTCGAAATCCGGCCCACTTCAAACTAACATTCGAACTGGACCGCTCGACGGGGGCCGATCAATCGCTTGCCAAAGGCGAGCCTTACTGCTATCGGATCACTGAATCAAGGAGCTAGAATGACGCCAGATCTTCAGTATCTTACGTTAGCCGGTCTGCTGTGCCTGGTCCAAGCTGTAATTGCTGTTATTGGGGCTATTGGTGCGGTCGGTCTTCCAACCTTGGCTGGGAACCGCGAGCCCGCTCCGACGATTGGCGGATGGGCCGGTCGGGCCGCTCGCGCGCACCAGAACATGCTAGAAAGCCTCATTATCTTCGCGATTGTCATTCTGGTTGCGCAGGCTAGTGGTCGTGCCAACGATATGACGGCACTTGGTGCTGCGGTGTTCTTTTGGGCGCGAGTTGCCTACGTTCCCGTCTACCTCGCAGGCATCCCTTGGGTCCGCACGGGTGTGTGGGGCCTATCGATCGTTGGCATTCTACTCGTTGCTGCGCAACTTATCTGATCCGGCTGGCCCTTCCCCGTTGAACGACGGGGGCAATGAGGGCGCGCTGGGTGTCCCAAGTGCATCCCAACTTCCTATTGTCGGCGCGACAAGCAAACAGTGTATTAAACCGCGCCCTGAACCGCGATTTGCGACTTGCCGATAGCGCACGGCTCACCAGGACGCAGGCGACATCACCCGCTACGCTGGATTTTCGGCACTCAAGTCATTGGCTGAGGTCTACTTTTCATTTGCGATTGGAGTGTTGCAACAGTGGATCAAGGAGTAGGCTGCGGCGCGACAATCAGGATGAGACGAGGCGGCCGAGCGGGGTGATGATTGACGCGCCGTTCTCACCCAGATTGTCGCGCTATACACGACGCACTGCGCACCGATCCGGCGCTGAAGATGGCCGTCGGGCGCTGCCCGCAGACCGGTGCCGATCTCGCCTCGCAATCAACCATCAGCCGTTTCGAGAACGCGCCGACGAAGAAGGACGCAGCCAAGCTCGCGGCTGCGCTGGTCGATCACTTCACGCATCGCGTGACGCCGGGG
>JAHJQI010000054.1 GCA_018819265.1 Alphaproteobacteria bacterium
AGGCGCTTACTACCGACGAGTTTAGACAGGGCGTCTTCAAGGTTTACGATGCCGATGCAGACAAGGTCATCGAAGAACCCGAATTTGGCGACCTCGGCGATGATGTCGGTGACGGCGGATTCTGGGACATCTGACGACCAAGCTTCAGTTCGGTTTCGTCTCGAATGAATTCGACGACACGATGAGGAAGCGAAACAAGCGTGCTGCAGAGGGACTTCGCCATCTCCCGAAAGTCCTATGGTGAGGATCTTTAGCTCCCGAGATCCCCCGAGCAGCCGGCAAGGCCGAGTTGTGTGAAATAGAAACAGGCTCGGCCTTGCCAAGAATACTGATCAAGTGAGACTTTCATCATCCATTGTGAAACGTTGTCCCCCCTCAGGTAGCAAGATTAGCTCCTGGGCGGAACTCTAGAGACGTCGTAAAGGCTCGTAGATGTGCCGACGGCGCCGGTATTTTCGCCGTTCAGCCTCTTCCCCGGCACAAACATTAGAGAGGAGAAGAAAGCCGCTCTACTGTGGGCGGCTGGCACGGCGGCGTGCTGCCAGTTGGCGGGGTGTCGGTAGTCTTCCCGCTTCATTGCCTCCCGCCTCAGATCATTGAACCGGTTGGCCTCCTGGATCGCTTGAGGTCGACCGTGCACCGGTTGCGAAGCATCCGAGAAGTCGTGAAGGCGGGAGTGGATGAGATCGTCATCAGTGATCATTTCTGATCTCCTTTGTGGATTGTTGCGGCCACTGATCAGCGGCCCGCATTTCCACGAACTCGCACCTTAATTGCGGCGCGGCTTGCCCCAAGGTCATCGTCGGTGAAATCGAGGACAATTGACGGTTTCAGAAGCGTTGATTACGGTCTCCCGCATTGGTCAATGGCTTGTACCAATTGATTGACCACAAAAGCCCTAAGTAGTTGATTTCATTGATATTTGTTCAGTGGCCGCCTTGTCCGCCCCTGGGCACCATCTATTCTGAACATCCCGAAATGGATGTATTTCAGGCCTCCTCGTCGAGTTGCGTGTCGAAACGCGCCTGATCGCTCGGGCCGCGCGTCGGCCAGACATGGCAGCCCGAACGCGAGCCTCCGAGCGCCTCGCAGATTAAAACGACCGGCCAGATTCCCGTGTGTTTCGCCACGAACTCGAACATCAAGTGTGGTCCTTGGCGAAGTAGGCTGCGGCTTTTTTTAGATGTCGCGCTCGGCCTTGAGCTTCTGCACCTCGCGCCGCAAATGCTCGATCTCGGCCTGCTCCGGCTTCATCACGCCCTGGCCCGGAAACGCCTGTCGCGGATCATTGTCGAACGGCTTGATCCACTTGCGCAGAACGTTTTCGTGCACGTCGAGATCGCGCGTCGCCTGCGCCACCGAGACACCGCGCTCACCAGCGAGCCGCACCGCCTCCAACTTGAACTCTCGTGAGAAACCCCATCGTATCATATGCCACCTCCAGTCTCATCAACGACACTCAAACTGTGTGTCCGTGAAATTGGGGACAGGCCAGCCATGTGGTTTGGTTGAGAATTTCCTTTGCCTCCGGATTGAGATGGTGGCTGCAGGCAGCATTAATAAGTTTCACTTGCTCAGGGGTTAGGTAGTCGCGGAATCCACCGACCAGACCGCGTCGCATGCGTCGGCTTTCCGTATCATTGCGATCGTAATTATGTCCTGGTAAACCTGTGGCCATCTCGATTTTTTTCATGTTCTGGAACCGCGCCGCTTCAACTGCTTCATCCAGCGCCTTCGGTTCGCTCTCTATGCCTAGGGAACCTCTGAACAACTCGCGAACTATGGCACACTCGACGGATTGATTCGAGGAGACCGCAACATGAGCCAGCTGAGCTTTGCGACGCTTGATCACCGTAACAAGAAGAAGCAGACCAAGCGCGAACGGTTTCTCGCCGAGATGGACGCCGTGGTTCCGTGGTCGGTTCTGCTGGCGCTGATCGAGCCGCATTATCCCAAGGCCGGCAACGGCCGGCGGCCGTACCCCATGGCGGTGATGCTGCGGATTTACTTCCTGCAACAGTGGTATCAGCTCAGCGATCCGGGCGCGGAGGAGGCGCTTTACGACATCCAGTCGATGCGCGCGTTTGCCGGGCTTGAACTTGGCCACGATGCTATTCCCGACGAGACGACGATCCTCAACTTCCGCCACCTGCTCGAGGCGCACGGCCTGACCAAGGCGATCTTCGAAGCCGTGAGCGCGCACCTGGAAGACAAAGGTGCGCTGTTACGCGGCGGCACGATCATGGACGCGACACTGATCGCGGCTTCGCCATCGACAAAGAATAAAGAGCAACGCCGCGATCCCGAAATGAGCCAGTCGAAGAAGGGTAACCAGTGGTACTTCGGGATGAAGGCGCACATCGGCGTGGACGCGAAAAGTGGCCTCGTGCACACCGCCGGCGTGACGACCGGCAAGGTCCACGACGCGAAGGTGATGGACGAATTGATCCGCGAGGATGACCGCGCGGTGTTCGCCGACAAGGGCTACGTCAACGAGAAAAAGAAGCGCGCGGCGCGGGCGGCGGGGGTCTATTGGGCCGTCAAGGAGAAGCCGAAAGCGAAGCGGAAATTGTCGTCGTCGCAGAAGAAACGCAACCGCCGCCACGGCGCGATCCGCGCCAAGGTCGAGCACGTGTTCCGCGTCCTCAAATGCCAGTTCGGCTATCGCAAGGTCCGCTATCGCGGCATCGCAAAGAACGGCGCGCAGGTGTTTGCGCTGTTGGCGCTCGCCAACCTGTTTTTAGCCCGACGACAGCTGAGGTGCGCCTGATCGAAGGGAAAGGCGCCTCTACGGCCGCCATTTCTGCTCGCTTGCAGAGCCACGCCACCGAAAATCGCCCCGCATGCCTTCACTTGCATCGCTCGAACAGACCTGCTCAGAGGTTCC
>JAHJQI010000236.1 GCA_018819265.1 Alphaproteobacteria bacterium
ATCCACGTCCACCGGGACCAGTTCCGCCCCTTCCGACAAGAGCGCATTGCGCGCGCCTGAGGCACCTGGGTTCTCCATCCAGACCCGATCACCGGGATTGAGCAAGAGCCGACCGATCAGGGCAAAGGCGTGTTGTGCGCCCGAGGTAATGAATATCTGATCGTGATGACACTGGATTCCCTTGAGGACACTCAGATGTGTGGTGATTGCGCGCCGCAGGGGTTCGTATCCCTTGGGCTGGCCGTACCCCATCACCGCCCCGCGCGCACCCCGCAGGTGCCGCGCCGAGAGCCGCGACCAGTGCGCCAGCGGAAAAGCATCCAGCGCAGGCAGCGCCGTCACAAAGGCGCGCGCCTCATGGGGCAGCCAGTTGCGCTGGGCATAATCCTTTTCGGCATGGCTGATTGTATAAGACACGCGTGGTTGCTGACCCATGGCATCCGAGGACGCGGCCAGAACCGGGGCGGGGCGCTGATGGTCCAAGGTGTCGCTCACAAAGGTTCCAGAGCCGACTTGCGACACCAGCATGCCCTCTGCCACCAACCGATCCACCGCATCAATCACAGTGGTGCGCGACACGCCGGTTTCGCGTGCCAGAGTGCGCGTCGCAGGAAGCCGTTCTCCCGCCCGTAAACTCCCCGACAGGATGATGTCGCGCAGGGCCATATAGAGTTGCACGCTCATGCCCTTGCGCGACGATCGGTCGAGATGGATAGAGGACAAAAGCGCCCCGGCAGCCTGTTTCATGCGGAACTCCGACGCAATTGGTCTGAGAAGAGTACATGAATTACTGAGTCAGGCAAGCCAATTGCCATGCGCAGAGGGTGGCACAGGCCCGATAATCCTGGCGCTCTCAGGGCGTGGCTACCTCTCAGAGACCTGATATGTCGCGGCCTCGAGCCATGCTGGAGATATTTCGACACCCCAGCCGGGGGCGTCGGTGACGATGGCGTGGCCGTCGTCGATCCGGTAGGGATCCCCTAGGAATAGTCCCTCCTGCCATGGATAATACTCCGGCCCCTCGATCGAGAATTCGAGGTATTTTCCCGCATTGGGAATGGCGCGCAAGAGGTGCATTGTACACATCGTCACCAAGGACAGGTTGGCGGCATGGGGCGTGACAAGCAGGCCTGCGCGCGCAGCCATCTGGCAGACATGCAAGGTCCGGTGCATGCCGCCCATGTACATCACATCGGGCTGCACGATATCCACCGCGCCCCGGTCAAGCATCAACTGCCAACTGGAATATTCGCAATCCTGTTCGCCGCCCGCAACATCGAGCAAGAGCGCGGCGCGCACGGCGGCGGTCTGGTCATAGTCCCAATAGGGGCAGGGCTCCTCGAAATGGCCGATGCCGTTGTCCTGAAGCAGTTTGCCCACCTCGATGGCGCGGGCGGGGGAATAGCAGGAATTGCCATCTACCAGTTTGTCGATGCCGTCGCCAAGGGCACGCGACACGGTCGGCACCACCGCCTCGGTGCGGCCCGGCCATTCGTCGTGATCACGCCCCGCCTCGGCCCCAACGCGCCATTTGAAGGCCGTAAATCCCTTGTCGTCGCGCAGGCGGCAAAAGCGGGCGGCCTCGTCGTCGGGGGTGATGTCGCGGCGCATCGAACTGGCATAGGCGCGCACCCGCCCCGGAGACCCGCCAAGCAGGGTTGCGACCGGCTTGCCCTCAAGCTTGCCGCGCATGTCCCACAGCGCGGTATCAAGCCCGGTCATGGCGCGGCGCAGGTAGCTTCCGGGATATTTCAACTCGCGTTCATAGATCAGATTGAGGGTATCGGCAAAATCGAGCGCATCAGTGCCAAGCGCATGCGGCGCGATCTGACGGTGAAAGATGGTGCAGGTGATATCGGCGTTATATGTCGAAACCTGCCCCCAGCCCTGTTCCCCGCTGTCTGTCGTCACGCGGACGAAACCCACAAATTCGTTACAAAAAGTCTCTAGCCGCGCAATCCGCATGTCAGCCTCCAGATGTCATCGGGGTTCAGGTTGCTGATAAAGCGGTTCGGAACAAGCTCCACTCTAGCATCAAATGCCAG
>JAHJQI010000055.1 GCA_018819265.1 Alphaproteobacteria bacterium
CTAGTACCCGCTTTCAGAAGTTCGTGAGTCATTCGCGGCAACCACCTTGACGAACTTCTGAAAGCAAAGGGTACTAGTAGAATATTGAATCTAGTACCGCTTTTCGATCAGAAGTCCCTGATAGCGGTTGACTGATACGACACAGGGACTTCTGATCGGCGGTACTAACAAACCAAGTTGGCAGAATTGCTGCCGTGCCCGCAGCTTTTGGAAAGACCTGACGGAAGCAGCCCGAATCAACCACCACCCATGCGCATTTTGTGATTGTCCCACCTTTCCATGAAGCTGCGCGCCTCGATGTCGCTCATGTTCTCGAAAACAAAGTGGACCTGTTGCACCGGCAGTTCCATCGGCCCCACACGTTCATCGCCTTGGTATACGAGCTTTATGTCGACGCGCTTGTCGCCGTCGCGCAACAGGATTTCGTCACCTTCCACCGAATATGAGAAATCGCCGATCGCATCAGGTAGCTGGCGGATAAACTCGTCCTTGCGGATTTGAACTTCGCGGATCAATACGCCTGTCATCGGGACCTCCTTCGCGCTGCTGGCTTATGGTGATGGCGGCAAGGTGGCTGAACGTGCGAAGCTGGTGAACCGTTCCGCGACCCGCACGCCGATTGACTTGACGAGCGGCAGGGGCGAAAAGCGCGGATCATCATGGCGAGCGCCGTCGGCGCAAACGCATTCCCGACAGAAAACCTCAATCGAGAAACGGAACGACCCGGATGAGCCACGCCGAACTGATCAAGACTATCGAAGAGGCCTTCGAGGCGCGCGACACAGTAACGACGGCGACCAAGGGCGCGGTGCGCGAGGCGGTGGCGACCGCGCTTGACCTGATGGACAAAGGCCAGGTTCGCGTCGCCGAGAAGAGCGATACCGGCGAGTGGGTGGTCAATCAGTGGGCCAAAAAGGCGGTGCTGCTGTCGTTCCGGCTTTCCGACAACGAGATCGTGCCATTCCAGAAGAGCGGCACTTACGCCAGCCGCGTGCATGGCTGGGACAAAGTTCCATTGAAGTACGGCGACTGGCAGCCGCAGCAGTTCAAGGATGCCGGTTTCCGAGCCGTTCCCGGCGCCATCGTGCGCCACTCCGCCTATATCGCGCCGGGCGTCGTGCTGATGCCCTCGTTCGTAAACCTGGGCGCCCACGTCGGCAGCGGCACCATGGTCGACACCTGGGCGACGGTCGGATCCTGCGCGCAGATCGGCAGGAACTGCCACATCTCGGGCGGCGCCGGCATCGGCGGGGTGCTTGAGCCGCTGCAGGCGGGTCCGGTCATCATCGAGGACAACTGCTTCATCGGCGCGCGCGCCGAAGTCGCCGAAGGCGTCATCGTGGGCGAAGGCTCGGTCTTGTCGATGGGCGTATATCTTGGCGCTTCAACGAAGATCGTCGACCGGGCCACCGGCGAAGTCCACATGGGCCGCGTGCCACCCTATTCGGTCGTGGTTTCCGGCACGATGCCGGGCAAGAACCTGCCCGACGGATCGCCGGGCCCCGGCCTCTACTGCGCGGTGATCGTCAAGACGGTCGACGAAAAGACGCGCTCGAAGACCGGCATCAACGAGCTTCTGCGCGATTAGGGATCTGCTACTACCCGCTTTCAGAAGTTCGAGTTGCTATTGTTCGTTACTACGTCGTGGCCGAGCCGTACGCCGGCCGGAGGCAGGACCCATGTCCGACACCGTGCCCAACGATTGTTTTGCACCGAGCGCAGGGCTGATGCAGCACGGCGAGGCCGTCGGCCTGCTGAAGTCGCGGATCATACCTGTTGGCGGAGTCGAGGCCGTCGCGCTATCGGCAGCAGGCGGGCGGATTCTCGCCGAAGAAATATGCGCGCCGTATGACGTGCCGAGGCATACGAATGCAGCGGTCGATGGTTACGCGTTCGCTGCGTCGGACTATTCCAGAACCGAAGGCACCTCATTTGCTTTGGCGGGCCGCGCCGCGGCCGGCCATCCACTGCAGCAAATGCCCGGCACGGGAGAGGCGGTTCGCATTCTGACGGGCGCCGTGCTGCCGGAAGGTGTCGACACCGTCGCGATGCAGGAGGACGTCGAAATCAGCGGCGACGCGGCCAACAGCAGCGGTCCGCGCGTGCGCATCCCTGGAGGCTTGAAACCAGGAGCCAACGTCCGCAAGGCCGGTGAAGACGTGCGTGCCGGCCATGAATTGTTCTCCAACGGGCACCTTCTACGGCCGCAGGATCTTGCCGCTCTCGCTTCTATCGGCCGCGGCATCGTTTCATGCTCCAGGCGGCTGCGGGTGGGCATCGTGTCGTCCGGCGATGAAGTCATCAGGGCGGGGCAAAGGGAACTCGGCATCGGCGAAGTCTATGATGCGAACGCACCGATGCTCGAAGCCCTGGTGCGGCTGACGGGGGCCGAAGCCATCGATCTCGGCATCTGGCCGGACAGGCGCGACGAAGTCACAAGCAGGCTGGCGGAAGCAGCTAACAGCCTCGACGTGATCATCACCAGCGGCGGCGCCAGCCTGGGAGAGGAAGACCACATGTCGGCGGCGCTCGGCATGCTCGGTTCGTGCCATTTCTGGCGGATCGCGGTGAAGCCCGGCCGGCCGATGATGTTCGGCCAGATCGGCAGCGCGACGATGATCGGTCTGCCGGGCAATCCGGTCGCCGTCTTCGTGTGCTTCCTGATGTACGTCTATCCGTTGCTGCGGCGGTCGTCGGGGGCCGCGTGGCCGGAACCGCGCCGCTTCATGCTCCCCGCAGCCTTCGAATTCGCCAACCGCAAACTGGGGCGGCGCGAGTTCTGGCGCGCCAGTCTCATCGAGGGTCCGAACGGGCTGATGGCGGAAAAGTTCGCCCGCGACGGTTCCGGGCTGATCTCCGGACTGCGCGCAGCCGACGGGCTGATCGAAGTCGGCGAAGACGTGCCGGCGGTCGCGCGTGGAGACGCGATCGCATTCATCCCGTTTTCCGAATTCGGCATCCTGGGCAGATAGCGCCGCTGCGCCGCTGTTGGAGCGAGCGCAGCGGGTGGGTCATCAATGGCTCAGTGCGACAGCAATACCGGAACGTTCTGCTTTTCGAGAACGGTCCGGGTGACGCTGCCGAACAGGGCCGCCGAGAATGTTCCGCGACCGTACGCGCCCATGACCAGCACGTCGGGGTCGGTTTTCGCACAGTGTTCGAGGATCGCACCCGCAATCGAGGCGCCAGATTTATCGAGCCTGACTTCGTTTGCGGTCACGCCGTGGCGCTTCAGGTGGACAAAGATATCGAGGCCCGGCATCCTCGACTTTGCATCGCTCGATGGGCTGGTCTCGGCGGTCAGGACGTCAAGCGACTTCTTCGTTTCGAGGATCTGCATGGCATCGGTGAGGGCGCGCGCGGCAAAGCGGCTTGCGTCCCACGCGACCGCCGCGGTCTCATTGAAATCGCGGACGGTATAGCCCTTCGGCACGATGATGATCGGCTTGCCTGCGCGCAACAGCAATTCCTTGGGATCAACGGTACGGTGCATCTCCGGGCGGAAGGCGGATTCGAACTGGCCGATCAGCAGGAGATCGTAGAAGCGCGCGGAACGGGCGAGCATGATGTCGGGCTGACCTTCCTCGACGAGCCATCCGGTTTCTCCCTCAAAGCCTGAAGCCGCAACGTGGGCTTCGAACTTCGACTTGATCGCAGCGGAAGCCTCGTTTTGTGCCTCGGCCATGCCCTTGATGACGTCTTCGGGCATCCAGCGGCGGACGTGGCTGTCGAATTTGGGGGGAGTGTTGACCTTCATGCCGGTCACCACCGCGCCGTACTTGGCGCCCATTTTCAAGGCAAATTCGAGCGCCTTTTCCGAAGCTTCGTTGCCATCGTAGGCGACGAGAAGATCTTTGATGGCCATCCGTACTGTCCTCCTTGTGGCGCCCTGGGTGCCGCCGGTGCTCGCGGTTCTGCAGCCGATTTTTCGGATTGGTATACCATATACCACGACCATCCCGCCAGTCACGATTCTTATTGCGAACGCGCCTACCGGCCCTGCGCTGGATCAAACTTCGAACTACTTTTCCGCCCACTCGGCAAGGCGTTTGAGGAAGGCCATGCACGCCGCAAGTTCACTTTCCGCGATCCATTCGTTGGCCGTATGGGCCTGTGCGATCTGGCCCGGGCCGCATACGACGGTATCGGGACCTGCGGTCTGGAAAAGGCCGGCTTCGGTGGCGTAGGAGACCGCCGAAATACGGTTGGCGCCAGCCAGATGCAATGCGAGGGCGACGGCTTTCGAACCATTCCGGGCCGCGAACGGCGGGACGTAGTTGACGAGTTCGATGTCGATTGCGGCTGCTTCAGACACCGCGCGCATCGAGGGCAGGCATCGCTCGTGGGCGAAGTCGCTGACGCGACGTTCAATTGCGGCGACATCGACGCCCGGCAGCGCGCGCACCTCGAAGCCGAACCTGCAGGACAGCGGAATGATGTTGGAGGCAGCGCCCCCCTCGATGGTCGTGACCTGCAACGTCGCATACGGCGGCTCGAAGCGCTCGTCGCGGTGGTTGTCGCGAAGGTCGTCCTCGATGCGGCGGAGTTCGCCGATCATTTGTGCGGCGACATGAACCGCGTTGACGCCGAGATGGGCCATGCTGGAATGGGCGGCCCTGCCGGTGATCGTCACGTTCCAGCGAGCGGGTCCCTTGTGGGCGTCGACGACCTCCATGCCGGTCGGCTCGCCGACGAAGACGATCTCCGGCATCGGCAGGTCGCTGCCGAGCCGGGCCAGCATCGGGCGGACGCCGATACAGCCGATCTCCTCGTCGTAGGAAAACAGAATATGTATCGGGCGCTTCAGAGGGCGGGCGGCGAAATCGGGAACGGCAGCCAGCACGCAGGCGAGGTAGCCCTTCATGTCGGTGGTGCCGCGGCCGTAGAGGCGGCCGTTCCTTGCCGTCAGTTCGAAGGGGTCGCTATCCCAGTCCTGGCCGGTGACCGGCACGACATCGGTGTGGCCCGACAGGCCGATGCCGCCGCCGGCGGCAGCCGGGCCGATCGTCGCGTACAGGTTGATCTTGTCTCCGGTTTCGTTGGGGACCAGTTTTGCCTCGATGCCATGGCGGCCAAGGTAATCGGCTACGAAGCGGATCAGCGCGACGTTCGACTTGTGGCTGGTGGTATCGAAGGCGACGAGGGCTTCGAGCAGCTCGATGGGCGATGTCTCAGCGGGGGCATTCGGTTTCACTGCGGACCGGCCATTTCAAAACTGTTGGCGAGATCAATTGACGGTCGGGACCGAGAACGGACTGTCGAGGGAGAAGGCTGGAATTGCGACGTCGAACATGCGGCCTTCCTGATCGACCATCTGATAGCTGCCGACCATGATCCCCGAGGGAGTGCGCAACGGGCAGCCCGATGTGTAGGTGAAGCTTTCGCCCGGTTCGATGCGCGGGGTCTGGCCGACCACGCCTGGACCGCGGACCTCCTCGCGGTGGCCCCTGGCGTCGGTGATCTGCCACAGGCGGGTGCGCAACTCCACAGGCGCCTTGGTGTCGTTCGAAATCGTCACCGTGTAGGACCAGAAGAAATAGCCCTCATCGGGAGAGGACTGATCCTCGAGATACTCCGGCTCGACGTGAACCCGGATGCCCTTGGTTACGGCTTCATACATCGTGGAACTTTCTGCGGCGATGGGCCGGCGAACGCTTGGCAATGCGCGCGCTGGTTGCGGCCGACTGCCTACGGGTTGTGGAACGGGCGGATACTACGCCAGCACGGCGAAGGGTCAACCGGTCAACCAGGTCGAAACTTCCAATCGTCAAAGCGAAGCCGCCAGCGCCCGGTCGAGGTCGCCGATCAGGTCGCCCGCATCCTCGAGGCCGACGGACAACCGCACCATGCCGTCGGTGATGCCGAGTTCGGCGCGCGCCTCCGGCTTGAGGCGCTGGTGGGTCGTCGTCGCAGGGTGGGTGACAAGGCTCTTGGCATCGCCGAGGTTGTTGGAGATCCTGACGATCTGCAGCGCATTGAGGAAGCCGAACGCCTCCGCCTTGCCGCCATTGACGCAGAACGTGACAACCTGGCCGCTGCCAGTCATCTGGCGGGCCACGAGCTCGGCCTGGGGGTGATCGTCGCGGCCGGGAAACAGGACCTTGGCAATGCAGGGATGATGCGCCAGATGATCGGCGATGCGGGCCGCGTTCTCGCACTGGGCCTTGACGCGCAGGGGCAGGGTTTCGAGGCCCTTGAGAAGAACCCAGGCGTTGAATGGGCTGACAGAGGGGCCGGTCTGGCGGATGAAGACGGACAAATAGTCGTCGACAAATTTCTGCGTGCTCAAAACGGCGCCGCCGAGACAACGGCCCTGGCCGTCGATGTGCTTGGTCGCCGAATAGATGACGACGTCGGCGCCGTGCTCCAGCGGCCGTTGCAGCATGGGGGTCGCGAAGACGTTGTCGACGAAGACGAGCGCGCCGGCCTCATGGGCAATGGCGCTGACGGCTGCGATGTCGACCAGTTCGAGCGTCGGGTTGGCGGGCGTCTCAAAGAAGACCGCCTTGGTATCGGGCCGGATGGCCGCCTTCCAGGCTTCGATGTCGCGGCCGTCGATGAGGGTCGCGGCAATGCCGAAGCGGGGGCAGAGATCCTCGACGACGTAGCGGCACGAGCCGAACATCGCGCGGGCGGCGACAACATGATCGCCGGCACTCAGGTAGGACATCAGGGCTGCGGTGACGGCGGCCATTCCGGTCGCGGTGGCGCGGCAGGCCTCGGCGCCTTCGAGCAGGCGCAGGCGCTCTTCGAACATCGACACGGTCGGGTTGGCGAAGCGGGAATACTGGTAGCCCGGGTCCTCGTTCTTGAAGCGGGCCTCGGCCTGCTCGGCGCTGTCGTAGACGTAGCCCTGCGTCAGGAAAATCGCTTCGGATGTCTCGCCGAATTGCGAACGCAGCGTGCCGCCGTGGACAAGACGGGTTGCAGGCGCCCATTCGGCCGGGCCGGAGGGGTTTTCGGATTTCGAAGTTCCAGGTTTCGATGTCACGGCGCGGTCCTCAACTACTCTTCGGCCCGGCGCCAGCGCGCGCGGGCAAAGCCGGCGATAAGGAAAGCCGGGCCCCACGAGCTTCAATCGACACGGACAAGTGTCGAGCACGATGAGCGGAGCGCGCGGCCTTTTAGCAAGTTGTTTTTCGTGGCTGCAAGCCGGCCAGCCAAATCACCACGGTTCAACGACCATGGGGACTACAGGCAATCAGGTCTTGGCGTCAAGGTGCGGTTGGTCTAGGCCGGATACCAGAAAATCAAAAACGACCGGCAAGCGCGTTGAAATCGAACGAAAAGGTGAGCCAGGCCATGGGCCCGTCCGAAGGAGTGTTTCCCGTCCAGGCGATCGAAGCATTGATCGCGGACGGGGCGGTGCGGCTCGAAGCGCCTGCCGCTGAAAACCAGTTGCAGCCGGCAAGCCTCGATCTGCGGCTTGGCCGGACGGCCTACCGCGTGCGGGCAAGCTTTCTTCCGGGCCCTGGCATTAAAGTTGCGCAGCGGCTGGCAGACGTGCGGCTGCATGAAATCGACCTGACCCGCAGCGCCGTACTCGAAACAGGTTGTGTCTACGTCGTGCCCCTGCAGGAGGCGCTGGCGCTGCCGGCGGGTGTGTCCGCGTCGGCAAACCCGAAGAGTTCGACCGGGCGGCTCGACGTCTTTACGCGCGTCATTGCTGACGGCGTCACGGCTTTCGACCAGATCCCGGACGGCTACAACGGCCCGCTCTATGCGGAAATCTGCCCGCAGACGTTTCCAATCGTGGTGCGGACAGGCTCGAGGCTGTCGCAAATCCGCTTCCGCAGCGGTTGCCCGCAACTTGACGACGCGGCGCTGGCCGCCCTGCACGCGAGCGACCGGCTGGTCAGTTCGCAAAATGCGGATATCGATGGCGGCCTGGCGCTGTCGGTCGATCTCAAGGAAACCGGAGAGGGGCCGATCGGCTACCGCGCCAAGCGCCATTCGGGCGTCGTCGACGTCGACAAGCCGGGAGCGTGCGCGGTGCTCGACTATTGGGAGCCGATCTTCCTGCGCGGCGCGCGCCGGCTGATCCTCGATCCCGACCAGTTCTACATCCTGGCGTCCAAGGAAGCCGTGCACGTGCCGCCGAACTACGCGGCCGAAATGGTGCCGTTCAACCCGCTGGTCGGCGAATTCCGCGTGCACTACGCGGGCTTCATGGACCCGGGCTTCGGGCATGCGCCAGCAGGCGGGGCGGGATCGCGCGTCGTCCTCGAAGTGCGCAGCCACAAGGTGCCGTTCATCCTCGAAGACGGGCAGATCATCGGGCGGCTTATCTACGAGCGTCTCAGCGAGCCGCCGCGCGTCCTCTACGGCAGCGACCTGGGATCGAACTACCAGGCGCAAGGGCTGAAGCTGTCGAAGCATTTTGGTTGAGGTGGCGGGGATGGGCGTTCTGCGCGGCGCTGGCGTCTCCAACGTCCGTCCGGTTTAGTACGACAAACGGAAGAATTGAAGTTGTCGGCTGCGGGCCAAAAGCGCCACAAGCCAGATGCGGATTATCAGCTGGCCTGTGCTTTCCGTGCATAACAAGTCTTCGATTGCCTCCGCGAAAATCGCTGCAGTGCATCATGCCGATACCGGATTCCGGGGCTGGCGACTGCTTTCGGCCCTACCTCGTCGGTGGATGAACAGATGCCGAACTGGGCATCCTGACCCGGAGCAGCATTGAGCAGTCGCAGCACGCGCCTATCATCGTCGAACGCACCGCAGCGAAAGCGGCAATCGTCGAGATGACTGACCAGCGTTCGCGCGGTGCCGAAATCGCTGTCCGGAAGGCACTCGAAAGCGGTCGATAGCCTCATGTCCCGATAGACCAGCGGCAGACATTTTTGCCCTTACCGACCCTTGAAACGTCATAATCCAAGGTTGTACGATGCTAGCTAAACATCATGCGCGCTGTTGGTGGGCAACGTACCGTTGCCCTGAAGCTAGGAGTTTGCGGGGATGCACTCGGCATTGCGCTTTGGCCTGTTGTGTCTCATCTCTCTTTTTTGCTCGATAGGGCCTACTCCTGGGTGGGCGCAGACGTTCAGCGCGAAATGCATTGATAGCTCACACAAACTCTATTGCGTCGTCGTTGCCAGCCAGAAGCATCGGATTCAGGATTTTTGTTTCGCAGTCTGCACCTGCCCTGTCGGCGCTGAAACCTGCACCGGCGAACGCAAACCGTTCAGTTTGATAAACAGCAGCCGCAACGTGCAAGGCGCGGTGATTGACGAAGTTCTGCAGCGCTCCTCGCAATTCGAGATTGCCTTCGATGGCGGCGAAGCCGACGGCCAAGCCGACTTACCGACGCCAATCCGTTCGCCACGAATCCGTATCGTTTGCAAATGAAAAATTTGGATATCGCATGGATACGGCCGCAAATACTGTTTTAACAATGGAGATGGCAATGCGCAGTTTCAAAATATTCTTGTTGCTTGTGTTTCTCGTCCCTTTTTTCTCCGCAAAAGCAGAGGACTCGAATACTCGGGCGCAAAAAGCAATAATTGAAAGTGCAGTAAAAGATTGCCTAGAAAACCCAGATCGGATTCTGCAAGCTATAGTCAACCCGGAGCTGAGAGCCAAAATCGAAGGCCGAAGATATCCTGCGTTCTGCAACTGCTTTGCAAATGCGTTTTTTACATTGATCGATGAGCGGGGCGCTGCACGAGCAGGCAAGATAGTGCAAAACGACTCAGAAGTTACAAAAAAGCTTCTTGAGATGACAATCGGTGATTTAACTTTGTATACCTATCAACGGTGTACGAAATTGGTGATCAACAAAATTCCGTGATAATCTGCTTAGCCAGTTCAATTTGGCTCTGGCGCATTGAGCACGCCCTGTTTCAAGGCATTTTCGCATTGCGGGAAGAAAAAGCAGTCAACTGCTTTTCATTTGGTTTCTGAAGGCACGTTCGTCCCAGTTCCAATTACCGGCCATTCTTAGGCCAATGTCAGCTCTTAGTAATAAACACCGGTCGACGTGCCGTTCACCGAGCGGTCGTGATGGTCTGAAACCTCCCGCTGTTAGGGCGACGAAAGGGGTCATTCGCGCCCATCGGTGAGCGGCACAAAACGACCGACTCGCTCTCGATACCCGACGATCGAATAACTGCCCGACGTAAGGCATCTGTATCCATGGCCAATGACTGCTTCTGCTATGGAACTGCCTTGCCCATTGCAGCGACCGCGTAAAGCATTTCGGTCGGTACTGGACCGTCGCGAAAATGAGAACCAAAAGGGTCTCGGAGGTTGAGCGGACATTCGCGCCCCGTGGACCATCAATGCTAGTTGTTGCGACGCACCGAATGCTTGGCTCTCCGCCGGCGCTCGAAGCAACATGCGTGTTGCCCACCGGCACAGAGTCCGGTCGGGTCAGCCTCGCCGGTTCTGCGACCTCCCGGAATTTCCGCTCTGCTGCCGATGAGCCAACATCCAGGACGCCCGAACTTGCCATTCAGAGCGAGCGCTGGTTGACGCGCTTGGACAATTGCTCCGCCGACTCGACGCGCTCGGAATAGCGGTCGACGAGATAGTTGCTGCGTGCGCGAACGAGCCAGGTGAACTTGACGAGTTCCTCCATCACATCGACGAGGCGGTTGTAGTAGGGGGAGGGAAGCATGCGGCCAGCTTCGTCGAATTCGGCGAAGGCCTTTGGGACCGAGGACTGATTGGGAATCGTGACCATGCGCATCCAGCGACCGAGGACGCGCATCTGGTTCAAGGCGTTGAAACTCTGCGATCCGCCCGAGACCTGACAGAGCGCCAGCGTCTTGCCTTGCGTCGGGCGCACGCCGCCCAGCTCAAGCGGCAGCCAGTCGATCTGCGATTTGAAAATGCCGGTCATGGCGCCGTGGCGCTCCGGGGAAACCCAGACCATGCCCTCGGCCCATACCGCCTTGGCGCGCAGTTCCACGACTTTCTCATGCGTCGGGTCGGCGGCATCGGGCTGGGGCAGGCCGGCAGGGTTGAAAGTCTCGGTTTCGGCGCCGAAGTGCTGAAGCAGCCGGGCCGCCTCCTCAGACAGCAAGCGCGAATACGAACGCTCGCGCAGCGATCCGTAAAGCAAAAGGATGCGCGGGGGATGTCCGGAATCGCCGGCAGCCGCCAACAGTTCGCTGTCGATCTGGCGGACACAGTTTTCAGAAAGGTTCGGCAGGGTCATTCAAGCCTCGCATTATGGTCTGCACAACGTCTCGGTCTCGGTGCGAAGCTGTGCCGATCTGTCTGCGCATAATTCAGAGATCCCGCGCCAGTCTATATCCTGCTGCGACCGCACGGCGCCAGTCCGGGGGGCCGGGAACCGAGATTCGCCGTTATTTGGTGGAGAACTCGGCCGGGGCTCTGTTGCTGCCGCCGGCAACTGGTAAAGTGCGTCGTGTCTGGGTTGCAGCGGCCATTAACCTGGCGGCAACCGCGTCTGTGTCATTCTTGAACAGTCTCAATGATTTAAGTGCCGGACGGGCAAATCCAGCCACGGCGCTTGCGGGGTTTTTCACATGATCAAGACAAATATCCTCCTCGGCGTCCTATGGGCTTTCACGGCCGGCAACGTCGCCTTCGTGGTCACGGCGCTCAGCGTTTACAGCTGATCGCGGTCGCCCGACAGCGTCAGGATGCGGCCTTGCCGCGATTTGCCCGGTGTCACCTGTTTCCGACCAAGGTCCGAAGACGGGTGGCACTTTTGCTGACAAACTCAATAGGTTGGGACGCCGGAAGGGCGGAACGGAATCTCTATTGGGCCGGTGGGCAGTGGCAACTCGTATATTCGCATCGCTTGGCGGAGCATGGCGCGGGCTCGGTCTCCTGCGCCAGTTCCTGATTATTGCATCTTCGATCTTTCTCATCGGGATGGGCGTCGTCGGCGCGCAACTTTCGCAGCGTATCGAACGGGGAGTCGTGCAGAACACGGCGATCTCGACGGCGCTTTACTTCGAGAGTTTTGTCGAGCCGCTCATTCAGGAGCTTGCAACGCGTGACACGCTGTCTGCTGCAACGCGCGCCCGGTTCGACAACCTCATCAACAACACAGCACTGACCGAGCGTGTCGTCGCCTTCAAAATCTGGGTGAAGGGCGGTCGCGTCGTCTACGCCAGCGACAGCAGCCTGATTGGAAAAGTCTATCCGCCGACGGTGAAAATGCGTCAGGCATGGCAGGGGCAGGTATCGGCGTCAGTCGATGCGCCCGGCGAGCACGCGGAAGGCCACGGCGATGACAAAGAGGGCCCGCACGATATTCCGCTCCTCGAAGTCTATGTTCCCGTGCGTCAGGAACATTCCGACAAGATCCTCGCGATCGCGGAATTCTACGAGAATGCCGAGCAACTGACGCAGGACGTGCTTCAAGCGCAAATGGAGAGCTGGGCCATGATCGGCGGCCTCGCGGTGGTGACGATCGCGGCGCTATATGGCATCATCTCGCGCGGATCGGACACCATCAGCCAGCAGCGTTCAGCGTTGCAGCAGCGCATCCAACAGCTCTCGGTCCTCCTGGCACAGAACGACGAACTGCGAAACGAGGTGCTGTCGTCTTCGCGCAAGGCTGCCGATATCAACGAGAGATATCTCAGGCGCTTCGGAGCCGAACTGCATGACGGCCCGGCGCAACTGCTCGGGCTGGCGTTATTGCGTCTCGATGCGGTGAGCGGTACCGAGGGCATCGATTGCCGGTCCGGAGAGATGGACCTGATCCGCAAAGTCCTCAAGGAAGCGCTCGATGAGATCCGAAACCTTTCGGCCGGACTATCACTGCCCGAACTCGAATCCCTGAGCCTGGCCGCGGCGATCAATACCGCCGTGCGTACCCACCGGCAGCGGACCGGTACCGCAGTCGACCTTCACATCGGGGAATTGCCCGAACAGGTGGCGCACGCCATCAAAGGAGCCATCTACAGGATCGTACAGGAAGGACTCAACAATGCGACCCGCCATGGCCAGGCCAAGGACCAGTGCGTCACGGCTTCGGCCGAGGCCGGCAATGTGGTCGTCGAGGTCTCCGACAAGGGGCCGGGCTTCGCGCTCGAGGCGTGGCGGGATGGGCGACACCTCGGGCTGATCGGGCTGCGTGAGCGCGTTATCGCGCTGAGAGGGCGCCTCGAAGTGGAAACCCGTCCAGCCTCGGGGACGCGCCTGATTGCCCGAATCCCGTTCGTATCCGAAGAGGAGGCGCATAGTGTCTGACACAATCCGGGTCGCCGTGATCGACGACCACCCGATGCTGCGCGAGGGCGTCGTCAGGACCCTGCAGGATGCAGGCATGGAAATCTGCGGCGAGGGCGACTGCAAAGACAGCGCGGTGAAGCTTGCCATAGATGAACTACCCGACGTCATGCTCCTCGACATGAACATGCCAGGTTCCGGCCTGTCTGCAATCGATGAGATTTCGCGCAGGGCGCCTGCCGTGAGGGTTATCATGCTGACCGTTCGCGAGGATCACGATGCGGTGACGGCGGCGCTGCGTCTCGGGGCACGCGGCTATGTGCTCAAGGGCGTCAGCAGTTCGCAGCTCATCGAGATCGTCCGCTCGGTCCATGACGGCGGTTCATACGTTTCGCCGGCGCTGGCCGCGAAGCTGCTGGTCGATCTCGACCAGCCGACGGCCGAGGACGGCCATGCGACGCTGGAGCAGCTCAGCCAGCGCGAAGTGCAGATTCTCAAGCTGATCGGCAAAGGGCTCAGCAACAAGGAAATCGGTGGCAGCCTCGACATCAAGGAAAAGACGGTCAAGCACTACGTCACAAATATTCTGCAGAAATTGCAGCTCAGGAACCGCACGGAAGCTGCGATCTTCCTGCAATCGAACCGAAGCAATTAGTTCATGATGTGATTGCCGACCCCGCTGTCTGCGCACAGCGTGCCGTCACGAATTCCGCAACTTACGTAACGAAATTTCGTGCCGCAGCTCTCGGGCTGCGGCCTTTTTGTCCGACGGAATCCCTGCCCGCGCCGATCAGGCAATGCCAAAGTAGCGTTCGATGAAGCGTTTGTAGATGCGCGTCAGCATCTCCAGATCTGCGAGCGGGACATGCTCGTCGACCTTGTGGATCGACTCGTTGACGAGGCCGAACTCGACAACCGGGCAAACATCCTTGATGAAGCGTGCATCGGAAGTCCCGCCACCCGTCGTCAAGGCCGGCGTGCGGCCGGTGATTTCGCGCACGGCTTGCGAAATCGTTTCGACGAGCGGCCCGGGCTCCGTGCAAAACACATCGCCGGTTCCCCAGAACGTGAGAGTGAATTCGGCGCGTTCATCCGCTGCCGCGTCGACGCATATCGCGCCGGCCCAGGCTTCCAGGGCCGGCTTCGTCCAGTGATCGTTGTAGCGGATGTTGAAGGAGGCGCGCGCTTCGCCCGGGATGACATTGGTGGCGGTATTCGGGACGCTGATGACGGTGACGACGAGGTGCGATGGCTGGAAGCGCTCGCTGCCGTCATCGAGGTGGGCGGACGATAGGCGGTCGATCATGCGGGCCAGTTTCGGAACCGGGTTGTCGGCCTTGTCGGGGTAGGCGGCGTGGCCCTGCCGGCCCTTGACAACGAGTTCGCCGTTGAGCGAGCCGCGGCGGCCGATCTTGATCTCGTCACCAATTGCGACAGGATTCGAGGGTTCGCCGACGAGGCAGGCGTCGATATGCTCGTCGCGACCGTCCAGCCAATCCAGCATCTTTGCGGTGCCGTTGATGGCCGGGCCCTCCTCATCGCCGGTGATCAGGAGGGACACCGAACCGGGAAGCGTGCCGCCGCGATCCTCGATGGTCTGGGCAAGGGCCGCGATGAAGCAGGCGACTTCGCCTTTCATATCGACTGCGCCGCGGCCATAGAGGATGCCGTCACGGATCTCGGCGGCAAACGGCGGGACGCTCCAGGCGGCTTCGTTGCCGGGCGGCACCACATCGGTATGGCCTGCGAAACAGAGATGGGGACCCGCCGCGCCGAGACGCGCATAGAGGTTATCGATGTCGGGGGTACCTGCGGCCGTGAATGGCAGCCGGTGGCAGGTGAAGCCCAGCGGCGCAAGTACGCGTTGAAGCAGATCGAGCGCGCCGCCTTCGGCTGGAGTGACACTGGGGCAGCGGATCAGGGCCCGGGCGAGCGCCACGGCATCGGTTGCGGCAGGGGTGCCTGGAGAATGTGAGTTATCGGTCATCGGCGATGAATAGCAGATCTAGCGCTGCCGGAAAGAGGGGCGGGTGAACCGGCGGCTTCTACTGCCAGGGATTCAAGCCGTCGCGCAGAGACGAGGTAGCGGCGTGTTGGCGCAAGCTGCTTCAAGGGGCTGTGCCTATCGAGGATGTGTCGCCCGACATCGCAGACACTTCGAAGCTTTCGGGCGGCTCGGTGGCGATGTGGCGCTGCACCAAGGTGATCTTCTGCCAGATCTTCGATGAGATATTCGACGTGATCTGACCGAGATCGCTCGACGTCTCGATGATCAGCGGATCGCGGGTGCCCTGTGCATAGAGAGCTGCAATCTTGGCGCATAGCGACAGCATCTCCGAGCAATAATCGAGATAGCGGGACAATTCGAAGGGCGACATGGGGCGCTGGGGGGACGATGGCGTCGGGGTGCCAACGGTGGACGTGCGGCTCGGGTCCTTGGTGAGCTGGTGCATGTCGATGACGTGGATGATGGATCGCAGCTCGTGCAGGTCCTTCAGCGCGAGATCGCGGTGCCAGCGGCCTTCGAGCGTGGTCAGAAAATAGATGCCGGCACCGGTGACGATGAGCGTGTTGACGGCGGCATCGATGCCTTCGAGGACCCCGAACAAATTCTCCGAATCCCGCTTCAGCTCGATAATGTTGCCAACGTAGACCAGAAGCGCGAGGCCAAGCAGCACGACGATACCGACGCCGATGCGCAACGGCATGTTGGGCTCGGAGGCGGCGGCAACCTTCGATCGGCTGGCGCGGGCGATGTCGGTCAGCTCCGCGCAGACCTTCGACAGCCCGCAGCCGGGAAAGCGCTCCGCAATTCGGCGCTCCAGCTTTTCAACGGTGGTGACGAGGTGCTCGGAATTGAGCGTCCGGTATGGCATGCGGTAGGTTTAGCAGAACCCGAAGTGCTGCGTGAAGGCGCTGGCGAGAAACTTCCGCGCTGAGAAGTTTGCGCAGGCGGCCCGAATAGTTAGTCATCTGCCTCATCTTTTTTGTTGCAGAGCCTGCCGACATTGCTTAACTTAGCCAGATGCCTAACCAAGAAGCCGCACTCGACACTGTTTTTCGCGCGCTTGCCGATCCGACACGGCGGGCGGTCGTGCAGCGGCTCAGCCGCGGGCCTGCCTCGGTCACGGAACTTGCCGAGCCGTTCGAAATGGCGCTGCCGTCGTTCCTGCAGCATCTCAAGGTGCTGGAAGGTAGCGGGCTCGTGCGCTCGAAAAAATCCGGACGTGTGCGGACATTCGAGATCGCGCCGGAACAGCTTGCCGTTGCCGAACATTGGATTGGCAAGCAACGGGAGATCTGGGCCGGCCGGCTCGACCGGTTGGAAGACGTCATCAAGAAACTCAAGGCAGGAGCGGCGGTGGATGGCCAATCTTGACGTCGACATAAACGCCGATCGCGTCGTCGTGTTCACCCGACTGATCGAGGCACCGCGTGAGCTTGTCTGGCGCGTCTGGACGAGCCCTGAACATGTCGCCGCGTGGTGGGGGCCGCCGGGCTGCGAAAACTTCGACTGCGAAATCGACTTGCGCGTTGGCGGCGCATTCCGCCTGAAGATGCTGGCGCCGAATGGCGAGATCTACCCGTGCGCGGGACGCTTTGTCGAAGTCGATCCGCCGCACCGGCTCGTCATCGCTGGCGACGACGATATCGAGCACGCCTGCGGAGCCGGCCTGCCGCCGGGCGCGCGCGTCATGCTCTCCCTCGAAGAGGCCGGCGGGAAAACCGCATTGACGCTCAAGACGCTGTTTGACACCGCGGCTGCACGCCAAGCGGCGAATGCTCAGGGGTACTCGACGAGTTGGCCGCCGTGTCTGGAGCGGATGGCGGAATTCGTCAGTGTGCAGAAAAGCGACAGAATCATGAGCCCAGCGATCCGCACCAGCCTGTGGTTCGACGGCAATGGATCAGAAGCCACCTGCCGTGGAGGCCGACGAACCCCGAGTGGGTCTTAACAGCACAAAATCGTCGAAGTCGGCTGATCAAAATCAGTATCCCGCTATCGGAGCCAGCACCATGACCAAACGTGTCCTCATTCTCGTCGGAACAAAAAAGGGTGCATTCATTCTCGATGGCGATGCGGCCCGCCAATCGTGGCAGTTGCGCGGACCCTTCTGCGAAGCCTGGCCGCTGAACCACGTCATCGCGGATGCCGCGACGCGAACTATTTATGCGACCGGCGGCAACGAATGGTTCGGGCCGGCGGTGTGGAAATCCGAAGACCTTGGGGAAACCTGGACGCATTCCTCCGAGGGGCTGAAATACCCAGAAAGCGAAGAGCCGATCAAAACCGGTTGGTCGCTGTCGCCGGGCAAGGACTGCATCTACGCTGGCGTCGAGCCGGCGGGGCTGTTTCGCAGCGACGACGGCGGCGTGACGTGGGCCCACGTCGAGGGACTGCGCAACCATCCGACGCGACCCAACTGGACGCCGGGCGGAGGCGGCCTCAATCTGCATACGATCATGCGCCATCCAGGCGACGGCGATCAACTGTGGGTCGGCATATCGGCGGTCGGCGTGTTCCACACCAGCGATGGCGGCAAGACTTGGGCGCCGCGCAACGGCGGCATTCGCAACAACTACATGCCGGAGGGCGAGCAGCTTGCGGAAGTCGGCCATTGCGTGCATTCGATTGCGATGGCGGCAGGCAACCCCAGCCGGCTCTACCAGCAAAACCACTGTGGCATGTACCGAAGCAACGACGGTGGACAGTCCTGGACCCAGATCGAGAACGGGCTGCCGTCGACGTTCGGATTTCCTTGCGCGTCGCATCCGCGCGACGAGAACACATTCTATCTGATCCCGCTCAACGGCGACATACTCGGACGCTACATGCCGGAAGCGAAGGCGGCCGTTTACCGCTCGCGAGACGGCGGCGAGACCTGGGAAGATCTGCGCGACGGCCTGCCGCAGGAGCAGGCCTTCTTCGGCGTCCTGCGCCAGGCCATGGCGACAGACGACCTCGATTCGGTGGGACTTTATTTCGGCACCAGTTCGGGTTCGGTGTTTGCCAGCGCCGACGAGGGCGCGAACTGGCAGGAGGTCGCCAAGCACCTGCCGACGATCACCTCGGTCGAAACACTGGTGGTGGGATAAAAATGACGGGCGTCGGCCACAATAGCGGGGAATCCGCCATCGAGCAGCGCCACGTCGTAACGGTTTCGCTGCCGACGGCGCTGGTTCGGCTGTTCCCAGGTTCGCCAAACCAGGTCCAGATCGAAGCCCGCAACGTCCTGGAAGTTGTCGACGGGCTTGAACAGCGCTGGCCAGGGATGCGCGACCGGTTGACGGATTCGCGCCCGTCGATCCGCAAGCACCTGAATATATTCGTCGGGGGAGACAAGGCGCGGCTCGATACGCCGGTAACAGCTGGAACCAGGGTAACGATCCTCACCGCCATGAGCGGCGGATAACGCCGGCTTCACTGGCAGGCCTCACTGGCCGGACGCGGGTGCGGCGCCAGCTTAAGTCAATCAACGCGGTTGGTGTGCGAAAATATCGGCCGGTGGCTGCAGGAGCAATCCTCTGAAGCAGCCAAGCAGCGCCGCATAGCGGATTGAACCGATAACACGCGGGCCCAATCTAAATGGAATTATGCCAAAATCCGGCTGGCTCAAAGGTTGTTGAACAGAACGAACAACCCGATTCCAATTGCCGGACCCGCCAGGGTGGCAAGAACCACCATAACGAACGACTTCGTCGCCATCACAAAAGACCCCGCATCACTTACCCAGGGGTTGCGACCCTTAACATCGGCAGAACAGCCTTTGTCCGCACCCTTACTGATGAACAATAATATGGAAAGAGAGTTTTGAAACCCTCATTTTTGCAAAAGTGTAATATCTCCTGCCAGCAAATTGCCGGTAAATCCTGTTCAATCTCACTGCATTATTGTGCACCTTTCCGTTTATTCAATGAATCCATCATCTTGCAAATGCGCGTTTGGCAGGCGGTGCGCCTCCTGCTGAGGCTCAATTTTCCGTTAGTAACTTGTGAAGCCGCATTGTTCAAGAAGATAGACGGCTGCGTGAGGCATTCGGGAAGCGCAATCGACTAACTCCCGGTGCGACCGGCGCTTTCTGAGCTCTCAAGCTGCGACCGCTAAAGCATCATCCGATCCAGGAATTGCCTTCAGCGATTCCGTCAGATCGGATGTTGCTCTATTTCCGACCGAAAAGCGGTAGTTGCTTCTCGTCCTGGCCGCGCGTCTCACGCGCAAGCTGCTCGATACGGTCGAACGGCACCTGCTCGGCGGTGATCAGCGAACGCTGCGCCTTCAGCGGCCTGACATTGCCTTCCTGAACGAGGTGGAACTCGCCGACCGTCTGGCCGGGCAGAACCGCTGCCGCGTCGAGTCCGCTTTCGCTCTGGAAGGCGGCCTTGAGTTTGCGGAGCGCGGTATCCTCGCGAACACGGCCGATGAACCAGCTGGTGATCTGATCACGGCTCTTGTAGTCGAGGTCGCCAGGCGACTGGGTGGCGAGCATCAGGCCGAGACCCGCAGAACGGGCTCGCTTCAAAAGGCTCTGCAGCGGCTCGGCGGTCGCCGGCTTGGCATTCGCGGGGATGTAGAGATCGGCTTCGTCGAACATGACGATCGACTGCAATTCGTCGTTGGGGTTGCGTTGGCAGAAGCGCAGGGCCTCGGACAGGAACTGTGACACCCAGAACAGGATGTTCTCGTTGTCACCGAGGAAGCCGGTATAGATGATCGATAGGCGGGTACGGCCGGGCCGTGCGAAGGGGCCGAGGCCGAGGAACGACTCCATGCTCATCGGTTCGCCGCCGCCATCGAAAAGTGCCGAGTTGCGGTGACGCAGGCTGTCAAGCTGGGCGACGAGGTCGCGGCGGATCTTGCCCGACGGGTCCATGCGCTGTGTCTGGTCGGTGAGTTCGGGGTCTTCATCTTCCAGCAGCGTGATGAGGTCGGTCAGCGTCACTTCCGAGGTGGAGCGGCTGCCGAGGATCCTGAGCGCGACCGACAGCGTTCCGGATTGCTTCTGGTGCGTCGCCGAATTTTTCAGGTGCAGCATTTCTCCCAATGCCGCCGAGGACAGGTTGGCGAGCAGCTGCTGCTCGTGCTCGGGCAATTCGGCAATGCCATTCGGCAGGAGCGTGATGGAGATCGGCCGGCCGGAAGCACGACCGGGGGTATAGACCGCGACGTCGATGGCGTCGGCGAGCTTTTCGCGCATGGAGTGGCGCTCGGCGATTTCATCGAGGTGCGTGCGCCAGACATCCGGGTTGGCGTAAGAGCAAAGATCGCCCTTGCGGTCGATGAGGATCGCGGGGATGCCCTGCAAGAGAAGCTGCTCGATGACGCAGAGAGCGAGCGTAGTCTTACCGGAGCCGGAGCCGCCGAGTACCGCCGAGTGGCGCTTCATGATGGAGCGCTTCAGCAGGATCTGCCGGCCCTGGCCACTCAGTTCGCGGCCGACATCGAGGCCGCCGTCGGGATCGTTCGGATCGAACTTCCAATCAATTTCCTCTTCTTCGAGCGGATCGAGGCCGGGTTCGGATACTTCGGCGTCCTCGACGGCACCCCAAGGCGCCATCAGCGCTGGAACCGCTTCGACGGGCACGGGTTCGCCGGTCAAGACACCACCGTCGAGGATTTCAACATCGGAATCGAATGCCTCGCCGACAGGCACGGTGCGCAGCTGCGGCTTGGGACGCGACCGCGCACCGTCGGACTGTGCCGGCAGATGGCGGCCCAAGAGATCGAGCCGCAACAGCTGGATGATCGCGATGACATTCGAAAGCAGCTTGGCGTTCGCGAACCAGCGGTCGAAGCCGGGATCGTTGCGGTGGCGCCCGTAGAATTCGAGCACGGTGATCATGCGTTCCCACTCGGGGATGGGCACGAGGAGGGAGCGCCCGCCGGCATCGCGGAACTTGCGGAAGGCCTGCGCCGTCTGGTTCTTCTTGTTGGGCGGGAAGTCAGACGCGCGCAGGATGAAGCACTGGCGCGAGCCCATTGCGTTGAGCACCTTTTCGAGCTGCCGCTTCAGCCCGCCGCCCTGGGTCGGGCGGTTGCACAAGAAGATGCGCGAGGTCTGATCGAGCCCTGAAGTGTGCTTCAGGAAGAGATCGAAGACCGGCAGGTCGTCGGCGATTTCGACGCGCTCGATGCGGACGCCGACGGCTCCGTCCCACTCCTGGGCTGCTAGCGGCAGCGCGCCGACGAGATTGTCCATCAGTTCGTTGTCGTCGGATGGCATCTCGGCTTCGAACTGGCTGTGGAAGGGCTCCCAGATTTCGCGGTAGTTGATTGTCGGCGAGAGCGAGGTGACCTTCTCGGCTGCCGGCGAGGCCCAGCCGCCCAGCGCCCTGGCCAGTTCGGAGATGAAGCCGCCGGCCCCTTCGAGTTCGTCGTCCTCGATCGCCGGCGTGGTCATCGTCTGCAGCCGGCTTTGCGCATGCTCCAGGAGACGGCGGGTCGAAAGACCGGCGAATTCCTCGAAAAACGACGGTCCGAAATAGGCGCTCGGGTCGCCGACGGACAATTCGCCGCCGGTGCCCTCGGCATAATGTTCAAGGCGCTTGGCTATGATCTGGCGGGCTTCGTCGGCGGTGCGGCTCTCATAGAGCGGAACGGGTCCCGATTTCTCGATGCGGTCGCGGAAGGACTGGGCGAGGGGCTCGCGTACGCGGTCGTAGAAATCATCGAGGCACGAGATGATGATGACGGCGCTCGAGACCCGGTTGGTGATCTGCATGAGATCGCCGACCGCCTTCTGGAAGCGCACCTCGGGATCGGAGAAATTGACGAGATCCTCGACCTGATCGATGCAGAAGACCATGGCGGCGCCGTCGACCACCCACATAAGCTGGCCGAGTGCTGCAATGATCTCGAAGGCGCGTCCTTCGCCTTCGTTTGGATCGAGGGCGGCGACGGCTTCGTGGGCAAGTGCGGTGAGCGGACGGCCGTAGAGGTACTGGCGAATGCGCTGGTCGATGCGGGGATCGCGGCGCTGGAGGTAGAGAAGGGCTCGCACGATGTTGACGTCTGGTTCAGATTCAGCAAAGCCCGGCTCGGAGACGATCTCATCGGCAAGCCTGAGGACAAGACGGGCCAACTCGTCGTTGCCGAGGGCGGCGTCGCGCAGGGTGGCCAGATCCTTCGGCGACAAGTCGCGGCAATGCGCCATCAGGCGGTCCGTCAGCCGCTGCAGGCCGCTCTCGCCGCCTTTGTCCGGGTCGTAGGGCTTCTCAAGGGAATGGATCAGGCGGCGGAGAAAATAGTCGGCATAGCTTGAGATGTCGGGCGTCATCTGCGCATAGCCGAAGTAGGCCGTCCGGCTGCGGTGGGCGCCGGTGCGCAGCGCGCGGATCAAGTGCGTCTTGCCGGCGCCGGACTGGCCGTGGAACAAGAGAATGCGCGCCTGTGCGGTACCCTGCTCGCGCACCGAAGTGACAACGTCTTCGAATTTCCTTCGGGCTTTCGCGTGCACGCCATCGACATCGACGGGATCGGCCCGCCAGATATCGTCCTCCCATGTGATCGAATGCTCGAAAGCATCCGACAACCCATCAGGAGCGATCGCGTCTTGTGCTCGCTGTTGCATAAATCAGTCGGTCCTTACGCCTAATTCCAAGTGTCGTGTTCGATGGCTGTCCGCGAGTTCGCGTCAGCCGGCATCAACAATGCGGATGAGATGCCATTGGGTGTTCTTGTAGGTGATGGCAGATGCCTCGATCTCGGCGGCGCTGCTCTTGTCCTTGAGATCGGCGGTCGCAAGGCGCAGGTGGCCGGTGCGGTGGGCTTCGCCAAGCATGCACTTGAACTCGATCTCGGATAGACCCCATTCTGGGTGCGTGACAGCCAGTTTCTGCCAGACGCGCGATACAAATGCCTTGCGGTTGCCCGCCCAGCCTTCCGCGCAGGTGGCTGCCAGTTTGAGGATCTCTTTGGAAAAGCCTGCCGGGTCGGGCCTGCGGGTCGGCGGCAAGGGCGCGCCCGGGAGGCCGGCGTCATTGGCGGCAACCGGCTTCTCGGTCGGCGATGTCACGGCACCGCGCGGCTTTGCTACAGTCAGGCCTTCCAACAATGCCTTGTCGGCCAGCCGACGCAGGAGGGCCGCGCGCAAGGCATCGGCGTCGGTCTGTCGCGCATCGACAGCTTCGGCGGCCAGGGCTGCTACGAGGCGGCCATCCGAGCCGAGATCCCGCGGGCGCGACGACAGCTGCCCGGCAAGCAGGCGGCCGGCCTTGGCGGAGAAACCGGAACCAGCACCGAGGCCGGTCTTGATCTTGTTACCGAAGGCGCGTTCCAGCGCGACGACGGCCAGCTGGGCCCTAAGTTTCGCGGTCGTCTGGGTGCCGCTCTGGGGCAGGGCATAAGCCTGCTGCAGGATGAACGCGCGCAATCCGTCGGGCGTCAGAATGGCCTTCAATTTTTTTGGGCCGACCGCGTCGAGACCAAGTGCCATGGCAATCAGGCGGCCATCGCGAACATCCGACCAGGCGCCGCCGCTCGCACCCTTGCGCCCGAGGAAAGCGTCGGCCTGCGCGACGCCCGCCGCGGCGACCGTCAGGCGACCGCGCGTGTCCTCGATGGCTTGGTCGGCAAGAAGCATCTCGACGTCGCCGAGAACCAGCTTGCGAAGCTCCGCCGGCGAAAGCTTGTGTGAAAACAGCGGTGCGAAATCCCGGACCAGATGTGCACGAGTCGCACCGTTCGCGCAGGCGATGCGCGCCAATACGAGGCCGGTTCGGAACGGCATCGTGTCGGCTGCGCGATTACTTGCAGATGCGGCGGCCCCGGCGGCATGCATCGGTTCGGCGTCCCCCAACGGATCGTCGCCATGACGCGGCGCCATCGGTCGGGAGGCGGCAGCCGCGCGCTAGTGAGGCGTCGCGCCTTAGTTGACCGATGGTGCGGCGAGGTTTGAGTCAACTAAGGTGCGATAAACGCCTCACTAAGCCATTGATGTTGCTAGTGGCCCTGATGTCGCGCCAAAATCGGACGAGGTTGCGGCTATGATGCGATTTTGGCGCGACGGGCCACTAGGCGAAACTTTGGTCCGGACGCGCGAATCACCGGACTTCCGCCTGCATACTGCGTGAATAAGCTGCGGGTTCCAAGCCCTCAGAATAAAACGGGTTTGGACAATCGACGCCAGTCAGCGGGCGGGCGGCGGGGGGATGAAATCGCTCCAGGCGCCCGGCGCGGCTAATTTGGACGCACAACGGGAGCCAGGAAGACCTCCAAACGCTTGTCATACAAAAGCGATAGGGCCTCGCCGATGTGCTTGGCGACGTCGTCCAAATCTCCGCTCTTCTGGAGACGGCTATGGATCACGTCGAGCAAGGCAGCCATAACGGGTACCGACATGTTGCATGTCGCGACTTCCAGCTCTCTCAAAGCCTGTTCAGGCACAGCCTTCCTCCCTCCCAGAACAACACCAGAAACCCAGTTCGTCGAGCATCCTCGAAACGCTCAATCCTCTCGCCCACAATGAAATAATAGCATGCACATTGCCCAATTGACCTTCTCTGTTGGTCAAGCGTGGCCGTACAGCACCACGTTTCGCAAATATCGTGCGGCTTGCCGCCGGCCATCGTATGGCGGAGATCGGGTGCCGGGGGAACAACATTCAGTGGATTCCGGCAACCAACGCCCGTCTTTTGCCGCGGCGCCGCCCAACTGGCGACACGATGTTCGAGGGAAATAGGTGGATGCCGGAGGCGCTCACGAATTCTTGATTCGGCGGGCTGGGAAGCCCGGCATCGTGACCGGTCGCAAAATGTCAGCACACCGGTGCCTTTGGTACGCCAGCCAGGTGGGACACCCATCAACGGGGGGTTAGCGTTAACGCAGCGTTAAGGGTTTGTTGCAATGGTGCTGTCAGTTCTCGCGCGTAGTGTCTTGGGAGTATTGCGTATGTTTCGCGTCGCGCTTGCGGCAGCCGCAGTCGGCTGTCTTGCTGCAGCCTGCAGCACAGGACCGAGTGATATTTCCGCCGGCTTCAACGGCAGCGGTTCCGATTCCTCATCGATCACCAGCATCGACCCGGCGGCCGGAGTCGGGCTTTCCCGCAAGCGATCACGCTCTGTCGAGAACTCGGATGACGGGACGCGCGTGGCGGCACTCGATGACAAGATCCCCGTTGGAACATATGAAACGGCCCCGAAGGGCGCGCTGGCCGACCGCAGCTACGACGCCACGCAACTTGATCCAGAACGAGCGCTCGCGGTCATCAACGAATACCGTACACAAAACGGCCTGCGGCCGTTGAAACTCAACGCCAAGCTCACGGCTGCCGCGAAAGCGCACTCACGCGACTTGTCCAAATGGGACCGCATCTCGCACTACGGTTCGGACGGATCGAACCCCTGGGACCGCGTCAAGCGCACAGGCTACAAGCCGCGGCTTGCCGCCGAGAACGTCGGCACAGGACAGGTCAACTTTGCCGAAGTCATGCGCGGCTGGAAGGACAGCGACGGGCACAACAAGAACCTGCTGCTCGCGGATGCCAGCGAGGCCGGTCTAGCCCTCGTCAATGACCCGCGCACCGAGTTCAAGTCGTTCTGGACGCTGGTGCTCGCAAGCAGCATGTGAGTAAACGACGACGCCCGACCCGCGCGGCACTCCCGTCCGGCTACCGCTCACGCGCCACTTTGTTCCAGTCGCTCACGGCCACCGATGCGGTCGGCCCGCACCGACCCGCGTCGACGGCGCGAAAACGCCAAATAATCACGATAGGGCAGCCTTTCCGCTTGCCGCCAGCCTGTAAATTTTGCATATTCTCGCCATCAACTGGCAGGGGTCGTAAATTTTGCATGATTTTGCAGAAGCGTTCGGGATGGCCTTTGCGCTTGTCGCATCTGGCGATGGCGATCTCTATGAAATCATCGGGCTGTCGCTTCAAGTCAGCCTGACAGCCCTATTCGCTTCCTGCATCATCGGGTTCGGGTTGGGGACCCTTATTGCGGTGACGCGGTTTCCCGGCCGTGGAGTGGCCATCATCGCCTTCAACACGATGATGGGTCTGCCGCCGGTGGTGGTTGGACTGCTGGTGTATCTAGCGCTATCGCGCTCCGGACCGCTTGGGGTGCTAGGGCTACTCTACACGCCGGCCGCGATGATCATCGCTCAAACCATACTCATCACGCCCATCGTCGCAGCACTTTCCAGGCAGATCGTCGAGGATCTGTTTAATGAGTACGACGAACTGTTCCGCTCCCTCAGCGTGCCAACGCTCCAGGCGATGGGTGCAGTGCTGTGGGATGCCCGCTTCAGCCTGATCACGGTGGCGCTCGCCGGGTTCGGCCGGGCGATCGCCGAAGTCGGCGCGGTGATGATCGTCGGCGGCAACATCGACCACCTGACCCGCGTCATGACGACGGCGATTGCGCTCGAAACCTCCAAAGGCGATCTCGCGCTGGCGCTGGCGCTCGGCATTGTCCTGTTGGCCATCTCCATGACCGTCAACGCCCTGGCGCTGTCGCTGCGCTCCACCGCTGCGAGGCAGGCCTATGCGTGATGCTGCACATCCTATGGGCGAGATCGGCTGGATCGCCGCCGAAGACGACGGCCACGGTGCTGCGCCGCTGTTGCCGCTGACCGTACGGGGGCTTTGCTACGAAGCTGGCGGCCGCAAGTTGATCAATGGCCTTGACCTCGAGCTTGGGGCGCAGGGCATCTCGATAGTGATGGGCCCGAACGGCGCTGGAAAATCGCTTCTCCTACGACTGCTGCACGGCCTTATCAGCCCGTCGGCTGGGCAGATCAGCTGGGGCGCTGCACCCTTGAGTGCGCGCGTCCGACAAAGACAGGCACTGGTGTTCCAAAAACCCGTGCTGCTGCGCCGCTCTGTTGGCGACAACATCGATTTCGTGTTGCGGCTCAGAGGGCGCGCGAGCGCCGGACGGCGTGACGAACTCCTCAGCCGCGTCGGGCTCCTGGGGCTCGCCAGCCAACCCGCGCGCCTGCTTTCGGGCGGCGAACAGCAGCGCCTTTCGCTGGCGCGCGCGCTAGCGACCGAACCAGAAGTACTGCTGCTCGACGAACCGACCGCAAGTCTCGATCCGGCGTCCGTGCACCTGATCGAGGGCATCGTGGTGGATGCCGGACGCAGCGGTGTCCGCATCGTCTTCGTCACCCACGACATCGGACAGGCGCGCCGCCTTGCCGACGACGTCGTCTTTCTGCACCGGGGCCGCGTCGCGGAACACTCAGTGAGCCAGGACTTCTTTAGGACGCCCGCCAGCGAAGCCGCGCGCGACTTCCTGGCGGGACGCATCGTCCTGTGACGAGAAACGACCAACCAGGGAGAACCATCATGAGTTCGAGACTACTTTCCGCCGTTGCCGTCGCACTGTTCGGTGCAGGAGCACTGTTCAGCGCCTCGGTGCAGGCAGAAGATAAATCGATCATCGTGCAGTCGACCACGTCGACGGCCAACTCGGGCCTCTATGACTATATTCTACCGATCTTCAAGGAGAAGACCGGGATCACCGTGAACGTCGTCGCCGTCGGCACCGGGCAGGCCATCAAGAACGCGCAGAACTGCGATGGCGACGTGCTGCTCGTCCACTCCAAGGCCTCGGAAGAAAAATTCGTCGCCGAGGGCTTCGGGGGGCCGCGCACCGACCTCATGTACAACGATTTCGTCATCGTCGGGCCGCCGGCCGATCCTGCCGGGGTCGCCGGATCGAGCGACGCGGCCGCTGCCTTGAAGAAAATCGCTGAAGCGAACGCGCTGTTTGCTTCGCGCGGGGATGATTCGGGAACGCACAAGAAAGAGAAGTCGCTGTGGAAGGCGGCCGGCGTCGATACGGCTGCGGGCTCGGGCAAGTGGTACCGCGAAACAGGTTCGGGCATGGGCGCGACGCTGAACGCCGGCATCGGCATGGGCGCCTACGTGCTGACCGACCGGGCCACCTGGATCAGCTTCAAGAACAAGGGCGACTATAAAATCGCGGTCGAGGGCGACAAGTCGATGTACAACCAGTACGGGACAATTCTCGTCAGCAAGGAGAAATGCCCCAGCGTCAAAGCCGACCTCGGCCAGACCTTTATCGACTGGCTGTTGACTGGCGAGGGACAGAAGGCGATCGCCTCTTACAAGATCGACGGCCAGCAACTGTTTTTCCCGAATGCGCCGACGAGCTGAACAGTATCCACGTCATTTTCATCCCGGCGCTTCGACCAGCGCCGGGATTTGCTTTTTGGCGCTTCGCCAGTGTGATGGCGGCCCGCGGCATTCATTCAAGTTATCCCCGTGGCGGCTTCGTGGGGCACCCTCGAATCGGAGTACACGCAAGTGTTCCGAATCCGACGGTTGATTCCAACCATCTCCGCCGGCCCACTCGCCGAGTCTTAGATTGTGTTCTGGATTCACGGACACGATCCGACTCGACACCCGGACTCGAGTGTCCGATCCGGAACACGAGGTCAAGAGGGGGATTTCCGATGGGCGCAGCGCGAAAACTGACGGATTCCGAGACGAACCAGACGGCCGCATTCCTTGGCGTTACGGCGTCGGTGCGCGGGTACGAGTGGCGCGAGCGGCTCAACGGCCACGGCCACGCCATCGCGACGGCGATTTCCCAGAGGCACGGCCTGCCCGATCTGCTCGGTCGGGTGCTTGCCGGCCGCGGTGTCGGCATCGACGACGTCGAAGTGTTCCTTGATCCCTCGCTGAAAGCCCTGATGCCGGACCCCAGCGATCTGCGCGACATGGACAAGGCGGCTGCCCGGCTGGCGGACGCCATCGCCAAAAACGAGAGCGTTGCGATCTTCGGCGACTACGATGTCGACGGCGCCTGCTCTTCGGCCCTGATGGCGCGTTTTCTGCGCCAGCACGGCCTGGAGCCGCGGATCTATATCCCGGATCGCCTGTCAGAAGGCTACGGGCCAAACCCGAAGGCGCTCGAAGAACTGGTCAATGGCGGCGCCAGCGTAATCGTCACCGTCGACTGCGGGACGACCAGCTTCGAGCCGCTGGCGCACGCCAGGAGACTCGGGGCCGAAGTCATCGTTATCGACCACCACCAGTCCGACGACACGCTGCCCGACGTGCACAGCGTCATCAATCCGAACCGTCAGGACGACATTTCCGGCCAGGGGCATTTGTGCGCGGCCGGAGTCGTCTTTCTCGTGCTCGTCGCGACCGCGCGGGAGCTTCGCGGGAGAGGCTTCTATTCCGGCGACAGAAGCGAACCGGCGCTGATCGGGGATCTCGATCTCGTCGCGCTGGCAACCGTCTGCGACGTCGTGCCGCTCGAAGGCCTCAACCGCGCCTACGTGACCAAGGGCCTGCAGGTCATGCGGCAGCGCCACAATCCCGGCCTGCGCGCCCTGTTCGATGCAGCCGGCCTCGATCAGGCGCCGACGCCCTACCACCTCGGCTATATCCTGGGGCCGCGCATCAACGCGGGCGGGCGTATCGGCGATTCCGGGCTCGGAGCGCGCCTGCTGGGCCTCGCCAATCCGCGGGAAGCGCAAAAGATCGCCGAAACGCTCGACCGGCTCAACCGCGAGCGCAAGGCTATCGAGACGCAGACGCTGGAGCAGGCGATGGCGGAGGCCGACGGCATGCTGGCCCAACAGCCCGACCTGCCGATCCTCGTGCTCGGTGCGGAAGACTGGCACAAGGGGATCGTCGGTCTCGTCTCGAGCCGGCTGACCGACCGGTTCCACCGGCCGTCCTGCGTGCTGTCATGGACGCGAGATGCCGCGAGCGGGGCGATGAGCGGCACCGGCTCGCTGCGCTCGGTCAACGGTGTCGACATCGGACGGGCGGTCCGCGGTGCGGTGGCCAAGGGACTGCTTATCAAGGGTGGCGGGCATGCCATGGCTGCCGGCCTGACGGTCGCCGGGGACAAGCTTGAAGACCTCAAGGCCTATCTTGCCGCCGAACTTGCAGATGCGAGCGAGACGGCCCGATCCGCCGCCACGCTCGAAATCGATGGCGCACTTACTCCGTCGGCGGCCAATGAGGATCTCATCGCACTTCTCGACCGTGCCGGTCCCTACGGCCAGGGCAACCCGCAGCCGCGCTTCGTTTTCCCGGCGCACCGGGTGCGCTTCGCCAAGGTCGTCGGGGAAACCCACATCCGCGCGGTGGTCGAAGCCGGCGACGGCTCGCGCCTCGATGCGATCGCCTTCCGCGCTGCAGGCCAGCCGCTCGGCGATCTGCTGCTGGCCTCGAACGGCGGCATGCCGCTGCACATCTGCGGCACGATCAGGCGGGATACGTGGGGCGGGCGCAACCGTATCGAGTTAACCATCGAGGATGCCGCAGAACCGCGCAAACAGGCCTGAAACTGGGCTCGAAACGCCTGCGTCCGGCCGTCACACGAAACAGTCGCGCAAAGGCTTGAAAAGCAAACCGAACCTCAATATAACGCGGGTTCCTGCGGTCCCTTCGTCTATCGGTTAGGACGCCAGATTTTCATTCTGGAAAGAGGGGTTCGATTCCCCTAGGGACTGCCAGCGCACCGCCCCATCCGGCGCTGCCGCCTAAAAGCACCCCCTCTATCCGCACAATTTTGGATGCCGTCGACCGTGCCGTTGATTCGGGTCAGGGCGCGTGGTGTGGTTCGCGCGGGCCACGCAAGACCCGAACACTTACATTGTAGGCGCAAATGATGTTGCATATGCCGGAACATTTGCGATGATGGATGCTTGAGGGTGGGCGTGCGTGCGACTTGGCGGTGTTCAGCCGCCGCCGGCAACAGTTTGATTTCCGTCACGAATCGTATCGGATTAACCGCCCGTGACGCGGCGGTTTCATGCGTCGTTCCGTGAAGACGCCATGCCGCATGAATTATTTAATCGATTTGACTGCACACTGGTGTGATGCCGACGGCGCCGCCATACCCGCGCTCAGTTTGAGTCCTATATACTGAGAAGGAACATTTGAGCTGGGCCCTGCATCGGGCCACTCTACGAGGAACATGGAGTTCGCTATGACAAAGCCGACAGAAGAACCGATCTTCGACGAGTTCGCGCAGTCATTCGAAATGCATCGCCCAGTCGAGATGACGCTGAAGGAATACCTCGAGGGCTGCCGAACCGACCCGACTTTCTACGCCACGGCCGCCGAGCGCATGATGGCCGCCATCGGCGAACCGGAGTTCGTCGATACTTCTCGCGACCAGCGGCTCGGCCGCATTTTTATGAACCGAACAGTCAAGATCTATCCTGCTTTCAAGGACTTCTACGGGCTGGAGGAGACGATCGAGCGCATCGTCGGGTTCTTCCGCTCGGCCGCGCAGGGGCTCGAGGAAAGAAAGCAGATCCTCTACCTGCTCGGTCCGGTCGGCGGCGGCAAGTCGTCGCTTGCCGAACGCCTGAAGGAGTTGATGGAGCGGTGCCCGATCTACGTCTTGAAGGCGGGCGACGAGATCAGTCCAGTCTATGAGAGCCCGCTCGGCCTGTTCGACCCGGCGCGCATGAGCAAGATACTTGCCGACAAATACAATATCCCGGCACGGCGGCTGACCAGCATCATGAGCCCTTGGGCGATGAAGCGCCTCGATGAATTCGGCGGCGATCTGTCCAAGTTCACGGTCGTCAAGGTGCACCCTTCGCGGCTGCGCCAGATCGGCATCTCGAAGACAGAACCCGGCGACGACAACAACCAGGACATCGCTTCCCTGGTCGGCCGCGTCGATATCCGCAAACTGGAGTTCTTCGGCCAGAACGATGCCGACGCCTACTCCTACTCGGGCGGCCTCAACCGGACGACGCAAGGCGTCATGGAATTCGTCGAGATGTTCAAGGCGCCGATCAAGATGCTGCATCCGTTGCTGACGGCGACGCAGGACGGCAGCTACGTGGGCACCGAAAACGTCGGGTCGCTGCCCTACCAGGGCATCATCCTTGCCCACTCCAACGAAAGCGAGTGGCAGGCGTTCCGCAACAACAAGAACAACGAAGCCTTCCTCGACCGGATCTACGTGGTGACGGTGCCCTATTCGCTGCGGGCGAGGGACGAGAAAAAGATCTATGAAAAGCTTCTTGCCTCGAGCGAGCTTGCCAATGCGCCGTGCGCGCCCGGCACCCTCGAAATGCTGGCGCAATTCTCGGTGCTGTCGCGTCTGCGCGAACATGACAACTCGCTGTTGTACTCCAAGCTTCGCGTCTACGACGGGGAAAGTCTGAAAGAGACCGACCCGCATGCGCGCAGCGTCCAGGAGTACAAGGACGCTGCCGGCGTCACCGAGGGTATGGACGGCGTCTCGACGCGGTTTGCCTACAAGATCCTGTCGGAAACGTTCAACCACGATACTCACGAGGTTGCCGCCGACCCGGTCCACCTGATGTACGTCCTGGAGCAGGCAATCCGCCGCGAGCAATTGCCCAACGAAACCGAAGAACGCTACATGGAGTTCATCAAGGAGGAACTCGGCCAGCGCTACGCGGAATTCATCGGCAACGAGATCCAGAAAGCGTACCTGGAGTCGTACAACGAATTCGGCCAGAACCTGTTCGACCGCTATGTCGCCTACGCCGATGCCTGGATCGAGGACCACGACTTCAAGGATCCCGACACAGGCCAGCTGATGAACCGCGAAATCCTCGATCAGGAGCTGTCCAAGATCGAGAAACCGGCAGGCATCGCCAATCCCAAGGACTTCCGCTACGAGGTTGTCAAATTCTCGCTGCGGGCGCGGGCCAGGAATGGCGGCAAGAACCCGAGCTGGACAAGTTACGAGAAGATCCGCGACGTGATCGAGCGGCGCATGTTCAGTCAGGTCGAGGACCTGCTGCCGGTCATTTCGTTCGGCGCCAAGAAGGACGGGGATACCGAGAAGAAGCACGAGGACTTCGTGCAGCGGATGGTCGATCGGGGCTATACGCCACGGCAAGTCCGCCGGCTCGTCGAGTGGTACATGCGCGTGAAGAAATCGAGCTAACCATTCCGGGCCGGTGCCTCAAAGCGTGCCGGCCCGGATATACCGCCAAGGATGAACCGGCCTCATGCAGATTGTCGATCGCAGGCTCAATCCGAAGTCGAAGTCGCTCGGCAACCGCCAGAGGTTCCTGCGTCGCGCCAAGGCCGAAATCAAGGAGGCCGTGCGCGAGGCGGTAAAATCGCGCAAAGTCGCCGATCTGGCGTCCGGCGAAGACGTCAAGATCTCGTCGAAGAGCCTGCGCGAACCGACGTTCTCACTCGACTCCAAATCCGGCTCGCGCGATTTCGTGCTGCCGGGCAACAGCGACTTCGTGGTCGGCGATGCCATCCCGAAGCCGCCTCCGGGGGGCGGGCGCGGCTCGAAGGGCTCCAAGGACGGATCGGGCGAGGACGACTTCGTGTTCTCGTTGACGCGCGAAGAATTCCTCGACATTTTCTTTGAAGACCTGAAGCTGCCGAACCTCGTCAAGGCCAAGCTGAAGAACGTCAAATCGAAAGAGCTGACGCGGGCCGGGTTCTCGTCAGACGGGCCGCCTTCCAAGCTCAACCACGTGCGCACGATGCGCAATTCTCTCGCCCGCCGTATCGCGCTCCACCGGCCGAGCCTCAAGACGCTGGAAGCGCTGGAGGCGGAGATTGCGACCGCCGAAGCCGAAACGCCTCCCGACGAGGAACGCCTTGCCGAATTGCGCGCCCGCCACAAGCGGACGCTCTACCTGCGCAAGACGGTCGCCTATCTCGATCCGCTCGATCTGAAGTTCAATCGTCACGAACGGCGGCCGAAGCCGTCGACGCAGGCGGTGATGTTCTGCCTGATGGACGTGTCGGCGTCGATGACCGAACGGCTGAAGGATCTCGCCAAGCGGTTCTTCATGCTGCTCAATATCTTCCTGCAGCGCCACTACCGCGAGGTGCAGGTCGTCTTCATCCGCCATACCAATGTCGCCGCCGAGGTCGACGAGGAAACGTTCTTCTCGGGCCGGGAAACCGGCGGCACGGTGATCTCCACGGCGCTCGTCGAAATGCAGCGCGTGATCAACGAGCGCTATCCGGTCTCCGACTGGAATATCTATGCGGCGCAGGCATCGGATGGCCACAACTTCTCCGACGACATGGACGAGTGCCTCGACATCCTGCAGATGAACCTCTTATCGCAGTGCCAGTATTTCGCCTACATCGAAGTGGGATCGTCGGACGAGGGCCCCTATCCGCCAAGCGAAGTCTGGGAAGGCTATGAGGAGCTGATCGGGCAGCATTCGAACTTCGCCATGCGACGGGTCAGCGAGGCGGGGGACATCTACCCCGTGTTCCGCAACCTGTTCTCGGACGAAAAGAAACCCGCGTGACGTTCATGAGCAGTTGAACAAGACCGAGGCCCATGCAGACAACCGGTAAGACGGCCACTTCCAAACCGCTGTTCGAAAGCGCCGACTGGACGTTCGATCTGGTCAACAAGGCCTATGACGCGTGCGCTGAGATCGGCCTTGGAGAACTGGGTCTCGACATCTATCCCAACGTCATCGAGGTCATCACGTCCGAGCAGATGCTCGACGCGTATGCCTCCATCGGTCTGCCGCGCATGTACCGGCACTGGTCGTTCGGCAAGCAGTTCGTGCGCGACGAACTGCACTACCGGAAAGGCTCGCGGGCGCTGGCCTATGAACTGGTGATCAACTCGGACCCGTGCATCAACTACATCATGGAGGAGAACTCCATGACGATGCACACCCTCGTGCTGGCGCACGCCGCCATGGGTCACAACCACTTCTTCAAGAACAACTACCTGTTCCAGGAGTGGACGCGGGCCGATGCGATCCTCGACTACCTCGACTTCGCCAAGACCTACGTCAGCCGCTGCGAGGAGAAACACGGCGTCAACGCCGTGGAGCAGGTGCTGGACGCCGCCCACGCGCTGATGAACCAGGGCATCAGCCGCTATCCCGGCGCCAACAAGCACGTCTCGCTGGCCCGCGAACGCGAACGGGCGCTGGCGCGCCATCTCTACGAGGAGCAGTCGTTCAACGACCTGTGGCGAACGGTACCGAAGCCGCAGCAAGACGTGGCCGACGGCGAGGAGGGCGACAAGCCAACCGCGCCGCCGCCGCAAGCCCACCTGCCGGAGGACAACCTTCTCTATTTCCTTGAGAAAACGGCGCCGAAACTCGATGACTGGGAGCGCGAACTGCTACGCATCGTGCGCAACCTTGCGACCTATTTCTATCCGCAGCGCCAGACCAAGGTGATGAACGAAGGTTGCGCGACGTGGACGCACTTCTACATCATGAACCGGCTTTACGATAAGGGACTGCTGAGCGAAGGCTCGATGCTGGAGTTCCTGCATTCGCATTCCTCCGTCACCATGCAGCCGGCATGGAGCGACCGGCGCTTCTCGGGCATGAATCCTTATGCGCTCGGCTTTGCGATCATGCGCGACATCGAGCGCATGGCGAACGAGCCCACGGACGAAGACAAGGAATGGTGCCCGGATGTCGCCGGTTGCGGCGATGCCGTCGGAGCCCTCAAGCGGGTGTGGGCGGAATACCGCGACGACAGCTTCATCCTGCAATACATGTCACCAAAGGTGATGCGCGATTTCCGCCTGTTCGGCATCCACGACGAGTCCCAGCATCCGCATGTGTTCGTCTCCTCGATCCACGACGAACGCGGCTACCGGCGGGTGCGCAAGGCACTGTCCGAGCAATATTGCGTTTCGACATCGGACCCGGACCTGCAGATCATCGATGCCGACCTGCAGGGCTCGCGCCGTCTCGTCGTTTCGCACAACGTCCGCAACGGGGTGCTGCTCGAGCGGGCCAACTGCGAGCGCACGCTCTACCACCTGGCGCGGCTGTGGGGCTATCGGGTCAAGCTGATCGAGGTCGACAACGAGACCGGCAAGATCCTCAAAGAGCACGAAAACCTGCGGATGCCCTGAGATGCGGCGTTCGGCGCGTGCAGGTGCAGCGAAGAGCATTGGCGATTGCAGCAGCAATATCGCCATGGCGGGTGCCTTCAGCGTGTATGTCCGGTTCCTTCGATAGGGCTCACTGCACAGCCGCCTGCTTGCGCAGCTTGTTCTTGCGCAGCGCCAGCCAGCGCCGGCAGCTCGGCCGCGCCAGATTGCAGCGGACCTTGATCTTCGCCGCTTCGTGGCCATCCGAAACGCCGCCTTTCCTGTCCCGCACCACCGCCAGCCGCTTGTTGCGGTCCATCGAGATATCCCGGTGCGCGCGCGCGATGATGTCGGCCGCCGTCATCCCCGACAGGAAGGGATTGGCCGCGATCGCTTCGTCCGAAATGAGCCTGGCGAGCGCCGTTTCCGGTTTGGCCGAAAGCACACGCGTCGCCCCGCTGGGTCCGATGAGGTAGGCAAGGCGCAGGTTTCCGTAAGTCGCCGCCAGGCCATGCCGGTCGAGATGGCGGGCCAGCTCGCGGGAATACTCGGCGATCACCTCTCGCGCGAAGGCCCTGTCCGTTCTCAGCGCCAAGATCTCAGACGTGCTGAGACCTGCGACCCGCTCCGAAAAGCGCCGGCGGACGACATGAAGGAACGTACCCTGGATGAATTGATAGGGTCCGAGCGCGCTCGAGCGCGGGTTCTTGAGAAAGTCGCGTCCGTCCGATTCGGCCAGCATCAGCCTGTCGAGGTAAAGTTCGAAATCGGCGCTGTTCGGATCAATGTCGGCGGGCCGTTGAGCGATGGACCGCAGGTTGCCGGGTTCGGCGGCCGAGGGGTCGGATACAGCGACCGCAGCCAATATCGCCGCCGCCATCGCCGCGCCCGCCCGCAACCGACGCTGCCTGCACCCTGCCGCCGCCCGTTTTTCTCCGGTCCGGAAGGTCATATTCAAAAGATTCCTCTGGTGTTCCACCTGGAACAGCCCGGGCAACGGCCGGCGGCTAGATTGGCTTCATCGAGACGGACACACAAGGCTCCGTCCAGCCAACTCCAAGGGAGACCACCAATGAAAGTCAACATGATCACCACCGCGATCTTTGCCGGCGCCGCCGCCGCCGTTGCCCTCGTCGCCTTCGCCTCCACCGACGCCGAGGCGCGCGGCAGCAAGGAAATCTACCAGAAATCCTACATGCTGGATAAACCGCTGCATGGCGTCGAAGGCCACGCCGGCCCCAACTACTACTGCACCTACAAGCGCTTCCCGGTCCGCAAGTGTAATTGGAACGGCAGCAAGGAAGTCTGCAGAATCGTCAAGTGGGAACTGGAACAGACCTGCTACTGAGCCCAGCTACGAAAATCACTACGGCGCGCCCGGCGGGCTTTCTCCTCCCCTCCCCGCACCCCCGCGATCCGCCGGGCCGCCGCCCCGCTTGAACCTGACTTGAAGTCACCGAACCCAGAACTTACCGAACACCACACTGCCTCCTCCCCCGAGCCTGACTTGCCCCGGAGCCTTCTATCCGGGGCATTTTTTTGCCTACCGCGTCCGCGTGCGTAGCCGGCGTACCCGGCGCGCCGAATTGATGGCGTTGCAGGACATCAGCGCGCAAAGCCAGGGCGCCGTCGAATACGACCAGACCAGGGTCGGCCGCGTTCCCGTTTCCATACGTTCCCGACCTGCGTCGGTTGCGCTTCGCGATGATCCACGCAGGTCCGTATTGCGATCAATCGATCGATCGCTTCAGCGCCGACTCAAGCGCGTCTCCCAGCAGTACGGGAAAATCGTCCCTCAGCGACCACACCTGGGTATTGACGTCGTCCAGCTTCTTGATCAGCCGGCCCATCCCGGCATCGACCCCGTCGAAGCGTTGCGCCGTCGCGGTTCTCAGCGAAACGATCTCGGGGTGCACGCTGCCGATCCGCCCGGCCAGCACATTGACGGCCCCTTCGAGATCGTCCACACGGCGCTTCAGATCGAAAAGCTCTTTTTCAAAATCCATTTGGTTCCCCTCGGTCGTCCGCCTACTGACACGAGAACAATAAGTGAACAAATTGTAGCCTGCAATCCCCATTCCTGAGGTTGACGCCGGTTTTGAAGTGGGCGTGACAGTCCCGGAGACAACGTCTACGGGCATCGGTTGCCGTCCTGCGCCGCGCTTGCGTGCGTTCATCGCGGCCTTTGCTCATCGGGCGCGTCCTGCCGGCACTCGCCCTCGTAGCCGCGGCCCACCTTGGCGGTTCTGCGCTCGCAATCGTTGGAGTATGTCCGCCCGTTGCAGCCGCATACGGGCCGATATTCGCGCGTGCAGATGTCCGAGACGCGCATGCAGGAGCCGTATCGCAGCGTGACAACCCCGCACGTTCCGGGGTTCGGATCGCACCACATCCCCTCCCCGCACGCTCCCTCGACGACCACGCACTTGTCCCCGACTTCGGCGGCGAAGGCGGGCGCTGGGGTGAAGGTGGCGCATGTGAGCGAGATGGCGGCGGCGATGACAAACAGGAATTGCATTGAGCCTCAATCGGTGAGCGCAGTCGAGCCAGCGCGAACAGTATAGATCGCGACCGTGCCATCCCTCCACCCCTCAAGCCGACGTTGCTGTCCCGCCGGTGAGACGGTGAAGGGCGGGAAGGGTGGTGAGCACAAGCAAAATCTGCTTCCAGACCTCGGCTTAACGCAAAACTGGGAGGGCGCTGGTCTGGTCTCGTCGAACTCACCCCATAACTGTCATCCCGGGGCTTGTCCCCGGGACCCATCGCGCAACGAGTCGAATGGGTGCAATTCTAATCTACCCGGTTGAAGCAATCTGCAACCCGCCGCATCGGGATGTGGGCGAGCTGCAACCAATCGCATACTGCCCGCCACCTCCACTCCCAGCCGAACCTTGGGTCCCGGGAACAAGTCCCGGGATGACATTGGGAGGATGCCTCGCCCGGCACTGGCTCAGTGGCGCCCGCGGTGAAGGGCGGGGGAGTGGAGACAGGGCGATATAGCGGAAGCCATAAACGTCACCCCGTCGAAGGACGGGGCCCCAGTTAAGCTGCGGAGAATACCATCGGGGTGTCCTGGGTACCGGCCTTCGAGGCGACCGCCCACGATGAACGGCGGTGGAAGGGTGGTGAGCACAAGCAGAATCTGCTTCCAGACCTCGGCTGCCGCAAAACTGGGAGGGCGCGGGTCTGGTGTCGTCGAACTCACCCCATAAATGTCATCCCGGGGCTTGTCCCCGGGACCCATCGCGCAGTCCCAGCCGAACCTTGGTCCCGGGAACAAGTCCCGGGATGACATTGGGTGGGTTCGGCTGGAGGCAGGCAAAAACGAGTGCTCCGGGATGCCATTGGGGGGGCGCTGCCCCATGCGCGCTAACATAGTTGGTGCAGACATTGGTAGGGTCGTTTTCTTGGCGGCTCGCGAAGGTGGCGCCGAAGTGCAGTATCGGACAAGCGAGCGATGTCCGGCTGCGGCATGATCGCGGCCAGCAGGATGCTTGCGGCGAGTGCGGTAAGCCGCCAGACCGTTGGCGCCGTCACGCGGCGAGCGGGGCCTGGCGGGGAGAGTCCTCGACCACCGCTGTGTGCGGCTCGAGCAGCAGGATCATCAGGAGGTGAGCCAGTATCCACGTTTTCGCGACAGCTGGGTCCTCGCCCGGCGGCCCGCCAAGACCGATCAGGCTCTTCAACCTCTTGAAGGCCATCTCGATGCGCCAGCGGAGCCGATAGAGTTCGCCGATCCGGTCGGCGGAGAATTCGGTCGCTTCGAGCGAGGTAACGAGGAGTATCCACTCCGCCGCTTTCAGCGTGCCACTGGTGGGCATCTTGCATTCCTTCGTCGCTTCGCGGCGGGTCTTGCGCCGGGCCTCGGCAATCGCCTGCGGGGATTTGCGGAAGGCCACAAGGCGCAAGCGAAGCGCCTCGCGGCCGTTGGCAATTCCGATCGAACGATCGATACGTCCGGTCGTCTCGGCGTCCTGAAGCAGACCCAGCATGTCAAGCGGCTTGCCGTCGGTGTCGAGCCATCGCGCGTGCCTCCAGCCTGCGCGCACGATGATATCACCGCCCGCCGCAAGTACGGCAGCAATCCTGTGTGCTCTCATATAGCCGCGGTCGGCAACACGGATCGCGCCCGCCACGACATCGCACTTGTCCAGAGATTCGGCGTCTTTCTCGTCGGTCAGCTCGAAACGGCTGAAAGCTGGGGCGGATAGCCCCTCATGAGCGTCGCGGAGGATCGTACGTCGCCGGACGCGCGCCGCAGGCGCGTGGGCATGTATGGACGGCGCCTGGATTGCAAGTGGGTTGTGGCGTTTCAGCGAGGTGCTCGGGTGCAAGTCATGTATCCGGCCTGTTACGCAGCGTCTCTGGCTGCTGGCCCTGATGATATCCGCTGACAGGTCC
>JAHJQI010000249.1 GCA_018819265.1 Alphaproteobacteria bacterium
CGCTGGCGGGAAACTGCTTGGCGCTGCCTCTGGTATATTTGCCTTTGTGTTCATAATGGAGCCTCTCAAAACATGACTCAATGCGTCATCGGTCAGCCCTGGGCCTATTCAAAACGGGTTCATAATCGGTTATCTTTTGGTTAACGACTGGTTATCCTCAAACTCTACGCCTCACTTGCCCATTTGCGGGCTGGGCGGGATGTGCTCTTTCGCAGTAGGAAACTCGGGCGGATTCTTGGGAACGCCCAACTTTCCCGCCTCGTATCCCCGCTCGTACTCCCACTTCTGCCATGCCAGGGCTGAACTTGGAGTCCAACCACCACTGCTGCCAGCGCCGCGAACCCTGTCTATGGCTGCTACCACGCTGCCCAGGGCGTCAAGCTGCTTCAGGAACGCGTCGGTAGAACTAGCTGGCGTCTCCGGGGCCATGAGCTTCTGGATCACCGCGTTCAGGAGTATGTCCTGCACCCCACCTTGTGAACGCTGTTGCGTGGGGGCTGCTTCTATGGGAGTCTGCATTATTGGCGCCTCACGCTGCAGAACGGTGAATCTGTGCTCCACGGCGGCGTCAACTACCTTGCCGAACTCCTGTACCGTGTCGGAGAGAGCCTGCTGCACCGTCTTCTGCGCCACACGTTCCATCATGGGAGCCAAATACTTCTCCGCCAGCGCCTGTAGCACCTGGGGGTCCAGGCCGCCTAACGCCTGTGCCGCTTCCGCCACACCGGAAGCAGCGGGCACTGGATTTCCAACCGCGCAAGACGGGTTAAAGCGCTGGTGCGCCGCCATATTCTTGAATGCGTTGCCACACCCTGAGCATACTTGCTTTTCCATCATCCTACTTCCTACTTCCTACATCATCCACGCTACATTGGGATGTCGGGTGGGGGCCACCAGCCCTGCTTTGTGGCGAGTGCTATGATGTCTTTGTCAGTCAGGGCGGCCACCCGCTCGTCGGCCACCTTCTGCTTGAAGGCTTGGAGCTGCTTCTTGTGGGTGTCACCCTGGCAGCGGTCATCCTCGCAGTGCTTCACCATGTCGTTGAAAGAGAGGTAGTTCTGCGGCTCCGTGAGCGCTGCCTGGAGCTGCTGCTTCAACTCGTCACGCTCAGCGACAGCCTTGTCGTGCTCGGCACTGGCCCACTTAGCGGTGTCGGCAAACTTGGCGCAGTTGGGACACGCCGTAGACGCGGGCGATGGGGCAACCGGCTGCGATTTGGCAGCAACCTTGGCGGCGATGGCATCGGCAAGGAGCTGTCTTTCTTCCTCCGGTGTTGGCATCAGAATCCCTCCTTGAGTGTTTCCAGGTATGACTTTACGGGCGGCGCAGACGGTGTTGGTGGCAGCACCTCGGCGCTCGATGTCTCCATCTCATGCTGGGAGAACCATTCGCGGAGGATGCGAGCCAGACACTCCGCGTTGGTAACGCAGCCCATCCGCTCCCGCTCCCGCTCCATGAGCGGCACAAACTGCTGCGGTACGTATAGCACCAGCCGCTGAGTTCCCATCGCCAGATACTGTAACAGACAACACCTTCTCCCGTCAACTATGGTTTTATGGTTTTATGGTTTTATGGTTTTATGGTTTCATGGTTTCATGGTTTCATGGTTTTATGGTTTTATGGTAGACTTGACAAAGGTAGTGCTACGCCCTATAATAGTATAACTACTTTTAAATAAGTAATATAGGTAGCCTGGTAAAATGGTTGGGTCACGGATTATCTGGTAGCAAAGGAGGTGCAAGTGGCAGAGGATAAAGAGCCAGCTGTGGGTAACAGGGGCACTGGGGATCCCTCTCTCGACGCGGTCATGGACCTCTTCAACCTGAAGAGGCTCCTGAATATCGGAGGCTCCTGGGCCGTCGTGCTGCCCAGGGCCTGGGTGGATTACGTCTGCGAGGACATGGAGGGCAGACGGTTGGTCGAACTTTGCTACAGTGGTAAGGAGATACATGTACGGGGTATCACTGCCGGGGACATTGAGGAGCTACGGCAGATCGGGAATATCCGTGCTAGCAGTTGAGGAGCTACAGGAAATCGTGGAGGTAGCCCTCTTCTCCGGCCGATTGGCGGGGGAAAGGCCGCTGTCGCTCCTGGTCATCGCGGATGTAGGCAGTGGCAAGTCGGAGTTGCTCGCCCACTATCCAGAACATCTGAACGCCACCGTCCTGTATGTAAACGATATAACAGCTTTCGCGCTGCACAAGCACCACGGCAAGGAGCTGCGCGAGGGTAAGATCAGGCATATCATCCTGGGGGATTTGCTGACGCCTTTGAACAAGCAGAAGGAACAGGCGGACGCCTTTATCACCTTTATGAACGGGGTGATCGAGGAGGGATTGGCCCGGGTGGAGAGCCGCGATTCCTGTTTCATAGCGGATGTCCCTGTTCGCTGCGGGCTAGTCACCAGCATCGCTCGACAGGACTTCGAGACGCGTCACACTCGCTGGGCCACCGTCGGTTTTCTCTCCCGCTTGTTGCCCATATCCTACTCCTACTCACAGGATACCATCCTACAGGTCTTCGACTATATCATTCATGGTCGTTATGCCACGGATAAGCCGATTGCGCTCTGGCTGCCCGGGTCCGATGTCTCCGTTGACCTCCCGATTGATATAGCCAGGGAGCTAATTCCGCTGACGCAACGGTTGAAGGACAGCGAAGACACCTATGGCTTCCGGCGGTTGAAGCAACTACAGGTGTGGGTTAAGGCCCATGCGCTTTACCGAGGACGCCATGTGGTTACGAGGGATGATCTAGCACGCTTATTTGAGCTATCGGTCTACATGAACCGCCGGTGCGAGAAGCAACTGTAAAGAGGTGAAGCTATGGGCCCAGAAGAGGAGAGGAAGTGAAGCGGTATCCAAATCCACAATTCCGCTCTCTGGAGGAAGAGGGGATGTATTGGGAAACACATAGCCCCCTTGCTGAGGGTTATGAGGGAAAGGTCCAGCGTTCTGGTCAGAAGCGTTCTTCATTCCTGGTTATACGCCTGACTGGTGAGGAGTTGACCCGGGTGCGCGACATTGCAGCCAAGCAAGGGCTAGGCCCTTGCACTTTTGCCCGGCTTGTTTTAACTTCAGCCATGAAAGAGATTAAGCTAATTGTTCAATGTGGAACCCTATCTGAACTCTTTGACACCTTGAAGCACCTGGTCGAGGAGACCAATGCCATTCCCGGGTGCAAGGCAACGATGAAGATTGAGTTCCAACTATCGGGAGAGGTGAAGCCATAAGTCCTATACTGGCGGGCTTCCAGATTCCCGTCACCGAGTTGGGGCGCCTAGTGGCACTTGGCTCGCTGGTGTTTGTTGCGATAGTTCTGGCCGCGGTTTTGGTATGGAAGCGGCCAGAAGGGAGGTAGCATGAGGAGCAA
>JAHJQI010000243.1 GCA_018819265.1 Alphaproteobacteria bacterium
CCGGCCGTTCAGGACGACTTTTTGTTTCTGCAGATTTGGGCGGAAGGACCGCTTGGTGTGCCGGTTCGAGTGGCTGACGTTGTTGCCCGAGACGGGACCCTTCGCACAAATGGAACACTTATAAGCCATAGTGCGGTTATGCTATCAAATCCTCCCTCCGACGGTCTATATGTAAGAATCCCTCCGGTTTCTACCCTCCCGCGCCGGCCCCCCGCAGGGGGCCGGCGCATTAAGCGGCGCTACTGCGGAGCATTCGCCGCGGCTTGCCGGTAGTGATCGAGTATCAGTTTGGCGGCGGCATGGTAGGCCTCGGACGTTATCGGATGCGCGACGTCGACGTACCGCATTTCCTCCTCGCTCCGGCCCGACCTCCTGCTTGGAAAAGATATGAAGGGCGCGCACACCTCGCCCCCCGCCTTTTCGGGATTAACCCGCAGTATGCGGATGCTCTTGATGACGAACGCTCCTCCGATCACGAGATCGGCGAAGCCCAGCAGATCGGCCTTGCCCTTCCCTTCCGCGTGATACACCCGGACCTTGGTCGCCAGCTCCGGCGTCTCTCCATTTTTATTGCTCATATCCCAACCTCCCCTCACGTATAGTTACGAGCGAGGCCGCATTTAGTTCCCTTGATTTACAAATCTGACAAACCTCAAAGAAACCGGGTTCGTTTTTCCATGCCTTTGTAGAAGAAGCCGGGGGCCGGGTCCGGGCGACATTGTATACTATGCGCGTGAACGTACTGGATCATCCGGTCCAATACATCAAGGGCGTCGGTCCGAAGCGCGCGACGCTCCTGGAAAGGCTGGACATCCGGACCCTCGGAGACCTCCTCAATCACATCCCCCGCGCCTGGGAGAACCGCGCGGCGACGCCGCCCGGAATTCTCCCCGAGAACGCCCCCCTGGTGCTGCGCGGCAGGGTACGCGGCGTCTTCCGCGAGCGCCGCGGGCCGCATCTTGAGATTTTCGTCGCCAAGATGGAGGTCCCGCAGCACGGCGCCGTCGACGCCGTATGGTTCAAGCGCCCGAACACCCGCTACGACGTGTTCCAGAAAGTCGCTCGGGAGGTGACGTCCGATACGGAACTCTGGGTGGTGGGCCGCGGAGATCCGGGCCTCCTAAAGATCAGGAAGATCAGCGTCGACGAGCATTACCGGGTGGACGCTCCGGGGACCTCCCTCCATGTCGGAGGCTTGACCCCGATCTACGACAGCACGACCGGCCTGCCCGGGCGCTTCCTGCGCACGGCGATCGCCCATGCGCTGGAAAAGGGACTCGGCGGCGTGCAGGAGATACTGCCGCGCCCTCTCCTGGAAAAACGGGAACTTCTCCCCCTGCCCCAGGCGCTGCGCGGCATCCACAGCCCCCGCAGCCGGGAAGACCTGGAGAAGGCGAGAAGGCGCCTCGCATACGAGGAGCTGCTGCTGCTGGAGCTCGCCTGGACCATCAAAAACCGCCAGCTGCGAATGATCGATAAAGGCTACGGCTACGAGATCAAGCGCTCCCTGCTTACGCCCTTCCGCGCCCAGCTCGGGTTCGAGTTCACCCGCGCGCAAACGCGGGTCGTCAACGAGATATTCGAGGACCTAAAGCGCACGCGGCCGATGACGCGTCTGCTGCAGGGCGACGTGGGCTCCGGCAAGACCGTGGTGGCGATCGCGGCGCTGCTGCTCGCGGTGGAGAACGGCTACCAGGGCGCGTTCATGGCGCCGACCGAGATTCTCGCCGAGCAGCACCTCGGGACGCTGGAGAACTTCCTACGGGACCTCCCGATACGCGTTGCGCTCCTGACCTCCCGCGTCCCGAAAAAGACCCGGGCGCGCCTGCTGGCCCAAGCGCGCTCAGGGGAGATCGATATTCTCATCGGCACCCATGCGCTCATCGAGGGGGACGTGGAGTTCAAGAGCCTCCGCGTCGCCGTCATCGACGAGCAGCACCGGTTCGGCGTGCGGCAGCGGACGACGCTCCGGCAGAAAGGGCCGCCGATGGACCTGCTGGTGATGACGGCGACGCCGATCCCGAGAACGCTGAGCCTCGCCCTCTACGGCGACCTCGACGTATCGACGATCGACGAGATGCCTCCCGGGCGGACGCCGGCGCGCACGCGGCACGCCGCGGAAGAGGAAGCCTTCGCCGCCGCCCGCGCCGAGGTCGCGGCCGGGCACCAAACCTATATCGTCTACCCGATCATCGAGGAGTCCGCGAACCTCGACCTGAAGGCGGCGCTGGCCGAGTACGAGCGCCTGCGTTCGGAAGTCTTCCCGGACCTCCGGGTCGCCCTGGTGCACGGCCGGCTGCCCAGCAGAAAGAAGATCCGCACCATGGAGCAGTTCGCCGCCGGCGAGCACGACATCCTCGTCGCCACGCCGGTCGTCGAAGTCGGCGTCGACGTACCCAACGCCACCGTGATGATCATTCAAAACGCCGATCATTTCGGCCTGGCGAGCCTGCATCAGCTGCGCGGCCGGATC
>JAHJQI010000056.1 GCA_018819265.1 Alphaproteobacteria bacterium
AGTGCTGGCAACCGGCCATTACATCCGCCGGCGCGATGGCGAGCACGGACCGATCCTGGCACGCGCTGAAGATGCGGATCGCGACCAGAGCTATTTCCTGTTCTCGACGACGCGCCAGCAACTCGACAAGTTGTGGTTCCCGCTCGGCGACCTGGCCAAGTCGGAGGTCCGCGCCCTGGCCCGCGAACTCGGACTTGTCGTCGCCGACAAGCCGGATAGCCAGGACATCTGCTTTGTGCCTTCGGGAAGTTATGCCGACATCATCGAGCGGCTGAAGCCGGAAGCGCTCACTCCAGGCAACATCTTGCATATTGATGGCCGCGTTCTCGGATCGCACAACGGCATCGTCCATTACACCATCGGCCAGCGGCGCGGCCTGCGCATCGCCGGCGGGGAGCCGCTCTACGTGGTCAAACTCAAGGCTGATACCAATGAAGTCGTGGTCGGCCCGCGCGAAGCACTTGCGACGCGCACGGTAGAATTGCGCGATGTCAATTGGCTCGGCGATGAGCCGCTGGCGCGGGCTGCCGGTGACGGCCTCGCAATCCATGTCCGTGTTCGCTCGACGCAGGCTCCGACACCGGCAACGCTTCACGTCGGACGCGATGGCAGGACTGCTGTCGTGCTGCACGAGGCGGCCGACGGCATCGCCACAGGGCAGGCTTGCGTGTTTTACTCCAACGGCAGCGGCGAGGCCCGCATTCTCGGCGGCGGCTGGATCGACGCGACGCGGAAGGATGCCGAACTGCCGCTGGCGAGCTGAGCTCGTCCGGTGTCCGTCTAGCGCCGCCCGCGTGCGGGCTCCATCGGTCCCGAGTTGGGACACGGTCGGCGACCTTGACAGGCGCGCCACCGGCTCCTTATAGACTGCGTTCCCCTTCGAGCCGGCGTCGCCGCCGCGGGGCGTGGCGGAGTAGCTCAGCTGGTTAGAGCAGCGGAATCATAATCCGCGTGTCGGGGGTTCAAGTCCCTCCTCCGCTACCAAATCCCGGCGTGAAATTCATGCTTATACAGGTCCTCAAGAACAGCGGCTTACTGATTGCTCTAAGCATGTAGCGAGCACGAGGTCATGTCATTTCTGCTGGAATCTGACGGTCGCTATGCAGGCGGCTTTCTTGCGAGGGTCTCAATCGCACGACAGGGGCAGCCTCAATCAATTAGTCGCTCGGCCGTGGCCAAGGGCATGAACAATGCGGAAGTGTGATCGGCAAAGGCCTGGAAGCCATAGTGTTCATAAGGCGGGCCGCAGCCTCATCTTTGTGTCAACGATCATGGCGAACGCCATCAGGTCTGATTTGATTGCCCGTGTGAGCGCATCAAACAGTAAGACCCCGCCGAGACCTTGACCCCGGTAGCAACGGCTAGTCGCCCAAGACGTGCAGTTGGAACGGACAGATACCGGGGAAGCTTCTTAATCAGCTTTTCGGGAAGGTGTGTCAGCGGCACGCTCGCAACCGACAACGTGTAATAGCCTGCTATAGCCCCAGAGATCGCATCGGTTGCAACGAAGCAGGCTGAAACCTTGCGACGGACGTCCTGGCCTGCTTGCGAGGTGAGGTAGCGGTTCAAAGGGACGTTGCCGCAATCAAATGTGTTGCGATCGTGGGCGGCGAGCGGACGAATGTCAACGCTCACCGCGGCCCCGTCATATCCCGATGGCGTTTGGCGGCACGCTTGAGGGCTGCGACCGGCGTGCGCGGCGCAATAAGGGCCTTGGCGAACCGCACCTGATCCTCAGCTGAAAGCCTCAGAATTTCTGCGTCCTCCACGGCGCGGCGTGCCGCACTTTCGACGGCGGTCACATCGGAATTGGGGCAGTTTGTGCAGAGAAAGCCGTCGTTTACAACGTGGCCAGTCACGACTAAGCGGCCCTCGCCTTGCATCGCAATTGGAAAACACTGCAACCGCTCTGTGCGCTGTATTCGGCTCATTCATTTTCACCAGGGGTGCTCAGCAAGCCACTCCGGGTGACTTTTATGTCACTCGCGTAAAAGCAAACATGCCGCTGATTCGGAATCGAGTCGACCGCCAGCAGTACGCGATATTAGCTTGGGGAAGTGCATCGAGTTCAGGGGCATGTCGACTCCCATTCTCAACGGCCTTCGCAGAGGCTGATCCCGATCCTGTAAATGACGAATTTTTTCCCCGGAGGCGTTTAAATTCGCTTGCGGGGCGAAGCCATGTCGACGGCTGAATGGTTCGCTTAAAGAGGTTCTGTGGTATGAGTTTCAATCGCCGCGTTCTGAATGTGGCTCAATCCCGGTACAAGCATTTTCATTTTGCGCTCCGGGTGGCTCTGCTTCCTCTCTTGCCTTTAGCCGGTTCGATATCGGCCTTTGCCGGCACAAGCGCCCCAGCGGGGACACCGACGGCCCCGGCTCCGGTCGTGACGAGCACGCCGCAGCTTTCGACTGTGGGTGCCGGCGGCTGCGCTTGGCAATATACACAAGCAATAAATGATCTCGGTTCGCAGGTGCTCATTGCAAACGATGTGGGACTTGCGGCAAATGCCGTCGGCGCCGGAGCAGCAGTCACCGGGCTGATCGCCTCTGAGGTCGCCGCAGCCGCGGCGGCAGCCTCTTTCGGCGTCATGGCCGGTGGTCTAGCGGCGGCAGCAATCGGTGATCCGTTTCTTGCTGCCGCTCCGGGACTTGGGACAGCTGCCGGTGCAGCAACCGCGCTTTCCATCTCATCAGGGGTAGATGCCGTCGCGCTCGCTGCTGCGATCATTGGCGCCGGATCCACTGTGACGGGCGTTGCCTCGCAGATCGCCGGAACGGTATTTGCCCACGAACAGTCCGACCTCAATACCTACGTTACCGAACAGCTGCCGCTCTGTGACACGACCTTCACAGGCACCGTTACCGTGACAGGCGGCGGCGTCAACGCGACGGGAAATTCCTTTTTCACTGGCAGTATCGGTATCGACGGTAACGTCGTGACAAACGGCTCGATCACCTCAAATCAGCTACATACGGCGCAAGGTATTTCTGCTCACGGCGGAAACATATGGCTCGGCGATCCTAACGGAGTTGATTTTTCGGAAGGGATCACGCTCGGCGGTGGTGCCCTGTCCGGGGCGGGCGTGGGTGGCGCGCTGGCCATGACCGGAAACGCCGCCGCAATAGCAATAGGAAATGGCGCAACCGCAGTTAACGCCAACGATACGGCGATCGGGACCGGTGCGACCGCCAGCGGCGGCGGAGCGACGGCCATTGGGGCAGGTTCGACGGCGTCAGGCCAGAACAGCGTTGTCGTTGGCTTCATGTCGACAGCAGGCGGCGTCAACGACGCTGTCGTTGGCAGTAACAACAACAGCGGCACCGGAGGCAACAACAGTGGCTCTGTTTTGACTTGATGTAGGGCGACACTCTCCGGGTGATTCGGACCAGGGAGAGAACGCGATGAAAGCCGAGGATTTTCGGGGTCTTGTCGAGCAGCTGGGCGATCTGACCGAGGTGCAGCGTGCAGCACTGCAG
>JAHJQI010000234.1 GCA_018819265.1 Alphaproteobacteria bacterium
ATTAGGTCGTTAGCGCCCTCCACCTGTAAAGCTGCGGTAGCGGCACCGGCTGAAGTTAACGCAGCAGTAACATTTACCACACCCCCACAGATAACAGCATTGGCTGGGATAGAGGTAGCGCCAAGCAAGGCAATAGTGCCTACGGCACCGCCATCTACAGCAAAGGAATAGGTAGCCCGGCAAACTCTAAAGCCAATGCCTAAAATACCTTCAGCTGTAGGTTGTGCTAACTTAGCAGCAATAACATTGGCATCTAGGATTTTAGCGGTCTCAACAGCATTAGCCGCTAACTTGGCTGCACTCACTGCCAGTGCTGTAATGTCTGCCGTATCTACAACCTCCAATTTTAGGTTCATCTTGGCGGCAGTGATACCATCTCCAGTAGCTACAGGAGTCCCTGTCCCCATTTTCTTTTACCTCCTCTATTTTATTTTGACCTCAACTGTAGACGCATCTGCCATATTCGGCATATTCGTAAACGCCTGTATAAAATTTTCTTAAAGTAGCGGCGTCGCTGGCTAGTTTAGCAGCATTGATAAACTCGTCAGCAAATTTGGCTCGCATCTCCACCGTAGCTGCAAAAAAGGCATCCTCCATCGCTTGCCTGCCAACACTGTCGGCAGCAAGAGCATTAACCATAAAAGCCCAACGAGAGAGCCACCCGGTTTCTTTACCTGTTGGGTCTAAAGGCATCTTCTACTACCTCCTCTTGCTTCTCTTGGAATGCCTCACAATCCCTTTCCACATCCGGGTCAACAAGCTTCAGGGCATAAATAACTAGCTGACAGAAAGCGAACCTGTATGTGCCAATACCACTATATGAAGTTAAATAATCTTCACCAATGAAACGACAATCCTTACAACAACACTTCATTCAAATCTCCTAATACAAAGAGGCGATAACCCCCCAGCCAACAGAATTATCGCCTCCTTGACATTAAACGACTTGACTGTTAGCACCTCTCCTCCATTGGGAATAGCCAATTCCCTTCGCCCTACCTCGGGGTGCTTAGGCTTATTCAGTTGTTAAGGCTTACTTACCTACATACTCGTCTGCTACTGGAAGCAGTTGGTCGAAATAAATAGTGGTATCATCCCCGGCAGTATAGTTCTCAATGGTAAGCCCCAGCTTGTAATCACCGGTCTGGTAACCCCGCAGGTCAAGCCCATAGAGAGGATGACCATAGGGACGAAGGTCAATAATCACAAACCCAGCTGGAACTATATCAAGAGCTACAGTGGGTGCCGGTCTGGTGGTAGCAATAGCACCAATGGGACCGACATCGCCAGCAATACCCCGACAACCAAAGCGGGCACACATTGCCTGCTTTAGCTCGTAGATATTCTGCTCTAAAATAAAACCACCAGCCTTCGGCTTCTTAATCTTGACGCCAGTTACCTCGTCATCCTTGCGGCGGAACACTGTTGCGGTTTCATCGTTCATTCGCATAATGATAGACCGCAAGAAAGCACCGGCAGGAATGTCGATGTCATAGCTGAAATCAGAGTAGTTAGCCGTGTGGGCATAAACTAGAGTGGAGCCCAGTGGGGTCATTAGACCACTGGGGACTGGCACGCCGAGAACCTCGTTAATCTCGTAATAAAAACGGCCAGCGGAGATAGCACCAGCAGCATCGGTTACGGCGGCAGCAGTAGTGGTTAACGCCGCCTGCAAAGTAGACAATGCCCTAGCTGGTATAGCTGCGGTCAGGTCAAAGGGGTCTTTCGGGTTGCTTCCCGGATGGAACTTGAAGACAACCACAAAGGCGGTGCTACCAACATCAACGGCAGCTAGTGCAATACCAGCACCGTTAGAGTGAATAGTTGGCATACCAAATATGCACTCACCCCATAGGCTCAACATTGTGGACATCTGCTCACCACTCATACCTATGTAAGCTCGTCCGCCATCACCCTGAATCTTGATGTTCTGGATAATGCGACGGAAGAAGTCATCGTAGGCGGCGGCGGTAAGGGTGGCAGTGATGTTAGCTCGGATGGTTA
>JAHJQI010000057.1 GCA_018819265.1 Alphaproteobacteria bacterium
CGGTGTTAAGTCGGTCATGGCCGTGGCGCTCCGTTGCGACGCAAGCACGCTCGTCTGGCAACGGTTTGCTACGCGATTTCAACGTCCTGCGCCACGGCCAACGCACGATTCCTCACGCCTGATGCATGATCCGGGCTAGGGTATGAAGTGGCGGCCGGGTGATCGCGTAGTTTGGGTACTGAAGCGACCAGGGATCGCAGTATGACCGTCACTCATGAATTGGCCGAGATCCTCGACGACGTCGACAGGCCCGGCGATTTCTTCGCCTCGGGTCGCGCCGAATTTCTGGCGCCGCGCCTCGAAGTCGAGGGCGTCGGACCGATTGCGCTGCCTCTGCTGCCGACGCAGGCCAAGCAGTTGATCAAGGCGGCGACGCGCCCGCCCTATGGCCGTGGCGCCGACACGGTCGTCGATACGAAAATCCGACGCACGTGGCAGATCGAAGCCAGCCGCGTCAGCATCGGTGGCAAACACTGGGCCAAGACGCTCGATGGCATTGTCGCGCGTGCCGCCGAGGGGCTGGGCGTCGCCGAGCCTGTGACCGCCGAACTCTACAAGCTGCTCGTCTACGACAAGGGCAGCTTTTTCGTCAGCCATCGCGACACCGAGAAGTCACCGGGCATGTTCGCGACGCTGGTGCTGGCGTTGCCGTCACAGTCGAAGGGTGGCGAGTTGGTCGTGCACCACAAGTACCGCGAAGCCCGGCTGGACCTTGCCTGCGAGGAACCGTCCGAGATCGCGTTCGCGGCGTTCTATGCGGACTGCGTGCACGAGGTGCTGCCGGTGACGTCCGGCTGCCGGGCGACGCTCGTGTTCAACCTCGTGCGCAAGGCAAAAGGGAAAGCACCGGAGCCGCCGAGCTACGAGGCCGAGGCGGAAAAGGTCACCGAGCTGTTGCGTGGTTGGGTCGGTGACAAGGTTCCTGCCAAGGTCGACACCGCAGACGCCGATGGCGCATTTCCGGAGAAGCTGGTCATTCCGCTGGCGCATGCCTACACGCCAGCTGAACTCGCTTTCGATAAGCTGAATGGCGCGGATGCGGCGGTCGCTCGTTTGCTTGTCAAGGCAGCGCCGCAGGCCGGTTGCGACGTGCATCTGGCTCTCTTCGCCGTTTGGGAGTGTGGCTCGGCCGAATACAGCGGCCGTGAGAATTGGCACAATCGCCGTGGCCGGCGCGACTCTGGCGTGGAGGAAGACGCCAGAGAGTTCGAGGTCATCGAGGTGCACGATGGTAGCAAGACGCTGTCGGACTGGCGCCGCCCCGACGGGGCAACTACGACGCTCGGCGAGTTGCCGATCGAGGACGACGAAGTGTCGCCTCCCGATGCTCTCGACGATATGGAGCCGGACGAGGAACATTTTCGCGAAGCGACGGGTAACGAAGGCGCCTCGTTCGAGCGCACGTACGCGCGCGCCGCATTGGTTATCTGGCCAAGCAACCGCATCCTCGCGGTGCTCAACCAAGGCGGTCTCGAGGCGACTTTGCCGTTTCTGGAGGAGTTGATTGGCAAGTGGTAGGCCGCTGGCGCAAAGAAGGGGCTGCCACACAAGCAGCGGGCGACAGAACTTGCCAGCCAAATAATCGCGACCTGGCCTAAGGCCACTTGGTACGAACGCGAGCGGTCCGAGCCGAGCGATTTTGGGCGGATGTTCGGCTTGCTCGCCCGTCTCGGTGATCTGGACCTCGTCGAGCACATGATCGACGTGCTGGTGCACCAGCAAGACCACGGCAAGGCCGATAACCCGGCACTTCTCGAAGCCGTCACACTCCTCTCACCCGATCGAGCGGCCGAACACCTGGAGAAGATCGTTGCCGCGAACGCCGTGAATTCACTCGGCCCCTGCGGCGCGCTGCTCGCCAGCGCATTGAAAGGTGCGTTCGCGAAGACGCCGATGCAGCTGCAAGGCGCTGTGAAAACGCTTCTCGATCTGCTTCCTGGCGATCCGGCGTCAGCACCACAGGACCAATGGGGCCGGCCGCGAGTGGCGAAGCCTGATGCGGCCTTCATCGCTGACCTTGTCGATGTCGTTGATCGCATCGATCACGGCCTCGCCAGGCAAGCCGCGGCCCACGTCCTCGCGTGGCCGCGTCACTTCGATCTCGACCGCATCCTCGTCCCCGCGGCCAAACGATTGATCCAAGCCAAGCGCCGGAGGGGAGCGGCATTCGACGCTGTGTACACGGCAGTGGTCGTGCACCTCGAGACGCGCATCGGGGAACCGTTGGAAGCCCCACGAGATTGGACCCGTCAAAGCGCCATTGGCTGTCGCTGCCAACATTGCGCCGAGCTATCTGCTTTTCTGGCGGACAGTACCCGCGAGAGCTGGACGTTGAGAGCGGCCCAGCAGGTCCGCACCCACGTCGAGAATGAGATCCGCCGCGCCGGCGCCGATGTCGATATACAGACGCTGCGCCGCGGGTCGCCGCACAGCCTGATCGCGGCCAAGAACCAGGCGAGCTACAAGCGGCGCGTCGCGCAACGCCAAAAGGATCTGGCCGACCTCGCGGCACTCCGCCGGTAATCGCACTCTTTGGTCGCAGACGTCGCAATTGTAGCTGTCGGTTCGTTGCAGGCCAAGTGCACCCTGATTTGAACCAACACCAAAAGTCATTGATTTTACTGGGCTGACGTCGACGGCCTTGCAGGCTTAGGCGAGAAAGCTCTGAAATATATGAGGAATTTTCAAGAGTTGGCTGCGGGGGCATGCAACCAGCTTTTCCTGCTCTTTAATGCGGAAGGCCTACGCGCTCGGGCATCATGACAACTGGCCATTGATAAGGCTTCAAAATATGGCTCAGGTGCCGCTTGTCCCAAAGTTCGCAATCATTGCCGTGAGGCTCCTCGCACTCACGATACCTCTCGTCCGAACTCCCTTATAGCGCGACCCGCCGCAGCCGTAACGCATTGGTGATGACCGACACCGAAGACAGGCTCATCGCCGCCGCTGCGATCATGGGCGAAAGGAGAAGACCTGTTACGGGATAGAGAAGACCCGCCGCGATTGGGATACCCAGAGCATTGTAGGCGAAAGCAAAGAACAGGTTCTGCTTGATGTTGCGCAATGTCGCGCGGGCAAGCTTACGTGCCCGAACGATGCCCATGAGGTCGCCGCCCAACAGCGTTATCCCTGCGCTTTCCATTGCCACATCCGCGCCCGTTCCCATGGCGATGCCGACATCGGCGGCGGCCAGCGCGGGGGCATCGTTCACACCGTCGCCCGCCATCGCGATCTTGTGGCCTTCGCGGCGCAACTGATCGATCAGATCCTTCTTGGCCTCGGGCAAGACGCCCGCGCGGACTTCGTCTATGCCGAGCTTTCCCGCCACCGCCAGCGCCGTGCGTTCATTGTCGCCCGTCGCCATGATAACGCGTAGTCCCTGCGCATGCAGTTCAAGGATGGCCTGCGCGGTGCTGTCCTTGATCGGATCGGCCACCGCAACGATACCGGCAATCGCGCCATCGAGCGCAATGAACATGGCCGTCTTGCCCTCGGCGCGGAATATGTCGGCTTTCGTTTCGGCCTCTGCGGTGTCCAGCCCCATCTCCAGCATCATCGCCGCATTACCGAGTGCCACCGCGCGCCCACCGACCTTTCCGCGCACGCCCTTGCCGGTGACCGCTTCGAAATCCGCAGCGTCTTGCCGGAGGGCGCCCTGCGACTCCGCCCCCTCGACGATCGCCTCGGCCAGAGGATGTTCCGAGCCGCGCTCCAGTGCTGCGGCAAGGGACAGAAGGTCGGCTTGCGTGGCATCACCAATTGCGACGGTGTCGGTCAGCTTCGGCTTGCCCAAGGTCAGCGTGCCGGTCTTGTCGACGATCAGTGTATCGACAGCCGCCATACGTTCGAGCGCCTCAGCGTCCTTGATCAGCACACCCGCCTGCGCGCCGCGCCCCGCCGCCGTGGTGATGGAGATGGGTGTTGCCAGTCCAAGCGCGCAGGGGCAGGCAATGATCAGCACCGACACCGCCGAGGCGATGGCATAGACCAGCGCGGGCTCCGGGCCGAAGATCAGCCAGACGACGAACGCGACAATAGCGATGGCCACCACGGTCGGCACGAACACCGCCGAGACCCGGTCCGCCAGCCCCTGGATCGGGGCGCGCGAACGGCGCGCGTTCGACACCATCGCCACGATCTGCGCCAGAACAGTATCAGCGCCGACCTTGCCCGCCTCGATCACGAGGCTGCCGTTCTTGTTGATCGTGGCCCCGGTCACCGCATCGCCCGGACCCTTTTCCACGGGCATCGACTCGCCGGTCAGCATGCTCTCATCCAGGGACGACCGGCCCTCGATCACCCTCCCATCGACCGGGACGGCATCGCCGGGGCGCACCCGCAAGCGGTCGCCCTCCATAATGTTTTCCAGCGGTGCGTCATACTCCGATGCATCGGGCAGGATGCGCCGCGCGGTTTTGGGCGCCAGATCGAGAAGCGCGCGGATCGCGTCGCCGGTGCGTTCCCGCGCCCGCAGTTCGAGCACTTGACCGACAAAGACTAAGGCGATGATGACCACCGCCGCCTCGTAGTAGGTGCCAACGCCGTGGCCCATCCGGTAGGCGTCCGGAAAGAGCCCGGGCAGAAAAGTGGCGACCAACGAATAGAGATAGGCCGCAGCGACGCCGAGGCTGATCAGCGTCCACATGTTGGGCAAGCGGTTCACCACCGAGTCCCAGCCACGACGGAAGAACGGCAAGGCGGCCCAGAGGACGATCGGTGTCGCCAATACGAACTCCAGATAGCTGGCTGTCTGATGCCCGATCCAGTCGCGCACTGGCAGCGCGACCAATTCACCCATCGTTAGAATGATGAGCGGCACCGCAGCCGCCGCTGAGATCCACATGCGCCGTGTAAAGTCGGTCAGCTCCTCGCTCGGTTCGTCCGCGGGCAGCATCGGTTCCAGCGCCATGCCGCAGATCGGGCAGGCACCTGGCGCATCGCGGACAATTTCGGGGTGCATCGGGCAAGTGTATTGAACGTTTGCGGGGACCGTTTTCTTGCGCCCTGCAGCCCTGCCCGAAGCATAAAACCAAGGATCGGCCTTGAATTTCGTCTGACATTTCCCGGAGCAGAAATGGAAGGTATCGCCTTGGAATTCCGCGTGACGTGCCTCGGGCTTGACTGCGACCGACATCCCGCAAACCGGATCCTTCGCCGTCTCAGTTCCTGCCGGAATGTCGGGCGCCGTGGGATGATGATCGTGGTCCATGTCCTGCCAACCTTTTGCCGTCTTGCTTCAGCTTGAGGCTTCCAACGACTGGAAGCTCCAGTCATTCTCAATGATCATCGTGATCGTCTTCACTGACCGGATTACGTGCCAGGAAAGCCCGCACAAAAAGGAAAACCAGCGCCATGCCGGCGATGCCCATCACGACGATCTGCGGATCAGACTGCCACTTGATGCCGGCGAAGGCGGCCAGCACCACTGCATCGAGCGCGATGGCCGTCAGCAGGACCCAGCCTTGCGCGCCGATCTCCTGGCGAAGGGACCGGAACACGCCCCAATGAATAATGATGTCCATCACCAGGTAAAAGAAGGCCCCGAGGGAGGCGATCCGGCTGAGGTCGAAGAAGATCGTCAGAAAGCCTGCGATCACGACGGTGTATACCAACGTGTGGTCTTTGATCGTGCCCGGCATCCCGAAATGGCTGTGCGGGATCATCTTCATATCGGTCAGCATCGCCAGCATGCGCGAAACCGCGAAGATGCTCGCGATCAGACCCGATGCCGTGGCCACGAGCGCGAGCGCCACCGTCAGGTAGAAGCCGGTCTGACCGAGGGCCGGCTGGGCTGCTTCGGCCAAGGCGTAGTCTTTCGCCGCGACGATGCGGTCGAGCGGCAGACTGGAGCCAACCGCGAAGGCGACGAGCAGATAGACCACAACGCAGATCGCGATGGACAAGACGATGGCCCGGCCCACATTGCGGTGCGGGTCGGTGATCTCGGCGCCGCTGTTGGTGATGGTCGTGAAGCCCTTGAAGGCGAGGATCGACAGCGCGATCGATGCCAAGAAGCCTCCTGCGCCGGCATCTTCACCCGAGGCTTCGAACGAAATGCCGCTCGCCCAGAGACCGGCCGCCCCGAACAGCGCGATGCCGCCCACCTTGAGTACGGCCATGACGATGGACAACAGCCCCACCGAACGGTTGCCGGAGACGTTCACGAGATACGCAAACACGATCAGCCCGACGCCGAGAACCGGCACGAGAATGCTATCCGGATCGCCACCAAACGCCCGCAGCGTGTAGGTGCCAAAGGTCCGCGCCACGAGACTTTCGTTGATGACCATCGACAGCGCCATCAGGAGTGATGCGCCTGCCGCGACCGTCGTTGGCCCGTAGGCTTTCTTCAGGATCATCCCGATGCCGCCCGCAGATGGGAACGCGTTTGACATCTTGATATAGGTGTAGGCGCTGAACGCCGTCACGACCGCGCCAACGACGAAAGACAACGGAAAGAGCGGCCCCGCAAGTTCGGCAATCTGCCCGGTCAACGCGAAGATGCCTGCACCGATCATCACGCCCGTGCCCATGGCCACTGCGCCAGTCAGGGTGATGCTGTTCTTCTTGTAGGCGTCCGCCATCAGCTCTCCTTTTCGGGCGTCCGCCGGGTTGCCAACCACAGCAGCGGCAATGCTGTCACGAGCCCGAGGCCCAGCACCGCCCATGTGGTCCGGCCAAGATCTCCACTCGCGGCCTCGCCGCCGACATGGGCGAGGACGAAACTCGCCGGTACGATCCCTGCCAGCGTCGCCAGCGCGAAGCGCCAGGCGTGCAAGCGGCTGAGCCCTGCCGCGTAGCTAATTATGTCGAAGGACACGAAGGGCATCAGACGGCTTGCGAATACCGTCGTGGTCAATGCGGCCTGCGACCCCAGCAGCCCTGCATCGACCCGGTCACCGAAAACCCGACGCAAGGCACCATGCCCCAGAACCCGTGCCAAGCCGAATGCGATCAGCGCCCCAAGCTCGGCGCCGATCACGACCTGAACAGTGCCCCAGACATGCCCATAGGCCGCCCCGGCTGCCAGCGCGATCGGCGCGCTCGGGATCGGGCTGGCCACGACCGCGACGATCATGAGCGCGACGATCAGAACCGGCCCCCAGTACCCGGCGCGCGCCACCAGCGTCCCGAGGGCCTCTCCGTCCAGAAGACTGCCTGCCTCGGCGAATGCCGAAGGCGCGAACAGCCAGACGCCGAACAGAACCATCCCGAGGATCGCCAGCCCAATAATGATGCCAGCGCGCAGGGTCATCTCAGATCGCCTCAACGGCCTTCGCCAGAAGTGTTCGGACCTGACCCGCCAGAGCGGTCAACTCGGCGTTGTCGATCGCCTGCATGGACGCGACCGGATCGATCGCGCTGACTTCGACCCCGCCTGCCACCTCACGCAGGATGACGTTGCAGGGCAGCATCGCGCCAACCCGGGGCTCGATGCCGACCGCCTGATGCGCCATCTTTGGGTTACAAGCGCCGAGAATGCGATAGGCCGACATTTCGACATCGAGCTTCTTCTTCATCGTAGCCTTGACGTCGATCTCTGTCAGCACGCCGAATCCGTTGTCCTCAAGCGCTTTGCGCGTGCGGTCCTCGACAGAGTCGATGTCTGCACCGGAGATCTTTCGATTGATCGTATAGGTCATTTTAAATCCTTCACTCATTTCTGAAGATATTTCATCAGAGCGGCTATCGCTAAAACCAACAGGATAAGGATCAGGATCCATCCGATCAAGCCAAATCCCGTTCCAAAGCCCATCCCGTGGCCCATTTCGTTCCAGTTCATCACGTCTCCTATTTTCTTGTCGCCCGATGCGCGTTTCTACCGATCTTTGAAATGACATCCGGTTGGGACTGCATTGCAAACCATGGATGCGCCGGGAATTCGAGGCGCCTGCGTCGGGCGTCATCTTCAGGAGTCAGACCGAAGAGGTGGCCGGGCGAGATGATGTTTGTCGCGTGGCAGACGGGGTTTCTTGGTGAGACGATTGGAGCAGCCTGAAATCAAGCGTCTCATCCAGCATGTTGGAGCAAGCCTGATCGATGTGATCATGTCTAAAAGATCCGCCGGCTATCGCTCTCCCTGATGGACTTCGCCAAGTTGATTGGAACCAGTAAAATCGCTCAATGCCACGACCTCAGGGGGCGCATCGACGTCAGGCCGCGATGGAGGTAGCTGAATTCGCAATTCAGCCACCCCATGCATTCGGCGCTTCCCTGTGTTGCCTATTGCACGGTCCAGCTGAATGCCTTCACATGCCGCCGCATTCGGCGCCGATCAACTGATCTGCGATTTTCTTTTGCTCGGCTGTCAGCGCTGCATAGAGCTTCTCAGTTGCCGGCTTTACCGACTTCATGGATTCGACCATTGCCTCCATGCTCTTGATACGGATATCCATCCGGTCAACGGCACCACCTTTGTCCATGGCATCCATCATACTGGTGCGCATTTCCTGCATCACCGTCACTCGGGCCTTGACTGCTTCGGCATACGCCGTCCAGACGTCGGCCTGGTCGTCGGTCATTTTCAATTCGGTCTTGAGATGCGCGAGTCGACGATCAGCTAGATCACCCATCTGCTCCTGGTCGCCCGCCGGCCCGCCGTGGCGCATCATTCCTCGGCCCATCATGCCTTGACCCATCATCCTCATCATGGGACAGCCCCCTTCTGCCATCCCCATCATTTGGCCCGGCGGAACCTTGGTTTGGGCATAAGACGGCACGATGACGGTCGCGCCCATGGCGAGGGCAAGAGCGACAGTTGCGTATATTTTGTTCATGACACGTTCCTTTTGCGAGACTAAGCCCAACTGGCAATAACGAACTTCAAGGCGAAAGGTTCCCAATCGACCCGTTCTGTGTCGACTGGGGAATTGGACGTCGATCTGAACTCGAGCGTTTGGTACCGCGCCAGGAACTGAGATCAGATTGAATTCCCATTTAGCCAGTTTATGGTTCGTTGGCATACTGCTGCCAGGATCGGAAACTACTCAATGCCCCGGATGCTTCTCGAACGCGGCGCTGATTATCGACAGCTCCTGTTGATGACGTTACTGGTTCGTTTTCGAGTTTGCCGCTGCAATCCCATTGCCGCCTGGATTCGTGGAGACGCTGCTTCTATCTGCCATCACGGTCATGAAGACCACGCGCACCATAAGCGTTGGATCACGCTGGATAAGCACCGCGGTCACCGATGAACAATGCTGTTCGAGGCCGCAGCCGGGCAAGCGGGTAGAATCTTCCAAAGCTGTTGCGAACCCTAATCTTCGCAGAACCTTTCACAGCCGCCGGAAGGCGGTCTCTTTCATGATGCCGATCATGGCGGCGTGGCGCGAAGGCTTCAAGGGCGTTGCCCTCGGCTTTCGGCTCCGCCGGCCGCCCTCCGCGATGCTCCGGGTTCCGCCCCCGCTCATCCCCCGCCGCCTTTTCGCTCGGCACCAGAGACCGCCAATTCCGGCGGGCTCGAAGGCCAGCGAAAGGGCGAGAGCCATGACGAACGCATCTGTTTCCTCCAGCAAGCCGCGCCGCGACCTCCATGCCGAGATCACGCAGCGCCTGATTACCGCCATCGAGGAAGGCCCCGGTGAGCCGCAAATGCCCTGGCGCCGCTCCACCCGTCCGCTCTGGATGCCCGAGAACGCGCTGACCAACGCCGCCTATAACGGCATCAACATCCTCAACCTCTGGGTTGCGGCCGAGCTGCGCGGCTTCTCCTCGCCGGTCTTTGCCACCTACAAGCAGTGGCAAGAGCTGGGCGCACAGGTCCGCAAGGGCGCGAAGTCCGAGCTTGTCATCTTCTACAAGGAGTTCGAGGTCGATACGGATGACGAATCCGATGACGGCAAGCGCTGTGTCGCGCGCGCGTCTTACGTCTTCAACGCCGATGAGGTCGAAGGCTACGATGCGCCGGGCCGTCCGGAACCGCTGGGCCCCATCGCCCGCATCGAAGCCGCGGACCGCTTCATGGCAAGCACCGGCATTCCGGTCGCGCATGGCGGCGAGCGCGCATTTTATCGCCCGTCCACCGACACGATCACCATGCCGGACGAAGGGCTCTTCACCGGCACGGCCACCATGACCCGCGATGAAGCCTACTACGCTGTACTCCTGCACGAGGCGACGCACGCCACCGGCCACAAGTCGCGCTGCGACCGGGATTTCTCCGCCCGCTTCAAGCAGGACGCCTATGCCGCCGAAGAACTGGTCGCCGAAATCGGCTCGGCCTTCCTCTGCGCCGAGCTTGGCATCACGCAGGACACCCGCGCCGATCACGCGCAGTACATCGCGAACTGGATCGTGCTCTTGAAGAACGACCCGAAGGCGATCTTCACCGCCGCCGCCAAGGCCTCACAAGCCGTGGCCTGGCTCAAGAAACAGCAGACAAGGTAGATTCCTGGCCTATGAGGGGCGCTCGTCAGAGCGTCCCTTTACCGAACGGAGCGTCGCAGCCGAAGTGGCCCCCGGCAAAGTTGGCGTTGCCGCCGAACGTCAATCGCGTGAAGCTGACGCTCCTATCGGAAAACCGCTTCGATAAAATCCACATCCTCATGGAAGAGGCAGTCATCGAAGCAAGCGATATTGCCCGATGTGCCGGTAAAATTGGCCTGCGATGGGAAGACGAACCTGTCGAAGCGCGCTTCCGCTTCCAAGGCGACACGGGCGAATTCAACTTTGGCGACGACCTGCCGTGCCTTATATGTCGCGCGAAATTCAGCGATAGCTTGCCTATAGGCTTCGATAGCCCCTTCTGCGCGGGCGATCAGGGCGATCAGGGCGATCCAACGCGGACAGCCGCAGTGCTCGCCAGATAGACGCTGGTGTAGCTCCCAAATACTGCATGGTGAGTTATCGAGATTAAAATCTGTGCTTTGAAAGTATACTATCATCGGTAATAGTGAGCGTTAGCTCATCGCCACCACGTATCCAGATCTCAATCGTAAACTGAGCAAGTATTTGACCCGCAGGACATGATGTCCGCTCGGGGGGCTTGCCGCTTGCCTTGTACTCAAACGAGTCAGATTCGGGTAGACAGGTTTTATAATTGGTTCCTATGAAGCCGGTGTCATTAATTTCCGCCTTTCGCTCCTTCATGACCATGTATTCCCATTCATCAACTTGTTCGATCTCCCGAGGGGGAGCCGGACGGCCCAACACTTCCCTATACTCCGCATTAATACTATCAAGTCTCCGACTTTGTATGGAGCCCGGAAGATACATAACAAGAAAGTCATAAAAGCTAAACTCTTTATAAATCGCATTTCGTCTTTTTTGAATTTCAGCGAGCGCTATTCGCTTCTGCAGCGCATTCCTTTCGTTATACAGCCGCTCCCGCAAATTCTCTCTAGCCTGGGCGTGCTCGGCAGACATCTTCTGTTCGATAGATAGATACCCCCAATTACGGCCGCCTGTGGTAACAGGCCCACAGCTGTTAGGATCAACAACACCTCGGCCTATGACATCCCACGCATCTGTCAAATACCCAACGCCAATCTTCATAACCATTGAAAGTCGGATCGGGCCGCTACTCTTGTTGCATAACTCTATCCCACCTGCGTGGCTCTGTTTTGACTTGATGTAGGGCGACACTCTCCGGGTGATTCGGACCAGGGAGAGAACGCGATGAAAGCCGAGGATTTTCGGGGTCTTGTCGAGCAGCTGGGCGATCTGACCGAGGTGCAGCGTGCAGCACTGCAG
>JAHJQI010000259.1 GCA_018819265.1 Alphaproteobacteria bacterium
AATTCTTCTTCTGAATAAACTCCCTCTATATTATCTTCATCATCTGGGTCAAAATAATCATCGTCTTCCATAGAAAGAATTAGTAAGGGGTTGTTTATAAGTGTTTACTATATATAGTATACAGTTATAGAAATAGTTCTGGTAATGTAGGTTATCAGAACTTTTTATGATTAATCTTCATCTTTTTCTTCCTCTTGGTTTTTCACAATTATCACAATATCTCTCATATCTTGAGGTGTTTATGAATATTTTTCCACACCTTTTGCAATTCCTCACATTAACTCCAAGGATATTTTTTAAGTATCATATATCCGAAAACTATTAAAAAACCTAATAATATAAGTGTCCAGTACTTAATATATCTGCCTATCTCTGCTATTAACTTTGCTTTATTTCCTATTAGCATTAATTCTCTTTGGTTTCTTTCTGTATTATCAATTATCGTATCCATTTATTTTTCCTCCATTTGAATTATACTATCTTTAGATATTTTTGTGACATTATTTCTACCTAATAAAATTGTTTCTCCTTTTCCTTTAGTTTCTTTTGAAAAAATAATTCCCATTAAATAACCTCTAATATAAGAATATAAAATTTCTTCAGCTAATTCGGATTGGTTTTTGTATATTTTCCCTTTGAATTTTTTAAATTTATTTTCAGCATATTTTTGTTGTTTTTTAATACCTTCTTCCATAATTTTATTATCAAATTTATCTACACTTCCTTTAATTTTAATTATTAATTGAATTTGTCCATCTTTTAAGTCACTATCTGCTATTGCTAAATCTTTATTTATAATTTTATAATCTTTAAAATGTCTTACTGGTTTTTCTATATTCTTTTCCCAACAAGTTGAAGATACTTTATCATAGTCTACTCCTAATTTTTTATAATATTTTACTTGTTTTTTATGTTCTTCTTTCCAAAATTTGTCATATTTTTCCATATAAAATTTCTGTTTTAAATTAGACTCCCAACTTGCAGTACCAAATTTAGTTAGTGTTGTCTTATTTCTCCAATGTTTTTCTGTTTCTATCTTAATTATTTCATTAAACTCTTCTAAAGTTAAATTTTCATTTTTTAATTTCATATTTAAAGCTTTTAACCAATATTTATTCTCTATCTTAAATTTAGAATTATCTAACATTTCTATTTGGATATTATTTGGTTTTTGCATTTCTTTTATCTCCTAATTTTTTAGATAGTTTCTCAAACATAATTTTTTCTCTTTCTAAAGCATTTTCTAAATCATCTAAGTTTATTATTTTTTTAAGGAGTCTTAATTCTTTTATTCTACTTTTTAAATTTTTAATTGTAGGCTCTCTTAATTTAGGATTTTTTTCAGAAAAAGGAACATAATTTTTAGTTGTTCTTAAATGTTTAATTCTATTTTCTAAATAATTTTTTAATATTTTACTTTCTTCTTTTTCCATTTTTATAGGTCTTTTACTTGTAGAATCTTTTCTTCTATCTTTATGGTCAATTAAAGTATGTTCATAATCTACAATATCTTCTTTCAATTTTTAGCCTCCTTTTTCTTTCTAAAAAAAATATTTTGCAGTTCTAAAATAAAATCCTCTAACTTATCTAAAGTATATACTCTTCCTTTTGGATTGTCGCATTCGCACATAATCATTGGAACTCCCATAAAATAAGAGGGATAACCGCAATTTTTACACAGCCATAATCTCGTTCCTTTTTTAAAGTCCTTATGAAAAACTATTCTTTTTACTTTTTTTTTAAACTTTATTGGTCTTTCATTATCTTTTTTGCCTCTTCTTTTTCTGTGGTCTATTAAAGTATGTTCATAATCTAAATAATCTTCTTTCATTTTACCTCATCTCCTTTAAATTTTAACTTTCTTAGTAGTTCTTCTTTCTCAAAAACAATATCTATTATAAACATCTTTAGGGATTTAGCTGTTTCTTCGGATAATCCTGTTTCAAATTTCCAACTATCTCCTTCTAATCTTATTATAGCCATTTTATTTTTCTCCACCTCATAATTCTGTCTGAGTTCTGTATTGCTTAATTATTAAATTCACATCCTTTAGTATAACATACAAACTTATCTCTCCACTTAGGTATTAATTCTTCATTACAGTAATAACACTTTCTTCCGTTCCACAAGTAAAAGCTAAAAAAATTCTTCCATATCATTTCCAACACCAATAGTTTTTAGTACCCATATAATTGGTAAAATTATAAATAAAAATATTATTTCTTTTGCTTTCATTTTTTACCCTCTTCTTTCTCCAATATTTTATCTATTTTATTTAAAACTTCCAAACTCCAAGAACGCATTTGATAAATATGTCCTTTTAATTCTTCCAAATCTTCTTTTAGAGACATTTTCGTGAACCTTCATTACTCAATAAAAATAAAAAAAGAAAGGTATAAACCTTCCTATTCTGTTTCTATAGTATAGACTCTTAACTGTTGGCTTGGACTTAAT
>JAHJQI010000058.1 GCA_018819265.1 Alphaproteobacteria bacterium
CCTGCCTTATGGGCGCAGCCAGTTATGGGGAGCTGGCGACCGTCGCATCCGCATTTTCCTGTGCATTGTCGCTCTCCCGCTCTCCATAACAGAGCGCTCCTGCGGCCCCATCCGGCCGGCCATCGACGGCCGGTGACAAACGGGGACGAACATGTTGGAGACCTACTTCTCGGCATCGAAGATGCTGGGACATCTGCGGAGCGGGCCGAGCGGTCCGTATCTCGACCGCTTTGCCGCAGCGCTGGAGCAGCAGGGCTACGGCCACGCAACGGCAGTGCGCTATCTGCGAGCGGCCGCTCACGTCGGCCATGTCATGGCCGAGCAAGGTGCAGGCTTGACTGACATTGATCTGGCAGCGTTCGGCGAGCACCTGCGCAGCTGCCGATGCCCGCGCGCCAAGGGAGGCCGGCGCAATCACCATACGATCTACGGCGCGCGGCTGTTCCGTCGGCATCTCGTCGAGATCGGCGTGTGCCGGCCTGCCGCCGCCATTGCAGCGCCCGCCGAGCTGCAGGTGGTCGCCGACTTCAAGGCGTGGCTGCGCAAGCATCGCGGGGCGTCTTATGCCACTATCAGGCTCTACGCTCGCGACGCCGCCGGCATGATGACGGCGCTTGGCTCGGACCCGACCGGCTGGGGACCGGCCGACGTTCGCGGCCACTTCATGGCCTGTGCGAGCAAGTGCAGGAGCGGGACAATCGAGAAGATGACGACGAGCCTGCGGGCGTTCCTGCGGTACCTCGTCGTCGAAGGCCGCTGCCGGGCAGGTCTCGACAGCGCCGTTCCGACATACGCCCATTGGCAGCTTGCCGACATGCCGCGGAATCTGTCGGCCGAGCAGGTCAGTTGGCTGATTGCTGCCTGTGACGGTGACACCAGTGCCCGCCGACGGGATCGCGCGATTGTGCTGCTATTGGCGCGCCTTGGGTTGCGGGCCGGCGACGTGGCGCAACTTCGCCTCGCCGATATCGAGTGGGAGACGGGCTCGCTGCGGGTCACGGGCAAGTCGCGCACCGAGGTCCGCCTGCCGCTGCCGCAAGATGTCGGCGAGGCGATCGCCGGCTACCTCGAATGTCGGCCGTCCTGTCGCAACGACCGCGTGTTCCTGCGCACGATCGCGCCATGCCGACCGTTCGAGAACGGTGACGGCATCTCGTCGGTGGTTCGCCGCGCAATGAAGCGGGCCGGCATCATGACGCCCGTCAAAGGGGCTCACGTCCTGCGGCACACCGCAGCGACCGAGATGCTGCGCCACGGTGTTCCCCTCGAGAAGATCGGTCTGGTCCTGCGGCATCGCGGGATCGACACGACGGCCCGCTACGCCAAGGCCGATGTCGCGCTCCTGAAGCGGGTCGCTCAGCCCTGGCCGGAGGCACTGTGATGCTCAACGCCATAGGGACCTATCTCACCCTGCGCCGTGCCACAGGCTTTGCGATGCTGAACGCGGAGTACCTGCTGAAGAGCTTTGCGGCCTTCGCCGCTGAGCATGGCCAAACGCACGTGCAGGCGCAAACTGCGATCGACTGGGCCGCTCTCGGTCCGACCGTGGCGCAGCGTGATGCACGGCTCAGAGCCGTCTGCCGCTTCGTGCGCCACGTTCAGGTCGAGGATGCCCTGCATGAGCTGCCGCCGGCCAATCACTTCGGCGCCCGCAAGAGGCGTCGCCCGCCGCACATCTACTCGGCGGACGAGATCGATCGGCTGGTCAAGGCCGCGCTGCGGCTTCAGCCGAAGGGCGGCTTGCGCCCGCTGACCCATGCGACCTTGATCGCACTGCTCTCGGCTGCGCGGCTTGAGGATTTCCGAAGCCCTGAAGCTGACGGTCGCCGACGTTACGCACGACGGCCTGCTGATCCGCGAGACCAAGTTCCGCAAGACGCGGCTGGTGCCGCTGCACGACACGGCATCAGCGGGACTGGCACGCTATCTGGCGCGTCGCCGACCGCGTGCGCACGATGATTCGGTGTTCATCGACAAGCGTGGTCAGGCGCTCCGCTACATCGCGGTCAAAGAGACCTTCGACAGGCTGGTCGGCAAGGCTGACGTCCGATCGAGGACGGGCCGCCGCCCTCGTCTGCACGACCTGCGGCACACGTTCGCGGTGCGTGCGTTACAGGTCAGTCCCGCTGGCCGGGACCATTGCGGGCCACACATGGTGGCGCTGGCCACCTACATGGGCCACGTCAACATCTATGCGACCTACTGGTACCTCGAGGCCACTGCCGAGCTCATGCGCGACGTGGCCGCGGCCGGCGAAGGGTTCCTGTCCGAAGGAGGGCGGTCATGACGCCGATCGCTCCCCTCATCGAAGGATTCCTGCGCGAGACGCTCGCCCGCCAGCGGGGCGTCAGCCGGCACACGCAGGACTCCTATGCCCAGAGCTTCCAGCTGCTGTTCGTGTTCGCTGCCGAGAGACTGAAGGTCTCGCCGTCAGCGCTGACGCTGGAGCAAATCGATGCTCGCCTGATCAGCGCATTCCTCGAGCACCTGGAGGATGTGCGCAAGAACGCAGCCGTGACGCGCAACGTGCGACTGGCGGCCATCAAGTCGTTCTTCCGCTTCCTCGAATACCGGCAACCCGCAGCCCTGGAGCAGATCCGCCGCGTCCTGGCGATCCCGTTCAAGAAAACCGATCGGCGCCTCGTTCCCTATCTTCTGCGGGAGGAGTTGCAAGCCGTGCTCGATGCTCCTGATCCCGCCACGCGCGATGGCATCCGCGACAGGGCGATGTTGCATCTGGCGGTGTGCGCGGGACTGCGCGTGTCCGAGCTGACGGGAGTGAAGGTCGACGATATCGACCTGCCGTCGATGAGCATTCGCATTCTCGGCAAGGGACGGCGGGAACGGACGCTTCCCCTGTGGAAGACCACGGCGACAGCGCTGCGCACCTGGCTTGCCGTTCGCGGACAGGTCGCAACGCCCGAGGTGTTCGTCAACGCGCGGGGAGAGCCGCTGAGCCGATGGGGCTTTGCCTATCTGCTGAAGCAGCATGCCGCGACCGCCGCGCGGAAGCAGCCCAGCCTCAGCAAGAAGCGCATCTCGCCGCACGTGCTCAGGCACACCTGCGCAATGATTATCCTGCAGGCGACGCAGGACATCCGAAAGGTGTCGCTGTGGCTGGGGCACGCCACGCTGACGACCACCGAGGTCTACACGCGCGGCGACCCGACCGAGAAGCTCGATGCGATGGAGGCGATCGTTCCGCCGCATCTTCGGCGCGGCACCTTCCAGCCGACCGACAAGCTGATCGCGCTCCTCAAGCGCGCTTCGTAATGGTGAGTAGGGCGCGCGCGACTGACGCTGGAATGCGATCAAGTCGTCGCCAACTCCCCATAACGGGCTGCGCCCATAAGGCAGGTAATGGGCGACGCCCATTACCTGCCGCAACCGGCACTGCCCGAAGTGTCAGGCGGCAGCTTCGCGCGATTGGATGGAGGCGCGGGCCGCCGAGTTGCTGCCCGTCGCCTACTTCCACGTCGTCTTCACGCTGCCAACCGAGATCGGCGACATCGCCTATCAGAACAAGCGAGTGATCTATGACCTGCTGATGAAGGCTTCGGCGCAAGCGATGCAGACGATCGCCGCCGACCCCAAGCACCTCGGCGCGAAGATCGCCATCACTTCAGTGCTGCACACGTGGGGGAGCGCGATGACCCACCATCCCCACGTCCACATGATCGTGCCGGGCGGTGGCCTGTCGTCGGATGGAGAGAAGTGGATCGCGTGCCGCAAGGGCTTCTTCCTGCCCGTGCGGGCACTCTCGAAGCTGTTCCGGCGATTGATGCTGGAGAAGCTCATGGCGGCACATGCGGCGGGTCAACTCAACTTCTATGGTCTCCACGCCCATCGCAAGGAGCTCCGAGCCTTCAAGCGCTTCTTAGCGCCAGCGCGCCGGCGCAAGTGGTTCGTCTACGCCAAACGCCCGTTTGCCGGTCCCAAGGCGGTGCTCGCCTATCTGTCGCGCTACACCCACCGCGTCCCCATCTCCAACCGGCGGCTCGTCAAGGCCGACGCCAGCGGCGTGAGCTTCCGGGTCAAGGATTATCGCGCCAGTCCGGACAAGCGCTGGCGGAAGATGACGCTGAAGCCACACGAGTTCATCCGCCGCTTGCTGCTCCACGTGCTGCCGAAAGGTCTGCACCGCATCCGTCACTACGGGCTCTTCGCCAGCGGCACCAAAGCGGAGAACCTCGCGAAGTTGCGCGAACTGCTCGGCGTTCCCGGTCCCGAGCCGATTGAAAAGGAGGACAGCGAAACCGCTGCGGTGGACACAGCCTCACCCCGGCCATGTCCGTGCTGCGGCGGTCAGATGCGGATCATCGAGACATTCGCTGCGGGCTGCCAGCCACGGCACTACCGCGATCCGGAAGGCCTCGACAGCTCATGACGCCAGCGTACTGCCGACACACTTTGGAACAGCCGCGATCAACGCATCGCAACGATGACGTTCGGCTCGTTCACCGCAACCACCACCGACTCAAATACCGAAATCCCCGTTCCGCCGCGCCCGACAACTGCAACTCCGGCCGAAGGGTCCTGGCAGCGCGCATGTCGCACGATCCAAAGCCTGCGGCCACCCAACCCGCTGCCGCCAAATCCCCATAGCATTTGCGGCTCTGCCCTGCCCCAAGCTCGCGGGTTCCTTCCCTGGAGCCTTTCGGATGCCGGCCCACGGCGCAAGCGACCGCGTGAGCGTACGGGCCGGCATCCGAAACGCTTCACACAAGCGGAAGTCAAGAGAAGCCTGATCGGCGACGCAAAGCTATAGCGCGTCAATCTGGGTGAGACCGGGCGGCGGCGATCAGATTGGGATGCGGCGGCCGATAGCGGGATGATGATCGTTCCGATTCCCGAACGCCGCAAGTGTTGTTTTGATTGTCGCTGACTGATTGTCGCGCGTGTCGGCGGCCGGCCGGGTCCGCGCTTTCTTTCGAGGGCCTCGCGGCAGCGATAGCTTTCGGCGACATTCATCTCCAGGATCGTGGCGTGATGCACGAGCCGGTCGATCGCGGCCAGCGTCATAGCCTGATCGGGGAAGATCTTGCCCCATTGGCCGAACGCCTGATTGGCCGTGAGCAGCATCGACCGGCGCTCGTAGAGTGTGCCGATCAGCTCGAACAGCACGCTGGTTTCCGCTTGGTCCTTGGTCACGTAGGCGAAGTCGTCGAGGATCAGCAGATGCACCTTGCGCAGGGTGAAGCCGCCGCTCGACGTGACGATGACGCGTGCGTCCTCGTAGTCGGCCGTGCGCCGCTCGGGCAGCCGCTTCAGTACCGCCCGCTCGATCTCGATCTGCTTGCGGTTCCTCGCGTTGCGCCGGCCGACTATCTCGTCGATGAACCGGCGATACGCGGCGAGGTCCTCGAAGTCGCGTGAGCCGCGCAGCAGCAACTCGTCCTCGATCGCTTGCTTCAAGTGCCCATGCGGGCTCTCGATGGAACCGTTCTCGTGGGCAACGCCAGGATTGTTGCGGGTCGGCGTCATCTTGTAGTGTGCACACAGGTCATCGTAGCGCCGCGTCAGATCCTCTTGCGCGTCGCGGTCGAGGTTGCGGAACGCCGCGGACAGACTATCGCTGCGGTGCTGCTCCGGCACACCGCCTAGCGCCCACAGGGCGTTTTGCAGACCTTCGGCCCGCGCCACGAAGCTTTCGCCGCCCAGGATCACCTGGGCATGCGCGAAGCCGGAGAACGCCATCCGGAAGTGGTAGTGCCGATGCGCCAGCGGCTCGCCCGATATCGTGATGCCGAACTCGGCCACGTCGGTGAAGTCGCTGAGGCCCATCCGGCCCGGTGGATGCTCCTGGCGGAAGATCAATCACGTTGCGCTCGGCACCGTTGAGCGCGCGCCACCCTCGGATGCGACGTTCCAGTGTCCGGCGCACGCCCTCGCCGAGATCTGGACGACGGCGGACGATCTCGCTGAACACGCCGATCGCGCGGATGCCCGGAGCGGCCTGCAGCATCGGCACGATCTCGACTTCCCACACGTCGGCGAGTGGATCGGGCCGTCGGCGCCCGCGTGGTGTCTTCTTCTGCGACGGCAATCGCGGATCGGCTTCGATCCGGTAGGCGGTCGCTCGGCTGAACCCGGCCTTCGCAGCTGCAATGGCGGGGGCACTTGTCTGACGGGACTTCATGAACAACCTCGTCTGGCAGTCGGTGACGTGCTGGCCAGCCAAGCTGAGATCCTTCTGTCGTGAAGAATCACATGCTGGGCCCAACCGCTCCGACCGCCAGACGACGTCCATCCCCTGTGGACATCCTGGGGAAAAATCGCGCCGCCGGGGGTGGGCTGCCGTCGATCGGGCTGCCCTCCCTCCGTCAGCCCACCCCCGGCGCCAGTCTCATCCTGATTGTCGCTCCCGAGCGATCATCCTGATTGTCGCGCCGCACAAAGCACGCCGCCGACGATGTCCGGTAACAGATGAAGTTCGTCATGTTTCAGTCAAACACTGCCGGCACTCGTAATGAAACCATGGCGCTGCAATGAAGCGCTGGCGCCCGCATATCCCACCTTGATCAGCAGTTCGATCTCGTGCGGAGTGAACCGGTTCAGGCGTGTTCGAATGTTGGTCGCTGCAGCGCTCTCATCGTCGGCAGTCGTCGAAACCTCGGAACACGCATAGGCGGTGATGGGTGTGTCGATACTCCACTAGGCGACGCGGCGATGGCCGGCGTTCGCCATGCCGAACAGGATGCGACGGCGCGAGTTCTCGGCCTGTTGTTGGATGATCGATAGCGTCCGAAATGTCTGGCCGACCCACCTGCCTGTCGGCTGACCGATGTCGGGAATGGTCTTGCCCGCGTTGCTGACCAGGATGGGGCGGCAGCGCTTCCATACGCGTTCCAATCCGAGGTTGTCGTAGACGCCGCCGTCGGTGAGGACGGCAGCTTCCGTAAACGGTGGCCGGTGCAGGTCGGCTCCGACTGTCGCTTCGACGATATGTCCATCGAAGCTGAACCGGGCGGGCGAAAGAAATGGCGGAAAGGCGGACGAGGCGGCAACGACGCGAGCTATCGGGAACTGCGGGGCAATGATGCGCCCTACTCGGTAATCGGCGGCATATGATTTCGCGAAGCGCCAGCCGCTTCCGGTTTGCAGATTGGTCGCCATGAAGGTGAAACGCGGTTGGTCCGGCAGATCCTGCAAGGTCGCGCCGTGGAATAGATACCTGTCGTAGGCGTCGGCGAGGGCGTCGGATGCGGTTCGCCCGGGCAGCAGGCCTGAAAAGCCGGCGCGCACATCGATGCCGATGCCCGCCATGCGCTTAACAGGGTCGACGAACTTGCGTTCCAGGTTCTCCGCCCGACCAGCCGCGTCGAATTTCATGCGCGACCATACACAAGCCAATGCGCCGGCAGCAATGGACCCGCCGGCGACGCTGGCCACTTCGCTTAGTCGGCTGAGCAGGTGGTCCTACGCCAAGCAGCCGTTCGCTGGCCCCGAGGCCGTGCTCGCCTACTTGTCACGCTACACGCACCGCATCGCCATCTCGAACCGCCGCCTCGTCGCTGCCGACGCGGCGACCGTCGCGTTCAAGTACAAGGACTACCGCGTCGACGGCCCTGGCCGCTTCAAGGTCATGACACTCGCCACAGGCGAGTTCATCCGCCGGTTCCTCAGCCACGTCCTGCCCAAGGGCTTCCATCGCATCCGCCACTACGGGCTGCTGGCAAACGGCGGTCGCACCGCGAATGTCGCCAAGGCGAGAGAACTGCTCAGCGTGCCCGTCCCGGTCGCCGAGCCCGCGCCGGAGCGCGCCGGAGCGCGCCGACGACGATGCACCCCGGGTTCTTCCACGCCCCTGTCCGTGTTGTGGCGGCCGGATGCTTGTCATCGAGGTCTTCGAGCCCGGCCAATCGCCGCGCCACGCGCCCATGGGACCTCCGATCAGGATCGACACGTCATGAGCACGTGCTGGCGGATCGCTCTCCCGAGTGCCGATTGCATGAGCTGGTTGATTGCCCGCGTCGATGACGCTCGCACGCAGTTCGCCGTCTCGCCGCATCGCAGGCGGCCATCACGGTCGAACCGACCGGCTCACGCTGCCGATCGGCAGGATCATCGTGCGGCGCGGCGTGGAAAAAGGCACCTGCCGCCACCATCGAGGACAGCCCCCAGCAGCATCGCCAAGCCCGAAACGCCATAGAGACCGCGGCACAGGCTCGACATCACCTCCCGCGACTTCGTGCCTGGGCGCTTCTCGAACGTCGGCCAGAGCAAGCTCGGACACCGCCACGCCGACGTCCAAGAAACCTGCACCATCAAGAAAAACCTGCACCATTGCGGACATCTAGCAGGTCGCTGAAAAAGGTTTTTCGGCCCCTGTGTCACGGCATCTGTGATCGATCTGAGCGTGGATCGGACACGTTCGTCTTCCTTCTCCTCGATCACAGACGTCGTTTGGGGAGTCTCTGCAACCGTGGTTTCTGAGTTTTTCAGCGGCCTGCTAGGGAACCTCTGAACAACCGCTCGATCATGGCACACTGGTGCTATTGATTCGAGGAGGCTTTGATGGATCAGCTGAGCTTTGCATCGCTTGACTTTGCGGCGAAGAAGAAGCGCACCAAGCGCGATGTGTTCCTGGCTGAGATGGCCGCCGTGGTGCCGTGGGCTGCGCTCGAAGCTGTGATTGCGCAGCACTATCCCAAGATCGGCCCGAAGGGCGGGCGGCGGCCATTTCCGCTGGCTGTGATGGTGCGCATCTACTGCCTGCAGCAATGGTACAACCTGTCCGATCCAGGCGCCGAGGAGGCACTCTACGACATGCAATCGATGCGCGCCTTCGCCGGCCTCGAACTTGGCCGCGACGCCATCCCCGATGAGACGACGATCCTCAACTTCCGCCACCTTTTGGAGCGCCACGACCTGACGAAGGCGGTGTTTGCGGTGGTGGCCGAGCATCTTGAGGCGCGCGGTGCGCTGCTGCGCGGCGGCACCATAGTGGACGCGACACTGATCGCGGCCTCGCCCTCGACCAAGAACGAGGCGCGCACGCGCGACCCCGAGATGAGCCAGTCGAAGAAGGGCAATCAGTGGTATTTCGGGATGAAGGCGCATGTCGGCGTCGATGTTCACAGCGGTCTCGTGCACACCGCCGGCGTGACGACGGGCAGCGTCCACGACGCCAGGGTGATGGACAATCTGATCCGCGAGGACGACCGGGCGGTGTTCGGCGACAAGGGCTACGTCAACGAGAAAAAGAAGCGAGCCGCACGGGCCGCTGGCGTGCTGTGGGCGGTGAAAGATCAACGCAAGCCCGGTCGCCAGCTCTCGTCATCGCAGAAAAAGCGCAACCGCAAACACGGTGCGATCCGTGCCAAGGTCGAGCACGTGTTCCGTGTCCTCAAATGCCAGTTCGGGTATCGCCGGGCGCGCTATCGCGGCATCGCCAAGAACGGTGCCCAGGTGTTCACGCTGCTGGCACTGGCGAACCTGTTTCTGGCGCGCAGGAGACTTGCGTCCGCATGATGCCGAAGGGGCCAAATCGGCCCCGCACGCGGCGATTGCCGACGCATAAAACCCGCTTCCAAGAGGCAAAACGTCGCCAACGCAAGTTCACACACCGCCGAATGGCGTGTAGTTCAGAGGTTCCCTAGATCGACGAACTCGTTTCGACTCGTTTTGCTTACCGCTCCAACCCCGGCCTTGCCCGATTGCGACCGATCAACAGCTGGTGCGGCGTGACGATGCCGGTGATTTCGCGGCCACGGTGGCGTTCGAGCGCCTTGGACCACGGGACAACCGTCAACTCGGTTTCGCGTCGGATGACGACGAGTTTGGCTGTTGGTGTCGCGATCGTCTCGCCAACGATTCCGCGCGCTTGCGCGCCGGAGATGCTGGGCACGTAGGCGGCGCCCGTCTTGCCCGCCACTTCGGTACCGATCCGGTTGTATTCGCGTTGCTGCAATTGGGCGCCAGCCGATGTGCGCAGCTCGAAACCGCCGTCGGTCTTGAACCGGCCGAGGTCCTGGCTGACCAGCCATTCCTTGCGCGACTTCAGTTCACGCGACAGCGCGGCACCAAAACCAGCGCGTATCCCCATTGATGGATCAGGGCTGGCGACGATCCGATCGAGCCACAAGGGGCCATTGTAGGTGGGTCCTGTTTGCGGTGCCGGTTCCGCCAGCACTTCGATGCGGGGCGTCGCCTGCGGCTTGCCGCACAGACGGTCGGGCACGATGCGCACGATGGCGTCCCGCACCGGGACGGTGTCCGGATTGAGCCGGCCGACCTCGACATAATGCACGCGCCCGTCGGTAGCATCGACCACGAGCCAGGACCGGTCGCTGATTTCGTCGACGAGGCCGGTGCCGACCACTTTGCCAATCAGCGGCTCCTTGCGTGTGCCGCGGTCGAAGTTGGCATACGGACCAGGCGCTCTTTCAAGGCCGACCGCGTCAAGCGCCCGCTGCATCATCTTGATCTTGTCGGCGCGATCGCCGAGTTGGCGGAGCTTGGGCTCAATTTCGGCATCGAACGTCCAGACGCCTGCGCGTTCTTCCTTGGCAAGGCCAAGGCTTTCGAGCTTGCGCAACCGCCCCATCATCATGGCATGACGCTGCGGATCGATAGGGCTGCTTGCGACGACGAGCACGTTTTCGGTCGCCCGCCCCATCAGACTGCGGTCGAGCCCGGTCAAGCGCTCCTGTCCGATCTCGTTGGCCTGCCGGGCTATCCGTTCAAGTTCGGTTTCGGGTCCAAGTTCCAAGGTGACGAGGTCCTGCATACGTCCTCGGATGCCATGGCTGATGTAGTCGCGCGCCATGATCAAGTCCTGCCCGCGCTCGTCGCGGCCACGGACGACGACGTGGGTGTGCGGGTGGCCGGTGTTGAAATGATCGACCGCAACCCAATCCAGTTTCGTGCCGAGATCCGCCTCCATTTGCTTCATGAGATCGCGAATGACCGGCTCCTGGCCGGCGAGCCGCGCGCTGTCTTCAGGTGCCACGATGAAGCGGAATTGGTGCGGGTCATTCTCGGAGCGCGACAGGAACGCCTCGGCGTCTGCGGGTCCGTTGGCATCGTACAGTTGGCCCGGTAAACCCTCGCGGGTCGTGCCGTCGCGCAGGATATAGCGAAGGTGTGCATGAGCGGGGCCGAGATTGGTTTTGGTCATGCGGACGTAGCGTGCGCGCACCACCACGCGGCGCGTCCCGGGCGTAAAGGTACCGGTTGCCGCGACGACACCCGACGCCAAGCCGCGACGGAGGGCATTGGGGTTGATGTGGCCGCGCCGCCTCAGCGGTCGAACGACGTTGCGGGAGACTTCCTCGATGACCCGCGTCGTGTGGCGGATGGCCTCGGCGCGAGCGGAATCGCGGATGCGGCCAAGCTTGGGTTTGAAATCTTCTGACGGCATGATTGGCACCTCGAAACGTTGCGGATATGATCGAATTGGAAATCGCCGATGGAATTGCAAGGGGGCGACTATTTCATCGTTTGAATTCAATGCCATGGATACTGAGGTGGCTCTGTTTTGACTTGATGTAGGGCGACACTCTCCGGGTGATTCGGACCAGGGAGAGAACGCGATGAAAGCCGAGGATTTTCGGGGTCTTGTCGAGCAGCTGGGCGATCTGACCGAGGTGCAGCGTGCAGCACTGCAG
>JAHJQI010000059.1 GCA_018819265.1 Alphaproteobacteria bacterium
GACTCTTGAGTTCGTCCATCGGCTCAGTTCCTTCCGCATGCGTGGTTGCAAACGGTTGGAATTGCGTCGATGGACCGCCGGAGACGTCAAACTGTTACTGCCTCCCCGGCAGAGCCGGGGGGTCTCCTGCTGATGCTAGAGGCAGCGACCTGCATGTTCGACGCGCGGGCAGGGGCGACCTCTGCGCGCGTTATTTTTTCTGCGACCGCAGTTGGATGTAGAGCGCGCCGTCGCCGCCATGATGCACGGCGGCCGGCGTGTAGCTGACGACAACCGAACGCAGTTCGGGTTCGGCAAGCCAAAATGGAACGTTGCGGCGCAGGACGCCGCGCGGCGGGGCATTCCAGTCGCCGCCGAGTGGATCTAATTTGTCGCCGTCGCGGGCAAACGTCCCCTTGCCGGTGATCACGAGCACCCATTTCAATTTACGGGCCTGGGAGCGCAGCAGGAACGCGCGAAGGGCGCCGTGGGCTTGCGACTGCCGCATGCCGTGGAGATCGAGGCGGGCTTCGATATCGATCCGGCCAGCGCTGATCTTGCGCGCCTTCCTCGCGTCGAACTGGGCCAGCGCAGGGGCCGACCGATATGGCTCGAGTCCCGGCCTCAGGGGTTGGCGGGACGGGCTGTCGCCTTGAGGAGGCGTCGCATCGGAGGGTGTGACGCGACCCGGCGAAACGTGGGGCGTGAAGCCCGCTTCCTCGAAAGATCCAGGGGTTATGCGTTTGTCGCGGCCGTGAAAGGGCCGCAGCGAGCGGGCCATGTGCTGCCACAGAAGCAAGTCTTCTTCCGACAGGCCGGGTGCGCGTGGCGCAGCCTTTCGATCCGCTTTCTTGATGGGGCCTTTAGTCACCGTCGCCCGACCTTTTCGGCAGCAATGGAAAAAAACGGACCGCGTGCTTCGTCATGCCGGCGATGGCGCCGGCAGTACGGCCCGAGCCGCAGAACACGTCGCCGCGCTCTGGTCCCTTTATCGCGGACCCGACGTCATGGGCAACCATCAGGCGGTGAAAACCATCGCCGCCATCGAGGATGTGACCGAGGTCGGGCGCGCTGACATGAACCGGCAAGCCCAGTTCATGAAAAGCGGTGTCGACCGCGAGGCTGCGCAGCGGGGTGAGTGGAATTGCATCCGTACCGAGTGTGCGGATCTCCTGTTCGGAGCCGAGAACCCGAAAGAAGACGTAGGACCGGTTGCGCCAAAGCAGCGGGCGCGCGCGGGCGGAATCGGCTTTCAGCCACTGGGTGAGGCTCGCGAGGTTCATGGCCTCAGCGGTGAACAAGCCGGTTTCGATCAGGTGGCGGCCGAGCGACGTGTAGGGGTGGCCATTCTTGCCGTCATAGCCGACGCGCAATCCGCTGCCGTCCTGAAGGCGGATCAAGCCCGATCCCTGCACCTGCATGAAGAACAAGTCGACCGGATCGGCAACGTAGGCAATTTCGAGGCCGCGACCATCAAGGACGCCTTCATCGATTTCCTGGCGATCGAAGTAGGGGTCGATCGTGCCGTCGGACGTCCGGCGCGCGTGGGTGAGCCGGTCCGAGAGTGCGCCGCGCTGGGATTCGTCGACAAGGTTCACGAGATCCGCGGGGCGGGCCAGCACGGGCACATCGAATGCGCCGGTTTGGCGAAGCGATCCGGCAAGTTCGGGCTCGTAGTAGCCGGTCAGCAGCCCGGCCTGACTTGCCCGGCCTGCGCCGTGCGGGGTGAAGTTCCCTTCGAAGAAGCACCGGGCGGCGGCTGCGCCAACCGGCCCGGCCGCTTTCAATTCCAGCGCTGTGCGGCAAGCCGCTCGCAGGCCGGCGGCGATGGCGTTGTTGCCGGCAAGAACGGCGGCAGCGGAAGACAGGAACGCCTCGAAAGCAGCAGGGTGATCGTCCGTTTCCCAGCCCGGCAGTTCAGAGAAGGAAACGGGTTCGAAGATGGCCTGCGGGGAGGTATCGGACATTTCTCTCCCCCGTGGATCGGCCCGCAACTATTGGGTGAAATCCGCTTCGGCGCGGAATCCCGCGCCGTTGTGGACATCCTGATTCACGTGAAAAAGCCAAACTTTGCGATGGCGTCAACTGCTATGAACGCGCGTTCAACCGGTCGCCAGGGTTGCGACGAGTTTCCAGTTCGGATTGGCCAAGGCGCGCGCGCTCGAGACATCGCGGCTGAAGGTCCAGATGTCGGTGACTTCCTTGATGCGCTGCGGATCGCCGTCGATCACCTCTCCGGCGCTATCGCGGGTTGCCGAAATGAGATGGCTGGCAAAGCGAACGGTGACGGAGGCAATACCGTCCTTGACTTCGGATTCGATGATTTCGGCATTATCGATGCCGACGAAGCTCTGGTCGATCTGTTCGCCACGGGACTCGCGGTCCGCAATCGCACCGACGAAGCCCTCGTAAACCTCGCTGCTGAGAAGATCCTTGAGGAGTTTACGGTTGCCAGCCGCGAAAGCCATGACAATCATCTCGTAGGCCGTTTTCGCGCCAGCGATGAACTTTTCGGGGTCGAAAGCAGGGTCGGAGCGCAGGATATCCAGCAATCCCTTGCGGACCGAAGCGTTCGACCCGGCAAACGCCCGAATCCGCGCTTCCGCATTCGCCGTCGCAAGCTCGCCGTCGGCGCGATAGTCGGTCTCGGGATCCTCGCTGCGGCGGGGAAGCGTCACGACCTTGTCGGTGCCGGCAGCGGCTTCCTGCTGCGCCCGCTCGGTTCGAAACCGCTCGATACGCGATTCCTCGTCGCCGGTCCGGCGGCCAAGGACGCTGCGCAACTTCAAAATCACGACGACTGCAACGATCAGCGAGATAAGCGTGACGATATCGATACTGGAGTTCATTTCGCGACTACCAATTGGCCTCTGAAGGCAGACATGTGCAGGATCGGCGGCGGTTCAAGGGTACAAGCGAAAGAGGCTGCGCCGAACTTACGTGGAATTAGTGGCGGATAAACGATTTCCGCACTGTTAACCGTCGCGCCTCACGGACGTTCCATCCCGCTCGTATAACGGACCTTTCAAAGGACAGTCCAGATCAGCATTGAATTAGCTTCACTGGAGGCGATCGGGCCGCTTTCGCGTCAACTTACGGCACAAGCCGCGCCAAGCCAACATCCTTGTCTGAGGTTGCCTGGTGCCCCATGTCAGCGATGGCCGTGCTAAGAGCACCAGTACCCGCTTTCAGAAGTTCGTGAGTCATTCGCGGCAACCACACTGGCGAACTTCTGAAAGCAGAGGGTCCTAGTAGAATGTTGAATCTAGTACCGCTTTTCGATCAGAAGTCCCTGAAAGCGGTTGACTGATACGACACAGGGACTTCTGATCGGCGGTACTAGTGCCGTTGCAGCCACCATTCGGGCCGATCCGGCTCCACCGTTCAACCGAATGCGCCAAAACCCCCCTCCGACTCGCCGTCAGGATCATAGTGTGCCGCTGCTCATTCTACTTCTGTTCATCGCCGTACCGCTGGCGGAAATCGCAATTCTGGTGAAGGTCGGACAGCAGATCGGGCTGTTATGGACCATCCTCATCGTAATTCTGACCGCCGTCATCGGAACCTCATTGCTGCGGGCGCAGGGATTTGGCGTCATGGCGCGGGCGAGCGAGGCGCTGGCTTCCGGAAAAATGCCCGTCGAACCCGTGATCGAGGGCCTGTTCCTGTTGATTGCCGGGGCTTTCCTTCTGACCCCGGGACTCATCACCGACACCGTCGGCTTTCTTTTGCTCATACCGATCATACGCATGGCGGTAGCCAGGTGGACCTTGCACAGACTGCTGAAGTCCGGCGCGCTCCATGTTTCGGGGCTTGGCGGAGGCGCAGGCCCGCAATCCGAAAGCCCGCAGGATGGCGGAAAGCCGTCCGGCCATGCGCCATCGGATGGGCCGGTGATCGATGGGGATTTTGAACGGCTCGACGAAGACACGATCCGTCCGGGCCGCGATGCGCGCCGGCGCTGAGCCGCCAATACCGACTTGGGTCCGGCAACCAACGGAACGTGCGGCGATTGCGGTTGGCGGACACCTGTGATAGCCACCCGGGTAGTTTTAGCGCCAGATTCGGCGCCCCCATCAACCTTTCACATCCACGGACGGCGCTGCGCTATGACCGACAAACAGAACGGATCCGGCAATCCGGCGGAAGGTGCCGCTGAGGGCGGGCAACCCGCCATCCAGGCCCAAGTTGTCGCCCAGTACATCAAGGACTTGTCGTTCGAGAACCCAAATGTCGAGAAATTGATGTCGGGGCCGGGCGAGAACCCGAACATGAAGCTGGAAGTCAATGTCAACGCCCGGCGCATGAGCGATAAAGAGGGCCTCTTCGAGAGCGCCATCGACTTCAAGGCCCACGCGACCAACGAAGCCGGCACGATCTACCAACTCGAAGTCGTCTATGCCGGTATATTCCGCATCAAGAATATTCCGGAAGAAGCGCTTGAGCCGTTCCTGCTGATCAACTGCCCGGCGCTGATTTTTCCCTACCTGCGCCGCCTGGCATCCGATCTGACGCGCGAAGGCGGGTTCCCACCGCTGTTACTTGATCCGATCGATTTCGCCGGGCTGTACGTGCGGCGCAAACAGCAGGAAGCCGGACGTCCGGAAGCATCGACGGTGAGCTGATTAGCTATAGCGCAGCCAGATGGCGTCTTCGCCGAGGGTCTCGATGAAGTCGCGGTGAGCCTTCGCCTCTGCTTCGTTCAATCGCGCGGACAACGGATCGGGACGGACGCGAGCCGGCGCTCCAGCGATCGAATTCCCCGTTACACCTATCGTCAGGCGCGCCGCCAGTTCCATGCGGGCCTGACGCTCATCCAGCAACTCGATGTAGACCTCGGCCAGCAACAGCGAGTCGAGGAGTGCCCCGTGCTTGGTACGTCTCGAGTTGTCGATACCGTAGCGCTTGCAGAGGGCATCGAGCGTGTTCGGCCCGCCTGGATGCTTGCGCCGGGCCATCGTCAGCGTATCGACGACGCGGTTGCCGGAAATCAGCGGTGCGGAAAGCTTGCGCAATTCCATGTTGAGGAAGCCGACGTCGAAGTCGGCGTTATGGATAACAAGCGTGTCGGCCTGGATGAAGTCGAGAAACGGACGGGCGACCTTGGCGAACACCGGCTTGTCGATCAAAAATTCAGTCGTCAGGCCATGGACGTTGGCGGCTTCGACCGGCACGGCGCGCTCGGGATTGATGTAGACGTGGAATTCCCTGCCGGTCGGCATGCGATTGACGAGTTCGACGCAGCCTATTTCGACGAGGCGGTCACCGCCTTCGGCTGACAGGCCGGTCGTTTCGGTGTCGAGAACGATCTCGCGGCGCATGGCATTTGTCCTTCTATCGATTCCGTGAAGCGCCCAGATTAAGCCTCACGCCCAATGGCGCTGATAAGCTTGCGGCTGGCGGTCCTTCAGCGCAGCGATGATTGAATCGAGTTCGGCGCGGCTTTGCGAGAGGCTGGCGCCGGTATCCACAACGTAGTCGGCACGGGCGCGCTTTTCTTCGTCCGGGAACTGGCGCGAGCGAATCTGGGCGAGCTTCTCGCGGGTCATGCCAGGACGCTCCAGGACGCGGGCAGCCTGGGTTTCAGGATCGGTGCTGACAACGACGACGACATCGACGAAGGCATCCGTGCCGGTCTCGTAAAGCAACGGGATTTCGAGGACCGCAACCGGTGCGCCGCGGACGAACTGGCGATGCAGGAATTCGCGTTCGGCGTCGCGGACGAGCGGATGCACGATTGCTTCGAGCCGTTGGAAGCCGCGTTCATCGGCGAGCAGTGCTGCGCTCAATTTCCGGCGATCGACGGTACCGTTTTCAGTCGTTCCCGGAAACGCCGATTCGATGAGTGGAACGGCTGCGCCGGAATAGAGATCGTGGACGCAGGCATCGGCGTCGAAGACTGGGAATCCGTGATCGCGAAAGTAGGCTGCGGCAGTCGATTTGCCCATGCCGATCGAGCCTGTGAGACCGACGATCAACATTAAGCAGCACCGAGGTCGGCAAGGATGATGCGGCGCAGCTCGGGCGTCACTTCGGGGCGGACACCAAACCAGCGTTCGAAGCCGGGTACGGCCTGATGCAGAAGCATACCCAGCCCGTCGACGGTGCGCAGGCCATGCGCTCTTGCGTCTTTCAGAAGTGCGGTTTCGAGCGGCAGATAAACGATGTCGGCGATGACGCAATCGGGATCGGCGGCGACGAATTCCAGGCCAAGATCGCCCACCCCGTTCATGCCGATGGTGGTCGTATTGACGACGACGCAGGCCCAATCCGCGCAATGCGTCCGCTCAGCCCAATCCGCCGTTCTGAGACCGGCACCCAGGTCGGCGGCAAGCGCTACGGCGCGCGCCCGCGTGCGGTTCAAGATGACAATGTCGGCGACGCCGGCCCGCTGAAATCCATAGGCGATGGCGCGCGCTGCGCCGCCGGCGCCGAGAATGGCGACCGGTCGGCCGTTCTTCCGCCACCCGGGTGCTGCGAAATCAAGGTGGGTCATGAAGCCATAGGTATCGGTGTTGGCCGCACATAAGGTGGCGTCCTCCAGCCAGATCGTATTGGCAGCGCCGACCGCGAGTGCCGATGCGTCGCGGCGCCCAGCGGTGCAATAAGCGATTTCCTTCAGCGGCATGGTGACGTTGCAGCCGGCAAATCCGGTTTCACGCAGATTGCGCAGGAAGTCGGCAGCCTCTTCGGGTTTGACGGCGACCTTGGTGTAGCTGCCCTCGATGCCGTAGACCTTGAGCCAGTGGCCATGGATCAGCGGCGAACGGGAATGCTCTATCGGCCAGCCGATGACGCAGGCGCGGATCATGGTGAAGATTGATACCCCAACTTATTCGCTCACCACGCCGCGACGGCGCAGTTCATCCATCAGCGGCAGCATCGGCAGACCGAGGATCGAAAAGTAGTCGCCGTCGATTTCCTCGAACAACTGCAGGCCCAACCCTTCGAACTGATAGGCACCGACCGAATGGCAGACGCCGACGCCGGCCCGAACAAGATACTCGCTGAGGAAAGCGAAACTGAAACGACGCATTTTCATGCGCACGCACTCGACGTGACTCCAGGTGACTTCACCCGACTCGGCGATTGCCACCGCAGTATGAAGGAGATGCTCCTCGCCGCGCAGCCGCAAAAGCGTATCGCGGGCCTCATCGAGACCGGCCGGTTTCGAAAACAACTGCCCGCCCAGCGACAAGGTCTGGTCGGCGGCGATGACGAGGCTGTCAGGGTTGTCGCGACTAACCGCTTCTCCTTTGGCGCGGGCCAGGATCTCGGCGATGTCGGCTGGATCGATCGCCTCGTTCTCCGCCGTCAGGGCATCGCGGATCGCGGCCTCGTCGATGTTGGCCGGGATCACCGTGAAAGCTATGCCTGCGGCCTTCAGCATGTCGTGGCGGGCGAGCGAGCCCGAGGCCAGGATAACGTGCTGCTTGTCAGACATCGGTTGCTTGTTCCATCGTTGCGGCCAGACCCGCGCGGCGGTCATGGTGCAGCTTGATAATAGTGGCCGCCGTTTCCTCGACCGAGCGTCGCGTTACGTCGATGACCGGCCATCCATGCCGCGAACATATTCGGCGCGAATGTGCGATCTCCGCAAGGATGGCATCGCGGTCGACGTAGACATCCAGGTTGCGGTCGCCCAATACCATGGCCCGGTTGCGCCGGACTTCGGCGATCCGATCGGCCTGGGCAACGAGGCAAACGACGAACGCGGAGTGATCTTCACTGAGCGCCGGCGGGATCGGCACGCTCGGCACGATCGGGACATTCGCCGTCTTGTATCCGCGCTGGGCGAGGTAGATCGAGGTTGGCGTCTTCGATGTCCGCGAAATGCCAAGAATGACGATATCAGCGTCGTTGAGATCCTGCGGCAACTGGCCGTCGTCATGACGCATGGTGAAGTTCAAAGCGTCGATGCGGCGGAAATAATCTGCGTCGAGAACGTGCTGGCCGGCAACCGTCGGCGTTTGTGGAGCGCCTATATAGGCTTCGAAGACCTGCATGATCGGCTGAAGAACCGCCAGGCATGGGACGTTGAGCTCCGTGCAGCGCTTTTCGATCATGGCGCTCAGTTCGGCATGAACCACCGTATAAAGGACGATGCCGGGGGCCTGTTCGATCTCCTTCAAGACCCTGATGACCTGACGCTCGGTTCGCACCAGCGGATGAACGTGCTCGATCGGGCGGACGCAGCCATACTGGACGGACGCGGCCTTCGCGATTGTCGTCAGGGTTTCGCCGGTTGAATCGGAAACCAGGTGCAGGTGATAGTAGCTGGGAAGCTCTTCGGACATGTGGATAACCGATGGAGAGAAAAGACGGTGCGGCGGTTGCCGGAGGGGTCTGGCGGACAAGTACGGGGTTATCCCCGAAACCGCGCACATTAGCGGCGAGAGGGATGGCTTTGTCGAGGCTTGTTCTCGGCGGGCTTGTTTCTACTCGGGTGGCGCGTCAACCAAGCCGTATCACCAGCTTGTCCCAGCGGCCGGCTATTCTGAACGTTGTTCAATTCGCTGATATCTATGTGCTTTTTTCCTCTTGTGGCGTCATATGGCGGCAAGTTCTAGATCTAGTGGGACGACCCAGCCGCTGTGAGCGGGTCGTAGGAAACCTGTGGGGTAGAGTCCAATTACCGAAATCCACGCCCCTAAAGAGAGAATAAAAGAAACCAAGAAAAGATCATTTAGAAATTGAACGGAGAGTGATGACCTTGGAAACCCTTGCCCAACGAGCGCAACGCCGCCGGTTCCTGAAGCCGTTTGCAGGGCAGACCGCGTGGCCGCCACCGATGTGGCTGATGCGGCAGGCCGGGAGGTATTTGCCGGAATACCGTGAGACCCGGGCGACGGCGGGGAGTTTTTTGAACCTGTGCTATGCGCCCGAGCTGGCAGCCGAGGTGACGCTGCAGCCGATCCGGCGATACGGGTTCGACGCGTCGATCTTGTTTTCAGATATTCTGGTTGTTCCCGATGCGTTGGGGCAGGAGGTTCGGTTCGTCGAAGGCGAAGGACCAAGGCTCGATCCGATCGAGGATGCCGGAGGGGTGTCGCGGCTCAAGCCGGAAGCGACGGGAGAAAAATTCTCGATCGTGGCCGAGACGGTTTCCAGGTTGCGCCGGGATCTTCCCGACGAGACTGCGCTGATCGGATTTTGCGGGGCGCCTTGGACCGTTGCCACCTACATGGTTGGCGGGCGAGGGTCTCCCGATCAGGCCGCGGCGAGGCTGATGGCGTATCGGGATCCTGAGACTTTCCAGAGGCTTATCGATATCCTGGTCGAGACCTCGGTGGATTATCTGTCGCGCCAGGTCGAAGCCGGAGCCGATGCGCTGCAGATTTTCGATAGCTGGGCGGGGTCGCTGGCGGATAATCAATTTGCCCGTTGGGTGGTGGCGCCGACTCGGGTAATGATCGCTCGGTTGAAGGAGAAGTATCCCGAAATTCCGATCCTTGGATTTCCGCGCGGCGCCGATCAGTTGAGCGCCTTGTTTGCGGCGGAGACCGGGGTCGACGGGATCAGCTGCAATACGGCGATGCCGCTTAGGGCGATGGTCGAACTGGCGGAAGGGACGGGCCGGGTGGTGCAGGGAAATCTTGATCCGTTGCTGCTGGTGGCCGGTGGCAAGCAGCTCGATGACAGGGTCGATGAAATCCTGACGGCGATGAAGGGGAAAAAGTTCATTTTCAATCTCGGACATGGAATTTTGCAATTCACGCCGCCTGAGAATGTGACCCGCCTCGTCGAGCGGGTGAGGTCTTCGGAGTGAGCGCGGTCGCAAAGGACAGGCGTTCCGGGACGCCTGCCGCCCGGGCCGGCATCGCGCTCGGCATCACCGTCGCGGCGACTGCGGCCGTCATCGCGATTTTCGGCGCGGATGCCTATGACTGGGTGAAAGCTGTTCACGTCATCGCGGTGATCGCCTGGATGGCCGGCATGTTGTATCTGCCGAGACTGTTCGTCTACCACGCCGGATCGAAGTCCGGTTCCGAGCAGTCGGAGACGTTCAAGGTAATGGAATACCGGCTCATGACCATTATCATGAACCCGGCGATGATCGTCAGCTGGGTGCTGGGGCTGTGGCTTGCCTGGCAGGCCGGATTTTTCACCTCCGGCTGGTTTCACGCCAAGCTCGCGCTGGTGACCGCCATGTCAGCGGTGCATGGGATGCTGTCGGCTGCGGTGCGCCGGTTCGCCGAGGACGCGAACGCCAGATCGGCGGGCTACTGGCGCATGATGAACGAAGTGCCAACGCTTTTGATGTTCGCAATCGTCATTCTGGTGATCGTCAAGCCATTTTGAGCTGCAGTTGCGATGACGAGGCTTTTCGAAAGTCGCGAACTCTGTTATCTGTTCGCAATGCTCGATGTCGAGCTGCGGTCTGCTTACGAATAACCGGCAGATTTCGCGGATGCGCATCCCCGCGCATCGAAAGCCCTTCTCCTGCCAACAGTTCCTGAGTCCTGTTGGGCCAATGACAGCGATGCACACGTCGGCGCGCCCTTTCGAAGCGCTACGTTGAAGCCTCGCTCCCTGAACAAATTCCCTCCCCCTTCCTGGCCAAGCGAACCGGCTCAAAGCCCCTGTTTTCGCCAGAGCCCTTCCGGAGCCCTCCGATGAGTGAAATCAAGCTGGAAGACTTGAAGCAAAAGTCTCCCCCTGAAATGTTGAGTTTTGCCGAAGAAGTCGGCGTCGAAAATGCCAGCACTCTGCGCAAGCAAGAGTTGATGTTTGCGACCTTGAAACAGCTCGCAACCCAAGATGTCGAGATTATTGGCACCGGTGTCGTTGAAGTTCTTTTGGACGGCTTCGGTTTTCTTCGCTCTCCCGATGCGAATTACCTGCCTGGACCTGACGACATCTATATATCTCCTTCCCAGATCCGTAGATTCGCTTTGCGCACCGGAGATACCGTGGAAGGTCACATCCGCAGCCCCAAAGAGGGCGAGCGCTACTTCGCTCTCCTCAAGGTCAACAGGATCAATTTCGAAGAGCCTGAAAACGTCAAGCACAAGATCCACTTCGACAACCTGACGCCGCTTTACCCGACCGAGCGGCTGAATATGGAGATCGAGGATCCGACGCGGAAGGATTTTTCTCCCCGTGTCATCGATATCGTCGCGCCGCTCGGCAAGGGTCAGCGCGGACTGATCGTGGCGCCGCCGCGGACCGGTAAAACGGTGCTGCTGCAGAACATCGCTCATTCGATCACGGCCAACCATCCCGAGTGCTACCTGATCGTGCTGCTGATCGACGAGCGGCCAGAAGAGGTCACCGACATGCAGCGCAGCGTGAAGGGCGAGGTGATCGCCTCGACCTTTGACGAGCCGCCATCGAGGCACGTTCAAGTGTCGGAAATGGTTATCGAAAAGGCGAAGCGCCTGGTCGAGCACAAGCGCGATGTGGTGATCCTGCTCGACTCGATCACGCGACTGGGCCGCGCCTACAACACGGTTGTTCCCTCATCGGGCAAGGTGCTGACCGGCGGTGTCGACTCGAACGCCCTGCAACGCCCAAAGCGGTTCTTTGGTGCGGCGCGCAACATCGAAGAGGGCGGGTCGCTGACGATCATCGCGACAGCCCTTGTCGAAACCGGTTCGCGCATGGACGAAGTGATCTTCGAAGAGTTCAAGGGTACCGGCAACTCCGAAATCATCCTCGACCGCAAGGTTTCCGACAAGCGCGTGTTCCCGGCCATCGACGTCGCCCGCTCCGGAACCCGCAAGGAAGACCTGCTGGTGCCGCCAGACCAGCTCAAGAAGGTCTACGTGCTGCGCCGCATCCTCAACCCGATGGGCACCATGGATGCGATCGAGTTTCTTATCGACAAGCTCAAGAGCACCAAGACCAACGGCGAGTTCTTCGAGTCGATGAGCATGAAGAACCAGTAGCTTTGACTCTGCGAAGACTCGACGTGAAACCGGATTTACTTGTCAACTCGACTGTCAAGTTGTAACGACTCCGGTTTCACGTGAAACTTGTTAGGATTTAATGGCCAACACTTCCTAAAGTTGTGTTGGGCAGGCGGGCGCTTCAGATGCCCACCGCTTCGTCATCAGGGTCCACACTTTCTAAAGTCGTGTGGAGCAGAGGCGTCCGCGCCCTGACGATTTTCCGCAGCTCGCGTCATAACCGCCTCGTCATTCCCGCGAAGGCGGGAATCCGGTCTGCATTGCCGCTGCTGTCGCGTTCACTCTCGTCGGAGCGCTGTTGAAGTATCGGGGTTCAGCCGGCCATCGCGGCAACGAATAGCGGGCGATGGCGGTACCTTGAGGCTTGGATGGATCCCCGCCTGCGCGGGGATGACGGTTTTCAATGCGCCCAACGGGTGCAGCCGTCGCCTGGATCCCCACCTGCCCGAGGATGACGGTGGTGGGTGCAGAGGTGGTCGGTCACAACATTTACTTCCCAATGCAGAAGCGGCCGAAGACCTGGTCGAGGACGTCTTCGGGATCGATGCGGCCGGTGATGCGGCCGAGCGAATCCGCGGCGAGGCGCAAGTCTTCGGCGCGCAGTTCGATGTCGGTTGTCCGCGCGAGGAAGCTCTCCAGGTGCTCGTGACAATCGCTCAAGTGGCGGCGGTGGCGGGCCTGGGTGATGACGCCTTCGTTTATCGCGCCTTCGGTCGATTTGCGGGCATGTGCGGCGATCGCCCTGATGAGCGTGTCGAGACCGGCGCCCGTCTTCGCTGAAAGGTTCAATGGTTCGTCGTGCCGGCGCAGGCCGGGGTCCAAGCGCGCTTCTGATATACCTATGTCGGTTGCCTGCTTGGGTTCCCGCCTGCGCGGGAATGACGGTGGTGTGAGATCGCACTTGTTGGCGACGATGATTGTCGGCTTGCCTTTGAGGTCCTGGGGCAAAGCGTCGGGCTCTGTCGGAGAGGATGCGTCGATCACCCAGAGGACGAGGTTTGC
>JAHJQI010000060.1 GCA_018819265.1 Alphaproteobacteria bacterium
AGTTCCTTAATGGCATCTTCAATGGCGTGCAAATGCCGAGTGACTCCATGAAGGGGACTTTGCTTACGGCGATTGCGTGACGTCCACCGGCGTCCCCCAGCCGTTCGATCGCGCAGTTGACGACCCGATCGGGGTAATATCCCTAAAGCGTGCCGCCGTCTGCGTCGAGGCGGGCCTTGGTTTCTTCGGCCCAATCTGAAAAGCGGCCGTCGGCGATGGCTTCGCGCATTGCCGCCATCAGGTCCTGGTAAAAGGCGACGTTGATCCACGATACCATCATGGAGCCCAACATCTCGCCCGACTTGATCAGGTGGTGGAGGTAGGCCCGGGAATAGTCGCGCGCGACCGAGCACGAGCTGCTCGGGTCGAGCGGGGCGGGGTCATCGGCGTGGCAGGCGTTCTTGAGGTTGATGCGCCCAGCCCAGGTGAAGGCGAGGCCATGCCTGCCGTTCCTCGTCGGCATCACGCAATCGAACATGTCGATGCCGCGCGCCACCGCTTCGATCAGATCGTGCGGGGTGCCGACGCCCATCAGATAGCGGGGCTTGTCTCGCGGCAGCAGCGGCACGGTTGCATCGAGAGTGCGCAGCATGGCCTCCTGGCCCTCGCCGACCGCAAGCCCGCCGATGGCGTAGCCGGGGAAATCCATCGCGACGAGCGCCTCGGCGGACTGGCGGCGCAGGTCTTCGTCGATGCCGCCCTGGACGATGGCAAACAGCGCCTGACCGTGACTGGCGCGCCCGTTCGCCTGCTGGGCTTCGAACGCACGCTTCGAACGCTCGGCCCAGCGCAGCGACAATTCCATGGCGCGGCGGACTTCATTGCTTTCGGCGGGAAGCTCGATGCACTCGTCGAGTTGCATCTGGATGTCGGCGCCGAGCAGGCACTGGATCTCAACCGAACGCTCGGGGCTCAGCATATGATGCGAACCGTCGATGTGGGAGGAGAACGCCGCCCCCGCCTCGGTGATCTTGCGCTTGGCGGCAAGGCTCATGACCTGGAAGCCGCCGGAGTCGGTGAGGATCGGCTTGTCCCAGCGCATGAACTTGTGCAGGCCGCCAAGGCGGGCGATGCGCTCGGCGCCGGGGCGCAGCATGAGGTGATAGGTGTTACCGAGGATGATGTCGGCACCCGTCTCACGCACCTGCTCGACGTACATCGCCTTCACGGTTGCCGCCGTGCCGACCGGCATGAAAGCCGGCGTGCGGATGTTGCCGCGCGGCGTGCGGATGGTCCCAAGGCGCGCCTGGCGATCAATCTTCATCAGCTCGAAGCTGAACGGCCGGTGCGGCAGCGGCGCGTGGACGCTCGGGAAAGGCGGGTCCTGGTCGCGGACTGGCTCTGGGTCTTGTTCTGAGTCTTGTTCTGGGGATTGGTTCATGGTCGGCGGTTTATCCGACCTGACCGGCCAGCCTGTCAACGCCGCAATCTAAGGCCGACGCGGACTTCGTCGCTTTCGTAGTCGCTGCCCTGGAAATCGGAACGGAAGACGGTGTGCTGGTAACGGGTGAAGGCCACCATCTCGCGGCTCATGAAATATTCAAGACCGAGCGAGTACACGAACTCGCTTTCCTCGACGTCGATGCCTGCGTAATCGCGCCGCGTAAACTCGAACCCGGTACTGGCGACCAGATTTGTGCGGAACGCGTGGCGGGCTTCGAGGCCAACCCGCTGCTCAAGGGCGGCGCCGGAGTTTGCCGTCTGCGTCACCGACGAGATGTCGGAGGCGGCGGTGAACAGCAGTGATGTGAGCCCGGTCACCCGCCAGGCGAGATTGGCATCGACGATGAGCCCGCTGGCGTCCGCAAGGCGGCGATCATCGAGGTCCTGGGCACCGCGCCCAAGGCTGACTTCACCGCGCAGGATTTCGCTGGTCTGGCCGAACGAGACGCCGGCGCGGACGCGGCTGCCTTCTGAATCGCGGCGGCGGTTATCGGCGGTGGAAGCGGCTTCGAACGCGCGCTTGTTGCCCTCGACTTCGGCGAACACGCCGAGGGTCGGCTTCAGTTCCCATGATGCGCGGATGGCGGCGCGGCGCTCGGTGACGTCGCGGTCATTGATGCCGGGGCCGGGCAGGCCGGTGACAAGGTCGAGGGTCTGGGTTTCGCTATAGTTGGAATCGGCGACGGCCCCGCGCAGCTGGACCGACAAGCGGTTGAAGCGCTGATTGAGGGCGGTGGAAGCTTCGTCGCTGATGACCGTTGCGCGCGGACCAACGCTGGCTGCGTCAATCGCGCCGCGGCTTTCCTGGCTGCGCTGCCGGCGGACGGCGGCCTGCATGTTGGTGCGCCGGGTCACATCTATGCGGCCGCGCGATTCAACCGTGAAGCCGCGGTCATTCTCGGTACCGAACTTGCGGTAGTTGGACAGGTCGCCCGCCGCCTGGAATTCGAGGGCGTGGTTGGACCAGTTCGAGACGAGCCGCACGTTGGGGAGGAGTTCGCCCGCGATATCGGCTTGTCCGTCGGCGCTGGTGAAGACGTTCGAATAGCGAGCCGCGGCGATCTCGACCTCGGGAAACAGCACGAACGAGCCGATGCGGATGCCGACGGGATCGTAGGGATCGAGGGCTGCAAAGCGGGCGGGCCTGCGGTTTTGTGCGGGGTCGAAGGGTTCGATCTCCTCGACCTGGAACAAAAGCGGATTGTCGCCATCGATGGGCGGCACCGGATCGGCGGCGAAGCTGAATTCGCTGCGCTCGGATTCGGGTCGCTGATCGGAGGTCGCGGGATCGGTTCCGGCGGCGTCTTCTGGAGGCGGTTCGTCGGCGGCGAATAAGCCGTCGCGCAGATCATCAGGCGGTTCCGCGAGGGCGAGATCGCCATCCTCTGGAACGGTAGCGAGCGGCGGAGCAGCGGTGGAAACGTCGACATTTCCCGTGCGCAGCACGCCTGGGGCGATAATCTGGCCGTCACGATCCGCCGTCAGCGGGGTATCGGGTCCATTCAAAAGCGTTTGCGCGTGGAGCGGGCCTGGACATAGAAGAGCGGCCACGAGCGCCAGGCACGCACTATGGTTCAGCCGATTCGCGCTTTTGCGAATTGCCACGTCCGTCTGTCCTCGTCACTTTATCCAACGCGAAAAAACGTTAGGTGACCCGGGTTAACCAGACGTTTACATCTGTAACGCGATGGCACAGCGGGCGGGCTATCGTCACGAAGCACTATCCCCTGCGCAACCGGCGGGCACCGTTTCCCCGGTCGGCAGTATTTGCTAGACAGACGGGATCCCGGCGGATTCGACCGGGAAATTCGCGGCGCGTTACTTTCGCGCCGGCTCGGGGGAACGAATGGCCGAACGCAGGGCGAACTTGAGATCGAGCGAAGGCAAGGCCGCCGTCAAGACCGGCGCCGTTGCCGCCAAGGCGGTCAGGGGCAAGCCCGCAAAGGCCGGGGGCAAGAAGAAACTATTGAAGAACGCCTCCATCGAGGCGGCGCAGCGCACGCTGAAGCTCGAAAGCGCCGGGTTGAGCGAGCTTCACGAGGCGCTTGCCGACGGGCTCGGCAGCCCGTTCGCGCTGGCTATCGAAACGATTGCCAAGGCACGCGGCCGGGTCATCGTCAGCGGCATCGGCAAAAGCGGACATATCGGCCAGAAGATCGCGGCGACGTTCGCTTCGACGGGCACACCGGCGTTTTTCGTTCACCCTAGCGAAGCCTCGCACGGCGACCTTGGCATGATCACGCGCGAGGACGTGATCCTCGCCATCTCGTGGTCGGGTGAATCGGTTGAACTTTCCAACATCATCGCCTTCTCCCGCCGCTTCAAGGTGCCATTGATCGCGATCACCTCGCGCCGCAAGTCGACGCTCGGTTCGCAGGCCGATGTCTGCCTCGAACTGCCGCGCGCCAAGGAGGCCTGTCCGCACGGGCTCGCGCCGACGACTTCAACGACGATGCAGCTGGCCATCGGCGACTGCCTTGCCATTGCGCTGCTTGAAACGAAGGGCTTCACGGCGCACGACTTCAAGGTGTTTCATCCCGGCGGGTCGCTGGGGGCGTCGCTCAAACACGTCGGCGACCTCATGCACTCCGGGGCGGACATGCCGATTGCCCGCGACGACGTCGATATGACATCGGCGCTCGTTACCATGACGCAGAAGGCGTTCGGGTGCCTCGGCATCGTCGATAAGAAGGGCCGGCTGGTCGGTGTCATCACAGACGGCGACTTGCGCCGCAACATGGGCGACAAGCTGTTGCGCGCCAAGACTGGGGAAGTGATGACGAAGAACCCCAAAACGGTGACGCCCGGCACGCTCGCGTCCGCCGCGCTTGAGACCATGAACGCCAGCCGCATCACCGCACTGTTCGTTGTCGAGAAGGGCAAACCGGCCGGCGTTGTCCACGTCCACGACATGCTGCGGGCGGGCGTCGTATAAGCCGCCCCCGCTTTGGAAGGCCTCGTTTCAGCCGCAGTAGAACCACGCGTGCATGAACGAGGGGCCGTCGAAAAGGTCGATGCCCATCGCCGACTTCACGCAATATGCCCCGACGATCAGCGCCGGGAAGCCGACGCCCATCGACACGAACGGCAGAACACGGGCGGTGAGTTCGGCGGTGGTGACGTGGCGGCGGTACGTCATCTGTCTCAGATCCTGGGCGTTTGTTTTCCGACGTGAGCCGTACTGCAAAGGCGGGACCATGAACTCTTCCCTGAGAATCGCTCCAAAATGAAACGTTAACCGCGGAATCGATGCGAATGGGTCAATGATTGATCAAGCTTGAACGGAAACGGCCCGCCAAGGGCGGGCCGGTCTGGTTATGTGGACGATTAAGAGTTCGGGGACGTTTCAGTCGCCTTTGAAGACGTCCGAATGGATGTTCGTCTTCCAGCCGGGACCAGCCTGTGCGCTGAGTGTTCCCGCGGTCGAAACTCCGGCGATGAGGGCGGCAACCGCAATCGTCTTAAGGATCGTTTTCATGTTCAAAAAATCTCCTGGTGTGGTGTTGTCATTCAGCTTCGGGCTGATGCACGAGGAATAGCGGGTAGGCCGCAGCGCTGGTGTTCCGCAGGGAACTTTGCGGCGCCCCTGACGGGACTGTGAACCGGCGTGATCGGCGGGCTGTCGTCACAGTCTTGCCGGGCAGTTGGTGTACTCATTTGCCTCTCCATTCATGCCGAGGCGCTCCGATGCTGAAAAAGATCCTTCTGACCCTGGTGTTGCTGATCGGCATTTTTGCCGTCTACATCGCCGTGCTTCCGGCCGAGTTCTCCGTTGCCCGCTCGACGGTGATCGCGGCTCCGCCCGAAGCCGTGTTCCAGCACGTCAACGACTTGAAGAAATGGGATGCCTGGTCGCCTTGGGCGAAGCGCGATCCCGATGCGAAAGCGGAGTTCGAAGGACCCGAATCTGGAAAAGGGGCCATATTCAAATGGGACGGCAATGACGAGGTCGGCAAGGGCCAGATGTCGATCGAGGAAAGCATCCCGCCGCGCGAGATCGAGATCAAGCTCGCCTTCGTCGAGCCGTTTCCCGGCACCAGCGATGTCGGCTTCGCATTCGAACCGGCCGGGAACGGCACGACGGTGACGTGGACCATCGCCGGCGAGCAGGGGTTTGTCGAACGCGCGATCTGCACGCTGATGGGTCTCGACATGGATCGGATGATCGGCAAGGACTACGAGGAGGGCTTGGCCAACCTCAAGCGAGTGGTCGAAGCCGGGCGGTCGTGAGCCTGGCATAGCCCTTTGAACAGGCTCCGGTTTTAACTACTCCTTATCCATATCTTCACGGAAACTTTTCAGTCTGCATCTTAAAACAGTCGCAGAAACCCATATCAGGGTTGTATTGAGCATTCGAACTGGAGACAGATATGCTTGGTGACACATTGGGCCTTCTCGGCCTGGTCATGGTTTTGCTGGCTGCGGCCGCGCTCTGGTCGACGGTCAAGGTCGTACCCCAGGGCTACAACTATACGGTCGAGAATTTCGGGCGCTACACGCGCACACTGTCACCGGGGCTGCACATCCTCATCCCCGTCGTCGAGCGGGTCGGCTCGCGGCTCAACATGAAAGAGCGTGTCCTCGATATCCCTTCACAGGATGTCATCACCCGCGACAACGCCATGGTGCGCGTCAACGGCGTCACGTTCTACCAGATCCTGAACGCCGCCAAGGCCGCCTATGAGGTCGACCAGCTCGAAAGCTCGGTCGTCAACCTGACGTTGACCAACATTCGTACCGTCATGGGCTCGATGGACCTCGACGAGCTACTGTCCAACCGCGATCGCATCAACGCGCAGCTTTTGAACGTCGTCGATGCGGCAACCGAGTCGTGGGGGATCAAGGTCACCCGCATCGAGATCAAGGATATCGATCCGCCGCGCGACCTCGTCGACTCGATGGCCCGCCAGATGAAGGCCGAGCGCGAAAAGCGCGCGCAGATCCTCGAAGCCGAAGGTTCGCGCCAGGCCGCCATCCTCGAAGCCGAAGGTGAAAAGCAGGCCGCAGTGCTCGAAGCCGAAGGCCGCCGCGAAGCCGCTTTCAAGGACGCCGAAGCGCGCGAACGCGCCGCCGAAGCCGAGGCCAAGGCGACGCAGATGGTGTCGGCTGCGATTGCCGCCGGCGACGTCCAGGCGATCAACTACTTCGTCGCCAACAACTACATGAAGGCACTCGAGAAGATCGCCATGTCGCCGAACCAGAAAATCCTGATGATGCCGCTCGAAGCCGCATCCATGATCGGCTCGCTCGCGGGCATCGCGGAGATCGCCAAGGATGCCTTCAGCAAGGACGAGGACGGCAACCGAAAGGTGCGCGGCTCGGTTCCGAGAGTTTAGATTCTGGATCAGGCGAGAAGTCCCCGGCAGGCCGCCTCGGCTTACCGGGGCACCTGAAAAAAGTGAGGGTGGGATGCAGACTATCTATGAGCTCCTGAGCCATCTCGGCGGCTGGAACTGGGTGATCGTCGCCCTCCTGCTGTTGTCGCTCGAAACCGTGGTGCCGGGCGTCCACTTCCTTTGGTTCGGGCTTGCCGCATTCATCGTCGGCGTCACGACGCTTGTCGTCTCGGCGGCCGGACCCGAATACGCGGAGGCGTTCGTCTGGCAGTTCCAGATCATTGCCTTTGCGCTGGTGTCGATGGTGACGGTATTCTTCGTGCGCCGCTATGCTTCGGCTGGCGTTGGCGACGCGGCCGATGCGCCGTCGCTGAACGTGCGCGCGCAGCAGTATATCGGACGATCGACGACCGTGATGGTTGCAATCCAGGGCGGACGCGGCAAAGTCAAAATCGGCGACAGCATCTGGCAGGCCGAAGGCGCGGATGCGCCGGTCGGTGCGCGGGTGAAGGTCACGGGTGTGAACGGCTCGATATTGATAGTCGAGCCGGTGTAGAGTTCGCTTCGCGAACCGGCCTGATTCCGCTGAGGACGCAGTCCACCGGTTTCCAGGGCATCAGGCCGACCTCTAAAGCTTGGGCGAAGAGCGTTCGCAATGAGCGATAAGCCGAGCCGCAAATTTCCCCACGAGCTGATCTGGGCGCTGGCAACGCTGAGCCTGATCTTGCCGTTCGCGGCGCTGGGGCTTGGCGTGGTTGGGCTCTGGAAGCTGCTATCGGGCGAATCCGGCGGCTGGCAATGGGTCGGCGCCGGCGTCTTGTGTCTCGTCCTCGATCTCATCATCGACCTGGGAATCGCCAACCCGCACACGTCGGCTTCCGAAGACCCCGATCTCAACTGCCGCGGTTCGCAATGCATCGGGCGCATCGCGGAACTTGTCGAACCGATCGAAGGTGGCCGCGGCAAGGTTCGCCTTGGCGATACGGTCTGGACGGTCGAGTGCGCGGATAACTTGCCGGCCGGCGCGTTCGTGCGCGTGGTCGGCAGCAACGGCGCGGTGTTGCGGGTCGAGGCGGCTTAGCGTCACCCGATGTCGTCGCGGGGCTTGTTCCCGGGAACCAAGTTGCGGCATCGGCATCAGCAAATCCCTGCTGAATTGCAGTCTGTCTGTTGGCAATCAATGGAGCATGCTGTTCGTTGGATCCCGGCAATAACACCATTGGGTGCAACTCACTCGGTAAGAAACTAACGCCGCAACTGTTCCTTCACCTTGGCAGCCAGCTGCGGCAGGGAAAAAGGTTTCGGAAGGAAGGCGAAGGTCTCTTCGCCAAGCGCCTGCTGGAAGGCTTCGTTGGGGTAGCCCGAAACGAATATGATCTTCAGGTCCGGATTGGTCTTGCGCAGTTCCTTCAGCATTGTCGGGCCATCCATGCCGGGCATGACCACGTCTGAGACGACGATGTCGACTTCGCCGTTGCACGCCTTCATGACCTCGAGCGCTTCGAGACCGTCGGAGGCTTCGAGGACTTCGTAGCCCTGGCGCTTCAAGGCGCGCACCGCGAACGAGCGAACGACATCCTCGTCTTCGACCAGCAGCACCTTGCCGGTGCCGGTGAGGTCGACCTTCTGCACTTCGGCGCTGGCCTGGGTGCGATCGGCGATGGCGGCCTCGTCCTTCTCGTCGAGATGATAGCGGGGCAGGTAGATGCGGAAGGTCGTGCCCTTGCCGACGGCCGATTCGGGATAGATGAATCCGCCGGTCTGCTTGACGATGCCGTAGACGGTGGCCAGACCGAGGCCGGTGCCCTTGCCAGGCGCTTTGGTGGTGAAGAACGGTTCGAAGATTTTCTCCAGCACTTCGGGGGGAATCCCGGTGCCCGAATCCTCGATTTCAATCAGCACGTACTCGCCCGGCTGCATGCCTTCCTTGGCGAGCTTCTGGGTTTCGCGTTCGGCGACGTTGCGCGTGCGGATCGACAGGCGGCCACCATCGGGCATCGCGTCCTTGGCGTTGACGGCGAGATTGATGATGGCCTGGTCAATCTGCAGTTTATCGGTGCGGCAATACCACAGGTCGCGACCGGAGTGCACCTTCAATTCGATGCGCTCGCCGAGTGAACGTTTCAGCAGTGGGGCAAGATCGCCCATGACATCGCCGAGCTGCAACGGTTCGACGAGCAGGGTTTGCTGGCGGGCCAGCGCCAGGAGCTTGGCGACGAGACCGGCGGCGCGGTTGGCCGACGACTTGATGTTGACGATGTCCGAATGCGCCGGGTCGCCGGGCCGGTGCGTCTGCAGCAGAAAATCGGAGAAGCCGATAATGGCGGTCAGCATGTTGTTGAAGTCGTGGGCGACGAAGCCCGCGAGCTTGCCGACGGCCTCCATCTTCTGGCTTTGCGCGTAGCGGGCTTCGAGCGCCTTCTGTTCGGTGACGTCGATAAGATAGAGGATCGCAGCTTCGGGCGCATTGCGGGCGTGCGTCAGCGGGCTCATGTAGAGTCGGCGGGTGTATTCGCCCTTGGATCCTGCACCGATCTCGACGGGCTGGACGTTGCCTTGTCCGGCGGCCGCCTTTTCCAGGCCGGCTGCAATCGCCGCGCGCGTATCGGCATCGACCGAACGGGAGAGAATTTCGAGTGCCGGCTTCGCCTTGGCGCCGGTGCCGTCGACGATCATGCGCGAGAAGGCCGTGTTGGCGGATACGATGCGGCCATCGCGGCCGATTGTGGCGATGCCCAGCGGCGCGGACCGGAAAAAGCGCTGGAAGCGGGCGCTGGCGATTTCGACGTCGGCTTCTTCCAACTCGTCGGTTTCGCGTTCGACGGCGGCAAGGATCAGGCCTCCCGTCGTGCCCGGCGCGGTCTGCGCGATAATGCGGACCGGGACGAGGCAGCCGTCTTCGCGGATCAGGTCGAGTTCGCAGCTCGGCGCCGCGGCTTCGCCATTGCGGCCCATCGCCATCAACAGTTCGGCGCCGTCGGAGGTGACGAGATCGGAGAGCTTCAAGCCTCGCGACATGGCGGCGGCCGGTTCGGAGAAGCCGAGCCAAGCAGACAGCGTCCGGTTGATATGGCTGAGCGCGCCGTCGTCCTGGATATGTGCCAGGCCGACGGGCACCGCGTCGTAACCGGCGATGGTCTTGTGCAGGCCGGACAGCGCCTGCAGCTGCATGGCCCGTTCAGCCGTGACGTCGCCAATGCGCCAGAGAACGAGGGGGCCGGTTTCAGCGGAAATGCCGTTGGGGAACGAAAACGGGGATACCGAAATGCGCGCCCACCCGATCGATTGGCGGGAGCCGAGCGCATCTGAGGCCAGATGCACCGGCACGATTTCATGATGGGTCTGGCCGGCTTCGGCGGCCCGCATCAGGCGGAACATCGCTTCCGATACCGCCGGAGTTCCCCCGAGCGCCATTTCGATATCGGAAACCTCGGCAACCGGAGCGCCGCCAAGAAGCCTGGCGCCGACCTTGTTGGACCAGACGAGGCTGCCGTCGGGGCGCATGAGTTGCATGGCCTCGGGCGATCCGTCAGTGATGAAGCCGGCAATATCGGGGCCAGGAAGGCGGGCGCCGACGCGGATGTGTCCGGCGGCAAGTCCGAACATGAAGAACACGCCGAGCATCGCCAGCACGGCCATCAGGGTCAACAGAAGCGGTTCGGTCGAGTCCGCCGAAATCAGGGACAAAAGCGCGGCGCTGGCCGCGATCACGGCAGCAATCAGCGCCATCAGGCCTCGCGATTCGTATAGCGAAACCAATGCGTCGCCGGTCAGGGCATGCTGATGATTGATCTTCGAGGCGCTCATGGCGAGCGACGCTACATGATTCTTGAAGCGGAAAGGTTTATCGACCGGCATCCAAAGCAGCTTTTTACTCATACTCTTACGCGGTTCTTGGCAGCGTCCGCAGGTCGTCGGGACGCGGCTGGTGGTCGTGATCGCTCCCTTGCGAGCCGGTTGCAATTTCCGACCGGCAGGCGCAGAAGCCATGTCAACTACTCGGACATCACGGTTAATTTGGAATGAACCTTGTCGGCCCGATTCGCCGGAATTGCTCCAGGCCGGCACTTCGAACCGCTTCAAGACACGGATTCTAAACGCGTTTCACTTAATGTTCGCGCCAGATTGAATCAGTGGCCGGCGGCACCGCGAAGCACCGACCGGCGGCATTATCTGCTATCAGAAGCGCTTGCGCCGAGCGGGCGACGGGCTGAGGGAGTTGGAGATGTGGGAAGTCCTTTGGTTGCTCTTGATCATCGTGTTTGCCGCCGCAGCCATCGTCGCCGGGGCGCTGATGTGGCGCAGCTATGTCGACAGCGGTGCGCCGGGCGCCGGAATGTTCAGGACCAAGGTCGAGAAGCGGCTGGAAGTCGTTGATCAGGCGATGCTTGATGGCCGCCGGAAGCTGGTACTGATCCGGCGCGACAACACCGAGCACCTGATCATGACCGGCGGACCGGTCGACGTGGTGATCGAAACCGGGATCGATTCTTCGGGCAAGGCGCGCGGCGGCGATGTCGTGGAGCCGGTTTTTTCCCGGCAATCGCGCGCGCTGGGGCAGGCTTCCGGCGACAAATAGTCCGCCATTGCCGACACAGCGACGCCGCGATCATCTGTGCATGTCGTGCGTCGCCGAATGGACGGGGCAAGCCGGCCTCGGCTATAGCACTTCCCGGGAGAACACGCCGTCAGCAAGCGGCGGGCTCGCCGGGACGTCACTGCGACCGTAGCGTCGCGGTCAATCCGTTTTTATTACCCGAGCCAGAAGAGCGCGGGATCGAGCCAGCCCTGTTGAATGTCCGCGAGTGACGCCAGGGTCTGCTGATTTTCAAAGGAAGCTTGATGCCATCTTTTCCGTGCCGAAGGGCTGCTCTCAACTTGCTGGCAACTTGCCTGTTGTTGACGGGGCCGCTGATCGCCGGTTCGGCTGGCGCCGAGGGGGATTCACCGGCTGCGGCTGGGGTTGCCAAGCCAATTGAAAATGCCGTGCAGCCGAACCGGCTGAATTGGCCATCGGCGTGGACTTCCCAGATCAACGACGCTGACGGCAACGCATCGGGCGCTCCACCGCCGGCGCCAATCCCCGCTGATGCTTCCTCTCAGGCGCCTTCGGCCGATCCGGGGCAGGCTCCGGCTGTCGCCCAGGGACCGCAGCCGGACGCCCCGGCAGCCGCACCCGCGCAGCCGGCGGCCGGTACGCCTCGCAGCGATCAACAAGCGCAGGTGCCCGGCGCGCCGCCGAACCAAGCCGTCCCCGGGCAAGCCCCGTCGACTTCGGCCCCAGCCGCCCAGGCACCCGCCGCACCTGCTCCCGCCGCAACAACTCCGGCTGCCCCGACGCAGGCGGCGCCGCAAGTGCAGCCAAAACCCGTTCAACTCAAAAGTCAGGTCGCGCAAGACGTCGAGGCGACAAAGGCAGTGGCCACGCGCATCGAGTCGGTGACGAAATCGGTCGAACGCGTGAGCGATCGGGATGAACAACTCACCGAACTTTTGCCGACCATCGAAAAGATCATCGCCGATGCAAAGGCGACGGGGCTGAAGCTGCAGCCGGCGCTCGCCGATGTCCGCTCGCAAATCGAGAAGCTCGGGCCGGCTCCGAGCGATGCGAAGACCGAGGCCGATGAAATCGCCGCGGAGCGCAAGCGGCTCGAAGCCGTTGCTGCCGAAATCGACGGGGCGATCAAGACAACGGAATTGACGCAGGTGCGGGGACGGCAACTTATCACCCGCATCCAGGAAATCCGCCTCAACAATTTCCGCAAGGGCCTATCGACCCGCACCACGTCGATCCTGTCGCCAGGCATATGGCGCGACGCTTTGGCCGCCCTGCCCGACGCGGGCAAGCAGTTTGTCTCGATTTCCAAGGAGTGGGCCGGACGGGTCGATAACCGGAGCGCGGAAGTCCTCGTCGTGGTCGGGCTGGCACTCGTTTTCGGGCTCGGCCTGCAACTCTTCTCGCGCCGGGCGCGCGTGCGTCTGCGCGCGGCGGCCGGGGGGGACACGCCGACGTTCGCCCAGCGCTGCATCGTTGCCGGACTCGAGGCGCCGATGCGCATGCTGCCGAAAATCGTGCTCGCGACTATACTGTTCGTCGGGTTGAACTCCCTCAATCTACTGTATCTGCAGATCGGCGGCCTTGCGGCCGCGGCTTTCAAGGCAGCGGTCATCGCTGCGGCGGGGCTGGCGTTCACGACGACGTACCTGCAGCCGGGCCGGACGGCGTGGCGCGTCATTGACCTCGGCGATCCGGCCGCGTGGCAGGCGCGCGCGGTCATCCGGCTCGGCGTCATCCTGTTTGCCGTCGATGTGGTGATCCGCCAGCTCATCAGCGAGTTGGCCCTGCCGCTCCCCGTCAACATCCTCTGGACATCGCTGGCGGCACTGTCGTTTGCGATCATCTTCCTGATCGGTGCGCGCATCACGCTGGCGGTGCCTGAATCGGGTAGCGCGCGCATCGCGCTGCTGGGCGGGCATGTGCATAAGGCACCGCTCCTGCTCACAGCCGCGGGAATCGTGCTGGCGGTGCTGACGGGTTACGTTGCGCTCGGCCATTTCATAGCGACGCGGCTTTTGATCCTGGCCGCAGCAATCTTCCTGCTCGTCATTGTCTATTTCGCCAACCGGGCCATCGCGCGCGAGCCCGATCAGAGCCTACCGGCGACGGCGGTCGTACAAGGCGGGAGCGCAGAAGGCTTACCGGGACTGCCGCTCGACATACGGCGCAGGCTGGCGCGCGGGCTGTCCATACTTCTCGACATCGTCCTGTTCTTCATCGCCGTTCCGGTACTGCTTATTGCGCTCGGGTTCGCGCCGCCCGAGATATCGACCCTCATCAAGCAGGCCGTGTTCGGGTTCGTCATCGGCGGGGTCGAGATATCGCTGTTCCGCGTCGGCATCGCACTGGGCCTGTTTGCCGGCATCGTCTTCCTTTCCCGAATGCTCGAACGGTGGCTCGGGGACACGGTACTGCATCCGAGCCGAACCGAGCAGGGGCTCGGCAATTCGATCCGCACCGGCGTCGGCTATCTCGGATTCCTTATCGCCGCGATTTCCGGCCTCTCCTATGCCGGGCTCGATATCACCAATCTCGCCATCGTTGCCGGCGCGTTGTCGGTGGGTATCGGTTTCGGCCTGCAATCGATCGTCAACAACTTCGTCTCCGGCCTGATCCTGCTGGTGGAGCGGCCGATCAAGGTCGGCGACTGGATCAAGGTCGGGGAACTCCAGGGGTATGTGCGGAAGATCTCGGTCCGCTCGACCGAAATCGAAACATTCGATCGCGCCAGCGTCATCATTCCGAACTCCGAACTTATCAGCGGCACCGTCATCAACATGACGCTGCGCAATGCCTTGGGTCGCATCTCGATCCCCGTGGGGGTCAGTTACGACTCTGATCCAGACGTCGTGCAGAAGCTGCTGCTCGAATGCGCTGCCGAAAGCGATCTCGTTGCACGCCATCCCGCCCCGTTTGTCGTGTTCGAGAATTTCGGCAACAGCTCGCTCGATTTCTCGCTGCGCATATTCGTTTCCGACGTCAGCACTTCGCTGGCGACGCAAACCCAGGTGCGCAAGGCGATTCTAGCCAAGTTCCGCGCGGCCGGCATCGAAATCCCGTTCCCGCAGCAGGATCTCAACGTGCGCGATGTCGACGGTTTGAAAGCGGCGGTGATGCAGTTGCTGGCCGACCGGCAAGCGCCGCTCGGGAGCATTGCCACGCCGGCCGGAGCGCCGGGGCGGGGCCCCACCGGCAGCGAGACCGGTTGAGGCGGCGGCCGCATCCTGCCCGGCGGCGGGATTTCAAAGGCGACGAAAACGCTGGCGTCGAGACCGGAGCGCGTCTCCCCCGCCCCGGCGCGGCAATTGCGTCACGGGCCGCAGTGTTTGCGGGGCGTGTTGGCCGCCGGCACTCGTCAGTCTGTTGCCAAACTGGCAGTGTCCCTTCCCAATCACGCTGGTCCCGTTACGTCACAGGCGACGTCGCAGCCACGCGCGGAGGAAGTCATGTCGCGTTTCGCCAAGATCACGATTCCGACGCCTGCATTCGAGATCTGGAGACTGTACTCAACGGGCTGCGGCCGGGCTCTTATGATTTCGTGCTTGTGCGTCACCGTATTCTTGCACGCGTTGGCGTTTGCAGCCGCTCCGGCCTGCGCGCAAACCGGCGCCCCACACATCGAAGATCTCGACGGCGGGCATTACACAATCGCTGTCCATACGAGCGGCATCAAGGATTCACCGGAGCCGCAGGCGATCGTGAAGTTCGTCGAGCGGCGCGTTCGCGAAATCAACACGGCCGGCGGGGTGTTGGGCCGGCGCCTGAAAGTGCGCTTCTTCGATGACGACAACGAGGTCGCCAATACGCGCAGCAACGTCCGCGAGACGCTGGCCGATCCGCGCCTCATCGCCACTATCGGGATCTGGAGTTCGTCGCGCGGCGCCGCGGTCGTCGACGACATGGGCAGGAGTGGCGTCCCCTTTATCTCAGAGATGTCGGTCGAATCCCTGTTCCGGCTCTATCCCAATGTTTACACGCTGGCTCAATCGGTGCGCGAGGAAGTCGACGTCTTCCTCGCTCTGGCCAAGAAGAACGGCGTGCGGCGCATCGCTTACGCTGGCTTCATCGACGACCTGTTCACCAACGCCTACCTGGCGCATCTGGTCGACGCGCCGGAGGGCCCCGGCGTGGTATCGACCTTCTGGGAAACGGACGCCACCCAGATCGCGGACTATGACCGGGCTATCGACGCCTTCGTGAACTCCGGGACCGAGATGATCGTTCTGGCGCTCGGCTCGGAGATCGGGGCAAGGTTCCTGAAGCGAATGCAGGAGCGCCGGGTCAAGCTCCCCATATTCGTGTCCTATGGCAGCATTTCCAAGGTTATTGAGAGCAAGGAGTGGGGTGGCGCCTATTCGGGCAATCTCTACGAGTTGTCATCGGGCGGCGTCGCCAACCTCAATAACGAACGCATCAAGGAGCTGGCGCGCGATCTGGGCGTTCGCACCGAACCCAGCGAAGACGGCGCGAGGATCTATACGCCGCGCGACCTCGGGTACGGCGCGCGCTATGCCGACCTCGTGCAGCTGATCATCGATGCCGCGGCCGGACGACTCGATCCCGCCGCGCGGCCGGGGCAGGCCATCACCGGACTGGACGACAGGCTCGAGGCGGTGCGGAGCCGCATCGCCGGCGGACTGGCAAGCCTGCGCGAGGGACGGCGCTACTGGGAGGGGAAGGCGCAGTACTGGTCGTTCAACGAGGACCGGGCGACATCGGAGCGGTCGATGCTGCTCTGGCGCACGCCGACGCAGGCGACGCCGGTGCTGCATCCCACCCAGTTCATCCGGATCGACGGCCAGATCACGGAAGTGCCCGTGCTTTATCTGCACCTCGACATGGTAAGGATGTTCGAAGTCGACACCAACCAGCGCACATTCGATGCGGAATTCTATCTGACGCTGCGATCCAAGGTCGACCTGCCGCTGCAGGCCATCGACTTCACCAATGCGTTTCGCACCAACAGTTTCACCGAGCCGATCCGCGAACGCCTGGTCGCAACCTTCGAAGACGACATGGCGGACGGACTGGGGCGACGGCGCATCTACCACGTCACGGGCCGCTTCCAGTTCAGGCCGGATCTGGCCAAGTACCCATTCGACCGGCAGCTCCTGACGATCTCGTTCCAGCCGGTCGACAAGGGGTCGATCTTCATCCTGCAGCCACCGGCCGAGTCCTTGCGCAACAAGGCCTTCGAGGTGGAGGACTGGCAACTGCTGCATCATTACGTCGGCACCACCGACCGCATCATCACCTCCGTCAGAGGACACGCCCTCGGCGAACACGTCATTCCCTATTACAATTTCAACTATACCTGGATCATGAAGCGCGAGGTCGTCGACTATCTCGTCCGGGTGATCGTGCCGCTCGGATTCATCCTGGTCGTCGCCTATCTGGCCGCCTACATCCCGCGGCGCGAATTCAACGCAACGATCGCCATCCAGGTGACGGCGCTATTGTCCGCGATCGCGCTCTATTTCGCCTTGAACCAGCCCAATTCCGACGACGTCACGCTGTCCGACAAGATCTTCGTCAGCGCCTATGCCATCGTCTCCTTGATGATCGCGCTCTCGATCTTCGAGATCCATGAAGCGGGCGATGGCGAATACATCGAGCGCGGCAGCCGCCTGACGACTTTGCGCAAGGCGCAATTGTTCGTGGTGCCGTTCCTCACATGCGCGTTCATCGGCTGGTTGATCGCATCGGCGGCGACCGACCGCAGCATCGCCGACGGCATCGCCGAGGCGGTCCGCTGGGTGGCGCTGGCTATCACGGATTATACGGGCAAATGATCGGCGCGGCGCGCGCATCAAGGGCCGATATGCGTCAGAACTTCCTCACCGGAGCGGGCCTGCCGAGATTTGCCTTACGGTTCCAGCGGGTGGTGGGGAGGGAGCGATCGACCGGCTTGAACGCCGGTTTCAGGGCTAACCCAAGCCCGGGCTTTTCGCGTGACCGTTGCCCGGAAGCGGCGCCGGAGTCGGCAGTGTCGACATAGTCGACAGGGCCCGCGCCGTCTATTTGAGCGGCGGCCTGATGCGCCCCGGCGATTTGGAACATTTCAAGCGAAGAGGGTTCGACGGACTGGCGGCCAGCCAGCATAACCAACCCCAGCGCCACGCAGGCCGATATGCCAGCAGCCCAGAAACGCAAGGCGCGCGCATGCCGCAATCGCGGTTGCGCCAGCCGTTTCACACCTCCGCCGTGCATCGGTCGCTCCAAACTCCGGGCCTCGAGTGATTCGGCGCCGGGTCGGAAAAGAATGACGGCTACAGTGTAAAGGAAATGTTAAGGCGCTTACCAGGGCCTGACGCCGGTCCGCGCAGCCCGCGCAAACGTGCCGCTCGATTCCTTCGAGCGGTCGCGTACTCAATCCTCCCGGTAGACCCGTTCGCGGCGTTCGTGGCGTTCCTGTGCTTCTACCGACAGGGTCGCGATCGGGCGGGCATCGAGCCGCTTCAACCCGATCGGCTCGCCGGTATCCTCACAGTAACCGTAACTGCCGTCGTCGAGGCGGGACAGCGCCGCATCGATCTTGGAGACGAGCTTGCGCTGGCGGTCCCTGGCGCGCAGTTCAAGCGCCCGGTCCGTTTCGGAGGTGGCACGATCTGCAAGGTCGGCGTGTTGCTGAGACTGGGCGTTCAGCTCGGCCAGCGTCATGCGCGTCTCATCGATGATGTCCTGCTTCCAGTTGTGCAGCTTGCGCCGGAAATAGGCACGCTGGCGATCGTTCATGAAGGGTTCGTCGTCGCTGGGGCGGTAGTCGTCGTCGAGCACGACTGCCGTCGAACTGGCGCTCTCATCTCCGGCCGAACCGGTGTTCTTTGTGCCGGCCTTCTGAACAACGGTTCGTTTGCTCATCTATGCCTCCAAAAGGGGCGGAGGCGCCGCTTGCTTGCCGGCGCGCTCGACCTTGGACCTGGTTATGCCCCGCCGCTGCGTGGTCACCGTGGACGGTGCGAAGCAACCGCTGCGAGGTTCGTCGATGTCAACTCGTGCTGGGTATGTATGCGGCGCGGTGCCCATGTCAAGAAACTCCAGGAATTACCGGAAACTAGCTCGTGGAAACAGCGGCGCTACCGGGTTTGAGGCATCTCAGGAGCGGAAAGGTTGCACGTAAACTCGGAAAAAATCGCAAACCTCATCAAGGGTGGTGCTGGCGCTAATCGCGCAATCTAAGATTGTGGTTGGATTTTTCTGATGAATATTCCCCAAGATCGAAGACGCTGACACTTCGGTCGGCCGCATGGTGTCCTACCGCCGCAGACCTTGTCCCGGCTTCACTCCCGGCAGCAGCAGCCGCCGTCCCGACCTCGCGAGGGAGTGGCGTCTTTTGCTTGCGTGGCCAGAGTGCTAACACCGCGCTATCGATCATCCGTTCGAATTCGGGGACTTATGAAATTCCAGGGCACATCGCGCTATGTCGCGACCGACGACCTGTCCATCGCCGTCAACGCTGCAAGGCCGACATCGAGTTTCCCAACGATCTCCTGCAGGAACTCGATAGGATGGAGTTTCACGTCTACGAGACCGGAGAGACGATCAAGGCGCGTAACCGTCCCATCGTCATCATCACCTCCAATAACGAAAAAGAGCTGCCCGACGCCTTCCTGCGCCGCTGCTTTTTTCATTTCATCAAATTCCCCGACCCCGAGACCATGAAGGACATCCTCGAAGTGCATTTTCCAGGCCTCAAACAGCGCCTTGTCGCCGAGTCGCTGCGCGTCTTCTATGAATTGCGCGACGTTCCGGGGCTGAAAAAGCGACCTTCGACATCGAAGCTGCTCGATTGGATCAAGCTTCTCATGAACGAGGACATCACGCCTGAAACGCTGCGGGAAACGGATCCGCGCAAACTGATACCTCCGCTGCGGGGCACTTTTGAAGAACGAGCAGGACGTGCAGTTGTTCGAGCGGCTGGCGTTCCTTTCGCGGCGGCGGGCGGACGATCAACGCTGAAGCGCGAACAGGTGGCGTTCGCACGATGTGTTGCGGCGTTCGCACGATGTGTTGCGGCGTTCGCACGATGTGTTGCGGCGTTCGCACGATGTGTTGCGGCGTTCGC
>JAHJQI010000061.1 GCA_018819265.1 Alphaproteobacteria bacterium
CCTGGAAACCGGCGGTAGCTGTCCGCCGTATATGACGATGATTGCAGCCAACACGGTAGCCCATTGTGGATACACGCCCGCACGCGAAAGACGTGCTGATCAACCTCTTGGCGTTTCAGGCCGCATGGCTGTCGCTGGTGCTTGGTGCGGCCGGCGGCAATGCCCTTGCCGGTCTGGCCGGCGCGTTATCAGCGATGGCCATTCATCTGGTGCGTTCGCCCGACAACATTTCGGAACTGAAGCTGATGACTTCCGCCCTCGTTCTCGGCGCGTTCGTCGAAAGCGCGCTGATGGCTGGCGGCCTTATCGCGTTTGGCCAGAACGGCCTGCTGTCCGCACCGCTCGCGCCGCTGGCGCCGATCTGGCTGCTGGCGCTTTGGCCGGCGTTCGCAACTCTGCTCAACGTGGCGTTTCGCGGCTTCCGGCAATGGACTGTCGCCGCGGTGGTGTTTGGCGGGCTAATTGTTCCGGTCGCCTATTATGCCGGCGCAAAGCTTGGCGCGATGATCCTGCCGGAGCCCCCCTTCCGCGGCTTGTTGGCGATCGGCCTCGCCTGGGCGCTTGCGTTGCCGCTGTTGTTCACGCTGGCCCGCCGCTGGGATGGCTGGCGCCAGGCGTAAGGCTCAGGCCGACTCCTGCGCCTTCGCCTCGATCGCCTGCCTCTCCGCGCGCAGACCGGCATACAGGCATCCGCACATCATAAGCAGCACCAGCGCGAAGGGAAAACCCGTCGCGATCGCGGCCGCCTGCAGCGTGGCGAGCCCGCCGCCGAGCATCAGCGCGATGGCCACAAGCCCCTCGAAGACGGCCCAGAAGATGCGCTGGGCGACCGGCGGATCCATCTTGCCGCCCGACGTAATGGTGTCGATGACGAGCGAACCCGAATCCGACGACGTCACGAAGAACACGATCACCAGCACGATGCCGAGGAACGACAACACGCCGCTCATTGGCAACGGCTCCAGCATCTTGAACAGCGACAGTTCCGGTTGCCACGTGGTGACTGTTTCGGCAACGCCCTGGTATTGGCTGTCGATCAACTGCACCAGCGCCGTGCCCCCGAACGTTGTCATCCACAACACCGACACCAGCGTCGGCACGATCAGCACGCAGATGACGAACTCCCGTACCGTGCGCCCCCGCGAGACCCGGGCGATGAACATGCCGACGAATGGCGACCATGAGATCCACCACGCCCAGTAGAACGTCGTCCAGCTGTGCAGGAAGGCTTCGTCGCGCCCGACAGGGTTCGACAGCGGCACGATGCGCCATACGTAACTCGCCAGATTGTCGAAGAAGCCTGTGAAGATCGCTGCCGTCGGTCCCGCGACGATAACGAAGCTCATCAGCCCGAAAGCCAGCACCATGTTGATTTCCGACAAGCGTTTCACGCCGGCATCGAGCCCTGCGACCACCGACAGCGTCGCCATGCCGGTGATGCACGCAATCAGGATGACTTTGTTGACGTCGGTTGCCGGAATCCCGAACAGGTAGTTCATTCCCGCCAGCGCCTGCTCGGCGCCGAAGCCGAGCGATGTCGCCAGCCCGAACAGCGTGGCAAACACGGCGAGGATGTCGATCACGTGGCCGGGCCAGCCCCACACACGGTCGCCAAGCAGCGGATAGAACACCGAGCGGATCGTCAGCGGCAGGCCGCGATTGTAGGAGAAAAAAGCGAGCGACAGCCCGACGACGGCATAGATCGCCCACGGATGCAGCCCCCAGTGATAGATCGTCGCCGCCATCGCCGTGTCGCGCGCGCGCTCGACATTTTCCGGCGAAACGAACAGCGGCGGCTGCTGGAAATGGGCGACCGGCTCGAGGACGCCAAAGAACATCAGGCCGATGCCCATCCCGGCGGCAAACAGCATCGCCAGCCATCCCGAGAACGAGAACTCCGGTTTCGCGTCGGGTCCGCCGAGCCGGATGTGGCCGAACGGTGAAATGATGAGATAGAGCGCGAAGACGACGAACACGTCGCCTGCGAGGATGAACAGCCAGTCGAGGTTCGATGTCAGCCCGACGCGGAGGTTTTCGAAGAATTCCTTGGTGCCGCCGGGTAACGCCAGCGCCATGGCCACGAAAGCGACGATGATCACGGCCGAGACGAAGAAAACCGGGTTGTGGACGTCGAAGCCCCAGACTTCGACATTGTCCTGTCCGATCTCGTAGCCGGTGTCGTAAGCGTTCGGCTGCGTCTTGTCGTCGGTCCGCGTATGATCGCTCATGCCGGGCGGTGCCCTCCATCAGGTGTTGGCTGGATGGAAGATACGGTCGGTCATTTGCGCCGATGGCGCAAGGGCGTCGGCCGATCAGGCGAACAGCGTCAATGCGTGCTCGAGAAACGCGACGATACTGACTGGCGCTTTATGGGTCATCAACAGGAAGGTGCTGGCGACGGAGAGTCCTGTCGAAGCCCCAATGCAGGCCCCGACCGCAATGGCGTGAAGCGTTGTCCGCATCCTAAGCTGCTTTCTGGCGGCGGCCTCCGCAGGCGCGCGCGAAGCTGTATCGTCTGCCTGTTCCGCAAGCGACAGGATCACATAGTGCGACCCGCTCTCGGCAAGACGCGCAATCTCCTCTCGCGACAGAAAAATGGTGCCTGTTCTCTCTTGCCAGCGCTCGAGACCGGAAACGGTCGACCCGCCACCGGCACGTGCCGCAACTTCACCGTCCGACATACGCAAAACTCCACACCTGACGGGCGACAGCTTTCACGCGGCGTACTGCCGCATGAGGTATAATGATCATTGATTATGTCGAGCGCAAGACAGTTTTCAAGAGTGCGCTTGAGCAGCACGCACTAATTGTCCGGAATCGCATCACGAATCGTGTCGCCAGATTTCAGCCACACCCGGTTGATGTCCAATATTCGATATCCCGTGTCGCGATTCCGATGCCGTCAGTGGCGAGGCGAAGCCGGCACGATGAGTTCGGCAGTCTCGGGTTCAAGGCACAGACGATCCGAGCACGCCTGCAGGCTGAGCGTCACACGTTCGGCACGCTCTGGATCGCCACCTTGATTGGGCTGGCGTCCGTTCGCCAACGGGAATTTCAGCGCGACCTTTCCCTCGTAAAGCTGAAGCGGGCCCTCGTGAAAGCCAAGCTTGCGCTCGAATGCGGCTGGATAGGAGATTCCCTCCACTTCACGCCCATGGATCGTCAGTTTCGTCGGGATCAGGAAGTCTTCCGTAGGCGCACTTGAATTGATGTGCCATCCAGGAGCCAGTTCGAGGACGACGCGGGCCGATGCGCCCTGTTCGTCGCGCTCGGTTGAAATACGCACGGCTCCCTTACCCATGGATTGCCGCGCGCCGATGTCGCCAAGACCGTGCTTTTCCAGCGCAACGAGCGTGCCAGCCATGGCCAGCGGCGTCCGCACGGCAAGTCCCGACAAGGCATCGCCAAGCTGGTCGGCGGCATGACGCCAGCGTGGATCGGGGTCGCGGCGAGTGAGCAACGCGAAAAGTTCGAGTGCTGCGCCGTTGGCGCCCTGAAGATCGCCGTCGTCATGTTGCTTGGTTCGCACGAACCCGGTTGCCGAGGTCGTCAGGTAATAGTCGCCTGCGTTCGGGTCTGCGAAATTCTCGATGATTAGGACCGCAGACGTTGCTGAAAGCTCCAGCCAGCGTTTCTCATTCGTGACATCATACAGTGCGAGCGCGGCAAGTCCGACCCAGGCATGATCGGCCTGTGTTGCAGGCAAGCCCGTGCTGTTTTCGAAGTAGGACCTCTGCATCCCGGCCGTGCCGGCGCCGAGTTTGTCGATGAGTAGCCCCATGGCCTTTTCGGCGGCTTCAACATAGCGCTTCTCCGAGAACGCGATCGAGGCCTCCGCCAGCGTGCGGATCATCGCTGCGTTCCAGTCGGCGATGACCTTGTCGTCGCGCAACAGCTTCGGGCGCTTGTCTCGCGCGCTGCGCAGTTTCCCCAGGACGCCGTCGAGCTTGACCTGGAAGGCTGCACTGTCGAGGCCGCTGGCTACGGCGAGTTCCTCGATTGGCGCGGCGAGGCGCAGCGTGTTGAGCCCTTCGTGGTTGCCGTCTTCCGTGACGCCGAAGACCGCCGCCCCGAAGTCCGCTGCGCTCATCAGTGCCGCATCGAAATCCGCTTTCGACCAGAGATAGTAGAGACCTTCCTTGCCGTCTGTCTCCGCGTCGAACGCCGAAGCAAAACCGCCGTCGTCCGTCGTCATTTCGGTGATGACGAAGTCGAGTGTCTTGCGCGCTGCATCCCTGTAGTGCTGCCGCCCGGTGTACTCATAGGCCTGTACCAGCAGGCGGCCGATCATCGCCTGATTGTAGAGCATCTTTTCGAAGTGCGGCACGGCCCAGTCGTTGTCGACCGCATAACGATGAAAGCCGCCACCCACATGATCGTGGATGCCGCCCCGCACCATGTTGTCCAGCGTCAGTCCCAGCGCTTTGAGCGTGGTCTGATCACCCGTTCGCGCAGCGCGCTGATAGAGGAAGGACAACACCTGCTCGCGCGGGAATTTCGGTGCCGTGCCGATGCCCCCGTGAAAGACATCGAACCCCGACAGCATGGCGAGGCTGGCGCGCGTCAGCACCTCCGCAGTGATCTCGACCCGCGCCTGCTTGCGCGTCGTGATTTGCCCGATCAGCCCGGCGATGCGATCGGCATCGGCGCGCAGAGCAGCTTCCTCGTTCTTCCATGTCTCGGCGATGCGACCGATGAGTTCGCTGAATTGCTGGGCTGGCGCGTAGGTAAGCGCGAAGAACGGTTTCAGGTCCGGCGTCAGGAATACGGAGTTCGGCCACCCTCCCGATTGGGCGATGAGCTCGGTGGCGATCATATAGGTCGCGTCGACGTCGGGGCGCCGCTCGCGGTCGACTTTGATCGCGACTACGGAATCGTTGAGGAGATTGGCGACGTCAGCATTCTCGAAGCTCTCCCGCTTCATGACGTGGCACCAGTAACAGGTGGAGTAGCCGATCGAGAGGAAGATCGGCTTGTTCTCTTTCCTCGCCTTTTCGAAGGCTTCCTCTCCCCAGGGATACCACTCCACCGGGTTGCCGGCATGTTGGCGCAGGTATGGAGACGCTTCTGCCGCGAGGCGGTAGCCTTTCGGATGCTGGCTCTTCGCAGCCGATCCACCGCCGGGTGTACTCTGCTGCGCCTGAACCGGCATGAACACCGCGGAAGCAGAAAGTAGCATCGCGAGGACGATGAAAAAAAGGAAGCGCATTGCGGGCCTCAAGGATTCCAGTAGCGACTGGACCATAGCCCTCCGCCAGCAGAAGTCAGGGTGTTTCTGGCGGGTTCAAGGTCTTTTGAAGTCGCGTGATCCCCTCAGAACTCCACTTCCACGCTCCACTTGAGCGTTTGATCGGGAGTGTGGTCGTTGAGACCGAACAGCATGCCGACGCCGAGCGTAACGGCCATGTCGTCATCGTCATCACCCTTTGCGTTGCCGCTCTCGCCTTCGTCGGCGCCAAAGAGGCCGCGCGCTTCAGATACGCCATGGCGCTTGCCTGGCGAGAAGGAATAATAGACGAGCGGCCCGGCGCGGTGCAGGTCGTGATCGCCGAAGGTCGCGCGTTCCTCCCCCGGCGTGCCGCTATTTCCCAGCCGGTCAAAGGTGCCGTAGCCTTCGAGTGCGACGAGCCAGTTCTCGTTCACCGCATAGGACAGTTGCGCCGCATAGGCGAGGTCCCACTTCTGGTCCCGCTCTGGCTGCGCGCCGCCGCGTGCGCCGTTGCCGAAGTGATGCACGAACGTCAGGTTGCCGACCGCGCCCCACGGCCCGAACTTGCCTTCCACGATCGGCCCCAACACGATCGAATTGAGATCGTCTCCCGCCTGGATCGGATGCTCGAATTCGGCAAGCGCGCCGAAACCGATGCCACCGTTTTCGGGCACACGCTTCAGGATCGCCACGACCTCGACGGCGATCTCGTCGAGCGTCAGATCGGCGAAGGCATTGGCGAAAGCCATGTCGTCGACATCCTCGAAGCGTTCCTTCTCGTATTCGATGCCGACGCGCATGCGCAGGAAGGTCGTCAGCGTCGCTTCCATTTCGAGGGCATGGCGCTGGCGCGCAACCGAGTTGTCGTCAAACAGCAGCGCACCATCGGTGTCCCGCGTGATGCGGCGGCGCGGCTGTCCAAACGAGTGCGCGTTCTGGCTTTGGAATTCGAGTTTGCCGGGCTCGGCTTCGTGATCCTTCAACTCGAATTGCCCGACCGCCGGACCTGCCATTACCGGCGGCGCGAAAGCAGCGAGCCCCAGCACGCAAACGGTCGCGAGCAGTTGGCGTTCAGTTTGGCGGGCAAGGCTTTTCCGGGATGGCGTAGCGGCAGTGTGCATCAGGTCTCTCGGCGATAATCTAATGGCGGATACTATGCATGGCAGCCGCCAGCAGGACCAAGATGCAATGAAATCCGGGAAGTTTTGCTAATTTGGCGAGGAAATTACGACACACCGAGGCGGCTGCGCGACCGGTTGAAATCAGGCGGAAGGAAGGCGGCAAAAAGTCCGAACGAAGGCGCCGAAACCCCTGTAAACATTGAGCTTAGCGAGGACGACTCAGTTGGTGACAACACGTCGCAAGACGTGTAACAAAGACCTCGGGGAGGGGGTAACCTTCAGGGGAGCCCCACATGTTTTCACGCCAAGCTACGCCGCCCAAGTCCGAGCATCATCCAGTTCACGCCAATGCGGTGCGCGAGCAGCCACCGCCGCCAATTCCTGCCGCCACACCTGTCGCGATCGAAATCACGCCACCGCCGGCGGATTCCGTGATCGGTCAGGATTTGAAGATTCTCGGTGGCGGCCTGCGTCTCATCTCGGAAGGCAACCTCACCGTCGACGGCATCGTCGAGGGCGATGTTCTCGGCGCCAACGTCATCATCGGCAAGCATGGTCAGGTCAACGGACTCGTTCACGGCGAGACCGTCTCGATTCATGGGCAGGTCTCGGGGATGGTGCGCGCCGTTGACGTCTCGCTCAAGTGCGGCGCGAATGTCGAGGCCGAAGTTCATCACAACACGCTCAGCCTCGAACTCGGCGCCAACTTCGAAGGCCGATCGCGCCGCTATCTTGAACGCGAGGAACTCATTCCCGATCTGGTGCGCGCGGCAACCGAGGGCCGGCTTGAACATTCGCCAAGGCAACCCGGACCGGCCCCGCTGACATCGCAGGGTTGAAAGGATCGAGCCGCACAGGTTCTTCGCGGCCGGATAACGGCGGCTCCTTCCTGTTTCGAGACTTCACATCGGCAAATGCCCAGGTCCGTATCTGGGCAGTGCGGCTGCGTTGCGTGTTCCAGGTTTCGAGTAAGTACGAGTAGGGTTTAATGGCTGAAGTCATGACGGAAAAAATCACGCTGGAGGATTCGCTGCCTCTGCCGGGTCCGACGACAACCGTTCTGGGTCCGCATGTCGACATCGACGGCGACGTCCATATTGACGGGGATGTCATGCTGATCGGACGCATCAGCGGATCGCTGCGCTGCAAGCGTTTCGTTCTCGATCGGGAAGGCGAACTCGAAGGGGTTCTGGTCGCGGATTCGGCCGCGATCTGGGGGCACGTCAACGCCGATATGTACGTGCCCATCATCGAACTGCACGCCGGCTGCGCTGTCGAAGGTGCCGCCTACCACGAGCAGTTCATCCTCGACCGCGAAGCCTTTTTCGAGGGCAAGTCGCGGCGTTATCAAAACCCGCAGGCGATGGCACCGGCTGCCTGACCGCGGCCGGCGGAGTATGCGCAGCGGCGGCCGGATGGTTGATCCGCTGCGCTTCAAGCCGCTGACGCGGTCCGCATATCGGACGTTGTCCTTTGGACCTGGTGGACATGCCGCACCGGGCTTGGGTCAGGTTCGCACAGCCGCTCTCTCTTTGCCGCCGCAATCGAGGCTTACGTCGGCAGTAGAGATCAGCCCGGTTTCAGCTTCGGAGATGCAACAATGATGCGCGCCCCTCTCTTTGCCAGTCTTCTGTCCGTCGCCTTGTTGTCCATGCCGGTCGTCGCGCAAAACAACGTCGCGATCGGCGCCTTGACCTGCACGGGCGGCCAGGGCGTTGGCCTCATTCTCGGATCTCAGAAATCGTATCGCTGCACGTTTTCGGCCAATGCCGGACCGTTGGAAAATTATACCGCGACGGTAACGAAAATCGGCCTCGACATCGGCATTACTGGCGAAACGGTGATGGTCTGGACCGTGCTTGCCGCAACCGATGATGTCCGCCCGGGCATACTGGCCGGCAGCTATGCCGGTGCTGCAGCCGACGCGTCCGTCGGGATCGGCGGCGGCGCCAACGTTCTGGTCGGCGGCTCGTCGAATTCGGTCGTGCTTCAGCCGGTGAGCGTCCAGGGCCAGACCGGCCTCAACATCGCCGTCGGCGTCGCCGGCATGACCTTGCGCTGAGGCAGGTGTCCCTAGCCACCGGCAACTTTCGTCGCGAAATTGTACTCTTTCAGTTCCGTCGGCGTGAACACGTAGAGCTGGTCGCTCGGCGTTTTCATGGCGTGCAGCCACGCGCGCGTGTCGATGCCCATGTCGACGAGGTGCTGCTGGACTTCCGCCGTAATCGTCTGGGCCTGAGACATCCCGTCGGCGAGATCGCCGGCCGTCTTCTGCACCGCGTAGATCTGGTGCACCCCGACCCAGGCGTTTCTCCCGACAGTGCGTTCTTTGCCGCCCGAAAACACGATCGGGCACGACGACGCGCAATAGGCATCGTCGGGCACCTGCGTGACGATTTCCTTTTGGCGCACCAGTTTCGACATGGCGATCGCGTCCTGCACCGAACCGCCCGGCGAGTGCAGGTAAAGGCTTTTCACTTCTCCGCCCTGACCTTCGATGAAGTCGATGAACTCGGCTGCCGTACCCGGCTCGATCCGCCCCACCGCGCTCGCCGTTCCCTTCGGGCCGCGCACGAACGTCATCTTCCGGCCAACCGAGTCGTGGCTCGGTGGCTTGGCATAACCGGGCATGGTTGGCCCCTTGCTGGAGCGGCGCAGCGGCGTCGTGCGCGGCAAATACGGACGCACGTGATCGCGCTCCCTCGGCGGCTCCATGATAAGCGGTTCTTCGCGCTCGGTTTCGCCCGGAAGCGGCACGTTGGCGGCCTCATAGATCGTCCGGTAATCGTAGGCGAGGAACACCGCCGTCACGACAATCAGCAGGCGGAATATCGAATTCAGGACGAGGCGCTCGCTCGGCAGCGTAAAGTGGCGGCGGACCGGCCGCTGTTCAGTCGTCTCCGCAGCTGCCTCAGGCTGCACCGGCTCCGCACCGGCCGGCGCGGTGCGCAGCCTGGAGGCGTCGGTTGCGTCCACGGGGCTCATTCCTTGCGCCGCATCCCCGGCGGCATGGTGATCGGTGTGACCTTGTCGCTGTCCGCGTCGGTTCCTGGCGGCGATGGCGGCATCGGCGGGGCAGTGGAACGGTTGCCGAAACGCTGTTCCATCTGCCGGTAGAGTTCGGCCCCGCGCATGACATCGGCGGCACTCATCGTCTCGGCATCGAGGTCGGCGCCGCCGTGTCGGCGGATCGCGCCTTCGACGATGATCATGATGAAGATGAGGACGGCGGGCAGCAGGTCGATGGAAATGGCGCCCGCCCAGCTCGGCAGGAAGTCGCTGGCGTAGAGCAGCACGGCTTCCGGCGGGGAGAGCGGCTGGAATCGCACCGGCTTGACGGGTGCGCGCTGCAGGATCTCGTCGGCGGCATTCGACAGTGCGCGGCTTTGTGCCCTGAGCGAGGCTTCGACGCGGCTGACGACCTCCGTCTGGCGTTCCTGCAATCCGACATCCTGTCCATCCGCTATCGGCGCTATGAAGGTCTTGCCGAGGTCTTCGGCCGCCCGCTTTACCGATGGTGCAACAGACGTCTGCTGCAGCGCCGTGATCTGCCCGATCAGCTTGAGCGTTTCTTCGCCGAAAGCGTTGGCGCGCGCCTCGATCGGCCCGGAATTCGAGATCAGCTCGCGCATCCGCGCCAGGTTGCGCCCGCCGCTTTCGTAGTGGCGCTTGACCTCGTCGCGGCTTTCCTCGACCTCGAGCGCGAGCCGGTTCAATTCCGTCGACATTTGCGCCAGCAGTTGCACGACCGTGCCCGAGCCCGAGGTGCCGGTCAGCGCGCCGGTCGATTTTTCCTGCAGTGCAAGCCCGGCGAAGCGCTTTGAAGCCAGCTGGATATCCGGCAGCAGGCTTTGCGCGGCGAGCGCATTGGCATGCGACTCGTCAAGCTGCTGCTGGTAGGTCTCGGTTGCGTTTGCCATGTGCTGTTCGAGCGCCGCCGACCCGGCTAGGGCTGCCGCGTTGAGCCAGCTCGACATGGCGATGATCATGCCCGAGCCGATCAGCATCGCAAGGAACAGCCAGGCGCGCGCGCTGGCGGTTTCGACATGCGGCAGGAAGCGCATCAGGTAGGACCAGAACGCGTAGATCCCGACCGAAACGGCGACCGCATAAATCACTGCCCCGAAAAACACGACGGCAGGATCGCCGTTGAGCAGACCGCGCACGCCGAGGTAGGTGTAGACGCCGCTGGCGAGCGCCAGCACGGCAAGCGTCACTTTCGTTGTCGTTTCCAGGCGGGCCTGTCCGAGCTTCAGCTGTTCAGCCATGCATTTTTTCCTCGGTTTCGTCTTCGGTCAGGTCTCGTTGCATTTGCCAAGTCTGGAGGCGGCGCGCCTGGTGTTCCGGCACAGACATTTGCCCCCCTTGCGGCACCCTTGTAAGCAAATGTCTGATTCTAGTGTTGCTTTTGTATTTGACGTTTGCTTGCGAAGTCAGCGGCAACCGGGCGGCAAACGCCAAATGCGCAACACTGTGAACCCACCGCCAAATGGCGATTGGATGGCCTGCATTCAACGGGGGCCTGCATTCAACGGGGACCCGCATTCAACGGCTAACGTGAGTGCCGAAAAAGGGCTACGGCATGGCGATGCGGGGGCCGCGGAGCGGTCGAGGCCGCTCGCGGGCCAATTATCGCTGCGAGATCGCCGGCGGGATGACCGCAATCCCACGCCAGCAACGAAATCGTACGCGGCGGTTGCGCACATGTCGCCTGGAACCGGAAAGCTGGTATTGAGGTCGCAAAGTTCAAACTATCCGCAAGGGTATCGAGGGAAACGCGAAATGCGCATCGTTGCGTTGGTTGCAATGTTTTGGGGCATAGCCGCATTGGTCGGACATTCGGCACCGGCACGCGCTCAATCCGAAGCGCAGGCTGCAGAGGGTCCGCCGCTCAACCTCGGCGTTTTCCTGAGTTCCGACCCTGCAGCCTGCTACGAGAGCGGCTACAACGCTGCGATCCGCTTTATGACCGGGCGCGAGGTCGCACGCCTGAACCGGCGCGGCGGTGTCGGCGGTCGCCCGCTGCAGATCAATTTCTACGATGACATGCGCGACCCCGTGCGGACCGTCGCCCACGCCAAGGAAGCGCTTGCCGATCCGCAATTGCTTGCCATGGTCGGCCTCACCAGTTCGGATCTCGGCAAGGCCCTGTTCAACGGCTCGCCAAAGGACGGCATCGACGGTCTCGGCGACGAGATCGCGAAAAGCGGTGTCCCGTTCATAACCGACATGTCCGTCTCCGGCACGTTCGCAAAGTACGCAAACGTGTTTTCGACGCGGCCCTCGCAGGACGATGGGAACGCTCCGATCGTCACCGAATTCATCAAGGAGAGCGGCTATTCGAAGGTCGGGCTCTTGGTCAATAATGACAAGCTTTACTCCAGAACGCTCGCCGATGCGCTAGCTGCCGGGGTCGGAACGCAGTCGCTCGTGGCCGATCACCGCGTCGGCGAAAAGGACAACGATTCGATGGACCCCGAGGCGATCCGCATCGCTGTTGCCGATCTGAAAGTGAAAGCCCCCGACATCGTTGTTATCGCCGTCGGCTCATCGCGCACAGCCCCGATCATCACCGCGATGAAGGACGCCGGGATGACGGCTGCGGTGTTCATGATCGGCATGCTCGAACGCATACCCGAAGAGGTTCGCAACGCTTACCCCGGCCCTTTCTTCGAACTGACCATGAGCGATCTGCCGGAAGTCTATAACGCCACCTTGGGCGAACTCGTCCGCCAGGGTGACCCCGACGACTGGATTTTCGAGGGGGCAAAACGCCATAACGCCGCCGGCTGGGCCGACGGGACCTGTAAACCGCGCGATGACACTCGCTCTCACGATCCGCTGGAGGGCGACAACCGCCGGGCCATCGAACGCGCCTCCCAGTACGCCGATATGATCGCCCTCGTGACCGCTGGCGCCAACGCGGCGCAACCGGGCAGCGATCCGGCCGCCCGGCGCCAGGCGGTCGTCGAGGCATTGACGTCGACGTATGCCAGCGGCAGCGGCGCGTTCCGCGGTCGCTTCAATAACTGGTCGTTCGATGCGCGCACCCGCGTCGCCGTGCGCCCGCTGCTCGTCATCATCTTGCCGACCGGCGCGAAGAACCGCCGCCGGCAGCTCGCACCTTTCCAGTTTCTGCGCCTGCGCGACGGCTCGTTGCGGCGCATCGATACGCTTTACGTGGACATCGATCTCGTGCGCGCCCATCGCGCCGACGATAACGAGAAGACCTTCCTCGCCGACTTTTATCTATCGATGCGCGCCAACCAGGGAGCCGACATCGAGCGCCTCGATTTCACCAATGCCTACGTCGACCCGCGCAGCAACGGCCGCGAGATCACCATCGAAAAGCTCCATGACGGTTCGCCGGACGCAGCCTATCCCGACCGCATGAAGATCTACCGCGTGTCGGGCCGTTTCCTGTTCAAGCCGGACCTCGAGACCTATCCCTTCGACACCCAGCGCTTCTTTATCGAGATCAAGCCGTTGTCCGGCACCGCCTTCCTCGTGCAGCCGCCGCCTCAATCGCTCCGCGACCGCGACGTCGCTTCCGACGATTGGCAGTCGACCGGCCAGTACGTTGGCCTCGGCGAGGATTTCATACCCGTCGTCGATGCCTACACCCATGCCCCCAGCGTCGTTCCATTCTATAAGGCGCAATACGTCTGGCTGATGCAGCGCGAGGTGAACGACTACGTGCTGCGCGTCGTCGCCCCGCTGCTGTTCATTCTCATCGTCGCCTATGTGTCGATTTTCATACCGCACCCGCACTTCGAGGCGATCGTAACCATCCAGGTGACGGCGCTCCTCTCGGCCGTCGCGCTGTATCTGTCTCTGCCGCAGCTCGATTCGGATACCGCCACCCTGTCTGACCGACTGTTCCTCTTCTACTACCTGATGGTGAGCGTGATGATCGTCATCACGATTGCCCGCATCAACAAGCATGTCGCCGCGCGCAAATGGCTGAAGCTGTCGCTAGGCTTCGTGCACACCCTCGGCATCCCGCTCGCGGTTGCCGCCATGGCCTGGCATGTCTACGCGCTGAGTCAGTCGGGCGCGTGACGCCTGGGAAACGAAAACGGCATCGGCGGCGCCTCGAGTTGAACTCGTGGAAGCGTGGCGCCGGTGAAGGGCGCCACGCATTTTTCCTCACGCACCGAAGATGTCTTCGGTGATGCCTGCATACCAGCCAAGGCTTTCCTCGTAGGTCGCCTTGCGCAGTGCGCTGTCCTCACCGGTCTTCGATATGAATCCGGTTGTCTTCGTGATCTTGTCGGCCGCCGGTTCATAGTTTGCCCCGACCTTGACGCCGTCATCGGTTGCAATGAGGCTCCAGCAGGTGTTGGAGAACTTCGCTGGGAAGACCCGGGACCCGGTCAGCGCGCCGCGTACGGCGTTGGCGCAGACTTTCGCCTGGCTGTTGGCCGAGAACGCGGACTTGGGCATGTCGCCGGCTATTGAAGAGTCGCCGAGGACGTAGACATTTTCGTCGACCTGGCTCTGCATGCTGCCTGGAACAATCGGGCAGAACCCGGTGTCGTTGGTCAGCCCGGCAGCGGCCGCGATTGCCCCTGCGGCTTGGGCAGGAATGACATTGGCGACGTCGGCGTTGAAGACGTCGAGATCCGTTTCGATTTTTCCCGTCTTGGCATCCACCGACTTGATGCTGCCGAGAATCGACGCAGGGATCCACTCGACCATGCCCGGGTAATGCTTTTGCCAACCCTCCTGGAAAAGCGCTTGCTTTGAAAACTTTTCCTTCGGATCGAGGACGATGATTTTTGCTGTCGGATTTTTCTGCTTGAAAATATGCGCAACCATCGAGATGCGCTCATAGGGACCAGGCGGGCAACGGTAGGGATTAGGCGGGGCGATCATGACGAAGGTGCCGCCTTGTTTCATCGCTTCGATCTTCGATTTCAGGAGCTGCGTCTGCGGACCGGCCTGCCAGGCGTGCGGCATCATCTCGGCGGCCTCTGGCGAATAACCCGGTACGCTCTCCCATTTGAGCGAGATACCTGGTGACACGATAAGCCTGTCGTAGGGCACCTTTGAGCCATCGGCCAAAGTCACAACCTTGGCGCCACGGTCGACGGCGGTTGCCATCTGGTGGATGACCTTGACGCCGTGAGTGCTTTCGAGCGTCTTGTAGCTGTGGGTGATCGAGTCGAACGTTCTGAATCCGCCGATATGGAGATTCGAGAAGAAGCAGGTCGTGAAGGCTTGCTGCGGCTCGATCAAAGTGACGTCGATTTCGCCCTTCGAATCCTTTGCCAGGTAGCGTGCGGCCGTGCCACCTCCAGCGCCGCCGCCGATCACGACAACCTTGGGCTTGCCTTGAGCACGCAGAAACGAAGGCATTGCGAGCGTCGACGTCGAGAGTGCTGCGCTAATCATGAATCGGCGCCGTGAAATTGGCATTTTCCGTCTCCTTGGTTGCTCGTTTCTCTTTGCTCAAGTCTTCCTTTGGGGATTCGGCCTTATTGGCCCTTCTTGTTGAAATATGCAGCCAGCGCCGCGATCTCCTCGGCCGACAACCGGCCGGCGATCATGCGCATCACCGGATGTTCGCGTTTTTTGCTTTTGTAGCCGTGCATTGCAATGACGAAATCTGCGGGCGGCCAGCCGACGATGGACGGGATACCTTTGTCTTCACCCGATGCTTGATGGCAGGTTACGCACTCGCCCGACAGGTATTCGCCGAATTCAGCGTCGCCTTTCAGCGCCAGGATTTCGGTGGGCAAGCCCGCGTCAACGCCAGCACGTGGCGGAACCGGCGTCTCGGGAATATTCGACGGGCCGGTGGAGAATGATGCGAGGTAGGCGATGAGGGCCTTGCGGTCGTCGGCGTCGTCCACGCCGCGCAATCCCATAGTCGTTCCCTCGATGAACCCTTTTGGATCCGCAACGAAGGCGTCGATGGTTTCGGGTGTCCAAACCAGCCCCTCCGCTCCCGCCCTGACCATCGCCGGAGAATAGCGCGCGCCTTTGACCGTGCCGGCCTTTCGACCGATGAGATTGTTGAGCTGCGGGCCGATGCGATTTTCCGCCTCGACGCCGATGCGGTGGCATGCCGAGCAGCGCTGGAACACTTCGACGCCGCGGCCGACCAGCCGATCGTGCTCTTTCCCGGCCGCTTCGCCCGATTGGGCTTGCGCACTGCCGGCGATTGCCATGCTTCCGATAACGAGTGCGACCGCAACAGCGAGCCCGGACTGCAGGTTGTCCAAACCGAAACGCTTGACGACCCTCATGGATTTTCCCTATTCCGCGCCACTCTGCATACCGGTGCCTGCTCTTCGAAGGGGAAACAATCGAAATAGTCGAATGTTTGTATGTAATCGGAATTTTGCTTGCCCACAACCGTCTGGGGCGACCCGACGGTTTCGCGCTCATGTCGATAAGCTGACGCACCGAAAGGATCGTTGCCACCAGTTCGGCGATGCCGCGCCGCACCGGCGTGGTCCCGAAGTGCGCTGTCGGATTTCATTCGCGCGCCGTTTCCCAATTCTGAACGGCGGCTAACGCTGACATTCAGAACCGGTTCATTGGCAGCCGTCTAAACCTGATCAACCCTCGATGGTCGAGGCAGAGATCAAGGAGACGGAAAATGATGATGGGAAAAGTTCTGAAAGCCGGCGTGGTCGTTCTGGCAATGGGCGTTGGCATGACGCAGGCATTCGCCGGCGGATCGAGAGTGAGCATCGAACAGTACGGCATCGGCAACGGCGTCGGTGGTGCGCAGAGCGGCAGTCGCAACCGTCTCACGGTTTACCAGGCCGGGCGCAGCAACAGCGCAATCTCCAACCAGCGCGGTCGCAGCAACATCGCCGTCATCGGCCAGCGCGGTGCACGCAATGCCGCTAACGCCTCTCAGCGCGGCGCCGGCAACATCGTCGGGATCGCCCAGTTCGGTCGCGGTCATACGGTGGTGACCTCGCAGGATGGCCGCGGCAATGCCGTCGGCGTCATTCAGGCCGGTCGCAACAATACTGCAACGAGCCGCCAGGTTGGTGCAGGAAACGTTGCCGTCATCGTACAGGACTGATCGTTTCAATCGCTCCATATGCCGGAGAGCCCCATCGGGTTCCCCGGCGTGGAGCAGGAAACAGACGTTGGTCCTCGTTGAAAATTCTGCAGTGCCCCACAGGAGGCCCGCATGTCGAACTATCTCAAACACGTCATCGCGATCGCAGCCGCCGCCTCATGCGTCGGCGCATCGATACCCGCGAGCGCGGACGGCGCCATAAGCTGCTCGATCCAGGTTTCCCGCAGCGGCGGCATGACCGAACTCACCGGGCTTGCCCGCGCAAGTTCGCCTGTCTCCGGCACCTATGAGTTCGTCGTGTCGAGTACCGGTTCGGGCGGCTCCTCCGACATCGTCCAAAGCGGCGATTTCAGCGCGTCGGGTGGCCAGACCGAAGAACTCGGCCAGGTATCGGTCGGCGGCGGCTATTCCGCCAAGCTGAAAGTCCGCGCCGGCGGCAGAACCTATGTGTGCAGCCAGCACTCATGATCGGGACCGCGGCCCGCGCCGATTGACGTGGGCCACTCGAAAGGATGAGAGACCAGGGCACTGCTGCATCGCTTCATCGCCCTGGCCGGCAGGTTCCAGCGTGCCAATGAACGCCTGTTGAACGACGCCCCGCACCGGCAACGGTCTTTGGAGGAGAAAAGAGAAATGTCGAAGTCCTGGAAACTCAGTATCGCGTTATGCGCTCTCGCCCTGGCGGGTGCCGTAACCGCAGGCTCTCCCCCTGTTCAAGCTGGCGAGGTTGTCTTGCGCGTGGAGTCCAAGCAGCAGGCTAGCCGTCTCAAAGGCTCGGCGCGCGAACTCTACAAGCTGTATCAGGCCCAGAGCAATTACGCGCGCAAGACCAGCAAGACCAAATCCGGCAACTCCGCCGCCGTCTCGCAAACCGGGTCGCGCAACGGCGCTGCCCTCAGGCAGTCCGGCTCCGGCAACACCCTGCTGGTCGGCCAGAAAGGTCGCGGCAACTCGGCAACGATCGAACAGAGCGGCAAGAACAATTCGCTGGGCGTTTACCAGTTCGGCCGCAACCTGAACTACGACGGCAAGCAGTCGGGTAACGGCCGTTCGCGGCTGATCGTCCAGAGCGGCTGGTAGAACCGCTTGCTTTGGGAGCCCGGCCACAACACTTGGCAGTGGCTCCCGGGCGGGCTCACCCAGCCGTAGCTTTCCGCCCGTTGAGGTGGAAGCCGAGTTCGTCCCGAATGTTCATGGCAGCCTGCCGCCAGTCGCCGCCGCGCGGTGCTTCCATGGCTGTCATATCGATTCGGCACGCCTCCTCATCGGGATCGTGCGGAGCCTCGCCGGTCTCATAGTAGGGCAGGTCGAGATGGCCCTGTGCGCCGATGCTGTCCTCGCGTTCTTCCGACATCGGGAATGCGCCGATGCGGGCTGCAAGGTTCTGCAGCTCGCAGAGTATGAGACCGCGGCGCGTTTCGTGCTCGATGGTCAGGTTGCGCACGTCGTCGAGGAGCTTTTTGTCGGCCAGGCTCAACGCTTCTCCGAGAGCCGCAATCAGCAGGCTTTCCTTATTGGAAACGTCGGCGAGCTTCGCGTGCATTTCCTCGATGTGAGACTTTGAATTTTTCATTGGCGCCCCCATTCCGGCAACCCCCAATTTCAGTTTCCGCGAATCACCAACGAATACAGACTGTTGACTTATTCACGAAAAATTGCGGTGAGAATTGGACAGGGGTCTTTTTCCGAAAAAGAGATAAAGAAAGAATCCGCGCGAACGCTTTGCTCCCTGGCGTTTATTTCCGAAATAGTTGAGGCGTGAAAAACGTCAAACCTGTTCGATCCTGGCCCTCGCCATTGCTACGCCTTCGCGCTTTTCGCGACTTTCCACCTTTCCTCCGCGACGCGGATGTCTGCGAGAATGCGGTCGATCAGGAGGCAGGTCCGGTTGAACAGGTCCGAGCCGCGCCTGTAATCGGCGGGCGCAAAGAAATCGATGCGTCCCGCATGGAACAGGTCGACGCACTTCTTGCGCCCCTTCCCCGGCGGATGGACCGCGATCGCATGCCCGCCGTTCTTGCGCGTCACCGCCATCGATGGCACGTCGGTATCGCCATCGCCGAAATAGATCATGTTGGAGAACGGGATCGGGCGTTCGGCTTCCGACATGTGCTCGTTGATCGTTTCGCCGAGATCCTCGACGCCCTTGTTGATGCGGAACAGGTACTGCGTCTTGCCCGTGTCCGTGATCACCCGCTTCGGATAGGGCATGTCGTAAGCGTCGAACCAGTATTCGGAAGCAAACACGTTATGGAAACGGTGGTAGATCGGCGTGCCTTCCACGATCTCGGTCAGTCCCGATGAGATGAGGTAATGGCGCAGTGCGATGCCATGGCTTTCCGCGCGGATCCTGGTGTAGTCCTCGATGGCGTCGAACCATTCCATGACGCCGGGGAACAGTTCCACGTCGCGCCCCTGCGCTACGAGATCCTCCCGGTCGATCCGCACTCCGGCTTCCTTCGCCTTTTTGTAGAGCAGGTGCATGTAGGTGATCAGCGGATCGGCCTTGTGCTCCTTCGCAACCCGGTTCGACTCCGCCCAGAACTGCGCCGGATCGATGCCGATCTGCGGCAGGAATGCGTATTCCTGCATCGGCCGCGGCGACAGCGTCCCGTCGAAATCGTAGACGAGCGCGATGGTCTTCTTGGCAAACTTGGTTGAGCCCGATGACTTTTTTGGCAGCTTTGTGGAGCCGCCGTTCTTTGCAGCAGCCTTCGCCCGCCGCTGAGGTGTCGCCCCGCCGCTGCTTTCCCCCGCGCCCTGCCCGCGTGCCGCGCGCTCTGCCATACGTCGCCCCCTTTGGTGCGATTTGACTTGCTTTGCTGCAAGGCTGACTGATTCGCGGGCGCGGAATAAGGCGCCGGGCTTGACAGAAGGTTTGCAAGCAGCGAAACGCCTGCCAAACACTGTCCACACGACGGTCCACACATTGCAAGGGACGAGAACATGCCGCTGCCGCCCTTCCCGACACCCCGACAGGCCCGCGACGAGCTTATCGGGATCGTCACGTCGTTATCGTATGTAACGGGTTCGGAACTGCGCCTCGCCTCGGGCAAGACGTCGACTTACTACTTCAACATGAAGCCGACGATGCTGGATGCCCGCGGCGCGTTCCTCATCGGTCTGCTGATCCTCGACAGGATCGAACCGATGCAGGTAAGCCTCGTCGGCGGCCTCGAGATGGGGGCCGTGCCGCTAGCGACCGCGGTCGCTGCCGTCAGCGCCGCCAAGGGCGAGCCTGTTTCCGCGTTCTTCGTGCGCAAGCAGGCGAAGGATCACGGCACCCGGTCGCTGATCGAGGGGCTTGCCAACGACGAGACCATGGAACAGCGCCGCGTCGTCATTCTGGAAGACGTGACGACCACCGGAGGTTCGGCCCTCAAGGCCGTCGATGTCGTGCGCGCCGAAGGTGGCGAAGTCGTTGCCGTTGTCACCGTCCTCGACCGGCAGGAAGGCGCCGGAGCCACCTTCAGAAAAGCTGGCGTGCCGTTCTTTTCGCTGATGACGAAGGACGACGTCGTCGGCGCGGTGTAGCGCCTGTCTCGCCAGTCAATTAGGCCAATCCAGCAAGACAGGCCAAACAGCGGGCCACACCATGTGGCTACTTCTTTTTGGATGCCGACGAGTCGGATGCCGCTGAGTTCGACGCAGACGCGCTCGACGGCTTCGACGGTTCATCGCCCCACGTCTCACGCATCTCGAGCAGCGCGTCGAGTTTGGTCGGCAGAGCCGGGTACCCGGCCACCGTATCTTTAGCCTCGGTCGACTTTTTTTCTTGCGCCGTCGCGCTTGTAGCAATCATCGGACCAGCAGCTACGGCGGCAACGACGGCCAGGAGACTCAGGTGCTTCAGCATTTTCAATACTCCATTAGCTGTTGTTTTCGCGTGCCTTTGAGCGCGCGATTGCAGGTCGAACGCCTCGATGGATGCATGGTTCCATGTGCAATAGGGATTGCCGGCACAGCATGAAACAGCGATCGAAGCCCGCTAAACGCGGCCCGCTCGATAGGGCTCCGTCGCCGGAGCATGCCCTTCGGCCTTGCGAATGATCCGCAAGAAAATCATTCCGGGGGTGCACTGAAAGCACGGGCAAAATGAAAGCCGCCGGACCAGTCGATCCGGCGGCAACGTTGCTTCAAGGTCTACGGATTTTATTCGGCCGCCGCCCTGTGGGCCGACAGCGGCGCGGCGCTGAGGACCTCGGCATCGACGTGCCCGGCGAATTTTTCGAAGTTCGCAACGAACATTCCCGCCAGCTTTTGCGCCATTTCGTCGTATTCGGCGGTATCCGACCAGGTCTGGCGCGGATTGAGGATCCGTGGGTCGACACCTTCGAGCGCGAGCGGAACCTGGAAGCCGAACTTCTCGTCGGTGCGCATCTCGGCATTGGCCAGGGCCCCCGACAGGGCGGCGTTGAGAAGTGCCCGCGTCGCCTTGATCGGCATGCGGCTGCCGACGCCGTACTTGCCGCCCGTCCAGCCCGTATTGACGAGCCAGCAGTCGACGCCGTGTGCCGCGATCAGCTTGCGCAGGAGGTTACCGTAGACGGAGGGGTGGCGCGGCATGAAGGGAGCGCCAAAGCAGGTCGAGAACGTCGCCTGCGGTTCCTTGCCCATGCCCTTCTCGGTGCCGGCAACCTTTGCGGTGTAACCGGACAGGAAATGGTACATCGCCTGCGCCGGAGTCAGCTTCGCAATCGGCGGCATCACGCCGAATGCGTCCGCCGTCAGCATAACGATGTTCCTGGGGTGCCCCGCGGTGCCCGTCGGGCTGGCGTTGGCGATCGCTTCGAGTGGATAGGCCGATCGCGCATTCTCCGTCAGGCTTCCGTCGTCGAAATCCGGCGTTCGGTCATCGCGCAGCACGACGTTTTCGAGAACCGTCGCGAACCGGTTGGAAGCTGCGTAGATTTCCGGCTCGGCTTCTTTCGACAGCCGGATCGTCTTCGCATAGCAGCCGCCCTCGAAGTTGAAGATGCCGTCCGGCGACCAGCCGTGTTCGTCATCCCCAAGCAGGGTGCGCGAGGGTTCCGCCGAAAGGGTGGTCTTGCCGGTGCCCGACAAGCCGAAAAACACCGCGCTGTCGCCGTCGTCTCCAACGTTGGCCGAGCAGTGCATGGGCATGATGCCCTGTGCCGGCAGGAGATAGTTGAGGAACGAGAACACGCTCTTTTTGGTCTCGCCGGCGTACGACGTGCCGCCGATCAGAACGATGCGGCGCGACAGGTCGCAGGCAATGACCGTCTCGGAACTGGTGCCGTGGTATTCGGGCGCGGCCCGGAAGCTTGGCAGGTTGACGACGGTGAACTGCGGCTGGAAGCCGGAGAGTTCAACGGCTTTCGGGCGGCGCAGCATGTGCAGGATGAACAGCGAGTGCCAGGCGAGTTCGGTCACGATTCGTGTCGGCAGGCGATAGTCGGCATCCGCTCCGGCGAACAGGTCCTGGACGAAAAGTTCCTTATCGGCGGCGAACGCGCACATATCCTGGAACAGCTGGTCGAACTGCTCGCGGCTCATACGCTTGGCGTTGTCCCACCAGATCGCGCCCTCGGTCTCGCCATCGACGACGATATACTTGTCGTTCGGCGATCGTCCGGTGTGCTGGCCCGTCTCGGCTGCGAAAGCCCCGCTGGCGGTGAGCACGCCCTCGTTGCGCCGTATCGCGATCTCGACGAGTTCGGCCTCGGTCTTGTTGGCGACGATCGATCGGGCCGCCGTCAGCGGGAAGGTCATGAGGGTCATTTATCTGCTTTCGAATTCCGGTGAGATAGACTTAATCCTAAGTCATTTCCGAGCCTTGCCGGCAAGTTTCATCCATAGCACAACGGTTGAGCGGGCCACGCGAGTCGACATTGTTGCTGCAACGCCGCAAATCGGAAATGTGTCCGAAGGTCGAACAAATGCGGGACGGCGTCCCGGCAGGCGGCGATACTCAGCCGAGCCGGCAAATCGCGTGGAACCGTCCAGTTCAATGGCTACGAGCATGACCATGGCGGCACCACTAACCGTTTAGGAACCGCCAATCACTGAGACAAGATATACGTAGGTCGGTAACCTAAGGTACAGGGACGAATTGGAATTTCCACCGAGTTATCACCTGTGTTTCGACGCCGTATACGAGAAAATCCGGCAGCAAAGCGACATAGATCAGTGATCCTTCGGGCGGTTGACTTCAAAACTGGCCAGTTTTGCGCCATCGGCCTCGGTTTGATGCTTCGCCAGCCATTCGTCATAGGGCTCTCCGTAGATGATCTCGCGAGAGCCTTCCTTGCTGAGTTCGATGCCCTTTTCGGCGGCCGCCTCCTGATACCAGCGTGACAAGCAGTTGCGGCAGAATCCTGACAGGTTCATGAGATCGATGTTCTGCACGTCCGTGCGCTGGCGTAGATGTGCGACAAGACGGCGGAATGCGGCGGCTTCGAGTTCCGTGCGCGTCTTTTCGTCGATCCCGGGAAGTGA
>JAHJQI010000062.1 GCA_018819265.1 Alphaproteobacteria bacterium
CGAAGTCACGCTGGCGAAGGTGCGCCGCGAGCGCATGGGCCATATCGAGCTGGCAGCGCCCGTCGCGCACATCTGGTTCCTGAAGTCGCTGCCGTCGCGCATCGGGCTGCTGCTCGACATGACGCTCAAGGATCTGGAGCGGGTTCTCTATTTCGAGAACTACGTCGTCATCGATCCGGGCATCTCGCCGTTCAAGGAAAAGCAGCTCCTCAGCGAGGACGAATACAACCAGGCGCTCGATGAGCATGGCACCGACAGCTTCACCGCCGGCATCGGCGCCGAAGCGATCCGCGAAATCCTCATCAACATGGATCTGCACAAGATCCGGGAGGACCTGCGCCAGGAGATCGCCGAAGCGACGACGGAACTGAAGCCGAAGAAGCTCGGCAAGCGGCTCAAGGTGATCGAGGCCTTCATCGAGTCGGGCAACCGTCCCGAATGGATGATCCTGACGGTGGTTCCGGTGATCCCGCCTGAACTGCGCCCGCTGGTGCCGCTCGACGGCGGCCGCTTCGCGACGTCGGACCTCAACGATCTCTACCGGCGCGTCATCAACCGCAACAACCGCCTCAAGCGGCTGATGGAACTGCGCGCACCCGACATCATCATCCGCAACGAGAAGCGGATGCTGCAGGAATCGGTCGATGCGCTGTTCGACAACGGCCGCCGCGGACGGGTCATCACGGGTGCCAACAAGCGGCCGCTGAAGTCGCTCGCCGACATGCTGAAGGGCAAGCAGGGGCGTTTCCGCCAGAACCTGCTCGGCAAGCGCGTCGACTATTCGGGCCGTTCGGTGATCGTGGTCGGTCCCGAACTGAAGCTGCACCAGTGCGGCCTGCCGAAGAAGATGGCGCTCGAGCTGTTCAAGCCGTTCATCTACGCACGCCTGCAGGCGCTGGGCCAGGCTGCGACCGTCAAACAGGCCAAGAAGCTTGTCGAAAAAGAGAAGCCGGAAGTGTGGGACGTCCTCGACGAGGTCATCCGCGAACACCCGGTGATGCTGAACCGCGCGCCGACGCTGCACCGGCTCGGCATCCAGGCGTTCGAGCCGATGCTGATCGAGGGCAAGGCGATCCAGCTGCATCCGCTCGTCTGCGCCGCCTTCAACGCCGACTTCGATGGCGACCAGATGGCCGTTCACGTGCCGCTGTCGCTCGAAGCCCAGCTCGAAGCCCGCGTCCTGATGATGTCGACCAACAACATCCTGCACCCGGCCAACGGTCAGCCGATCATCGTGCCGTCGCAGGATATCGTGCTCGGCCTCTATTACCTGTCGCTGATCGCCGACAACGAGCCGGGCGAAGGGATGCTTTTGGGTTCGGCGAGCGAAGTGCACCATGCCATCGGGGCGGGCGTCGTGACGCTGCACGCCAAGGTCAAGGGACGCTGGGTGTCGAAGGACGAGGACGGCAACGACGTCGTCGAAATCCACGACACGACGCCGGGCCGGATCCTGCTCGGCGATCTCCTGCCGCGGTTGCCGGGCATCAAGTTCGATCTCGTCAACCAGCTGTTGACCAAGAAGGCCATCTCGAAGGTGATCGACGCCGTTTATCGCGGCTGCGGCCAGAAGGAGACGGTGATATTCTGCGACCGGACGATGGCACTCGGCTTCCACCACGCGTTCAAGGCCGGCATCTCGTTCGGCAAGGACGACATGCTGATCCCGGACACCAAGGCCAAGATCATGGCGGAGACCGAGGATCTGGTGCGCGAATTCGAGCAACAGTACAACGACGGCCTCATCACCCAGCTCGAGAAATACAACAAGGTCGTCGACGCCTGGTCGAAATGCACCGACCGCATCGCCAAAGAGATGATGGAGCGCATTTCGGCCGTCGAGTATCTCGACAACGGCCGGCAGAAGCCGATCAACTCGATCTACATGATGAGCCATTCGGGTGCGCGCGGTTCGCCAACCCAGATGCGCCAGCTTGCGGCCATGCGCGGCCTCATGACGAAGCCTTCAGGCGAGATCATCGAGACGCCGATCAAGGCGAACTTCAAGGAAGGCCTGTCGGTTCTCGAGTACTTCAACTCGACGCACGGCGCGCGCAAGGGCCTCGCCGATACCGCGCTGAAGACCGCCAACTCCGGATACCTGACGCGCCGTCTCGTCGACGTTGCACAGGACTCGATCATCTCGGAGCCCGATTGCGGCACCGACGACGGCATCTCGATCCAGGCGGTCGTCGACTCCGGCCAGGTGATCGTGCCGCTGTCGCAGCGCGCGCTCGGACGGACGGCTGCCGAGGACATCATCAGCCCGGAAACCGGCGCGGTGATCATCAAGAAGAACGAACTGATCGAAGAGCCCCAATCCGAGCTCATTGCCGAGTCGGAGATCCAGGAACTCAAGATCCGCTCGGTTCTGACATGCGAAACCGAAACCGGCGTCTGTGCGGCCTGCTATGGCCGCGACCTGGCGCGCGGTACGCCGGTCAACATCGGTGAAGCGGTCGGTGTCATCGCGGCGCAGTCGATCGGGGAACCCGGTACGCAGCTGACCATGCGCACCTTCCACATCGGCGGCACGGCGCAGGTGGTCGACACATCGTTCATCGAGTCGAACTTCAACGGCACGGTGAGCGTACGCAACCGCAACGTCGTCAAGGACAGCCAGGGCAAGGTCGTCGCCATGAGCCGCAACGTGCAGCTCGTCATCGAGGACCAGACCGGCAAGGAGCTGGCGGCCCACAAGATCCCGTACGGCGCGCGGCTGCTCGTCGACGAAGGCGACACGGTCAAGCGCGGTACGCGCATGGCGCAGTGGGACCCCTATACGCGGCCGATCCTGACGGAAGTCGACGGGGTCGTCGCTTTCGAGGATGTTGTCGACGGGGCTTCGGTGCGCGAGCAAACCGACGAAGTGAAGGGCACGACGAACCGCGTCGTCATCGACTGGCGGGCGAGCCCGCGTGGCGCCGAACTGAAGCCGGCGATCGTCGTCAACGACGCCAAGGGCAAACCCATCAAGGTCGATCGCGGCGGCGATGCGCGCTATCTTCTGTCGGTGGACGCGATCCTCTCGGTGGAGCCGGGCGACAAGGTCAAGGCCGGCGACGTCCTGGCACGCAGCCCGATGGCGTCGGCGAAATCCGGCGACATCACCGGCGGTCTGCCGCGCGTCGCGGAACTCTTCGAAGCCCGCCGTCCAAAGGACCACGCGATTATTTCGGAAGCTTCCGGTACGGTCGAGTTCGGCAAGGACTACAAGAACAAGCAGCGCATCATCGTGCGTCCGGACAACGAGGAAGACGATGCGGTCGAGTACCTCATTCCGCGCGGCAAGACGCTTGCCGTGCAGCATGGCGACCGTATCGAGCGCGGCGATTACGTCTATGACGGCCATCCGGCGCCGCACGACATTCTGGCCATCAAGGGCGTCGAGGAACTCGCCAACTACCTGATCAACGAGATCCAGGACGTCTACCGGCTGCAGGGCGTGACGATCAACGACAAGCATATCGAGGTGATCGTCCGGCAGATGCTGCAGAAGGTGGAAATCACGGATGCTGGCGAGACGGACATGATCAAGGGCGAGCAACTCGACCGGAGCGAATACGAAGAGCGCAACCTGATTGCCGAGAAAGAGGGTCTGCGACCGGCGGGTTCCATCCCGGTGCTGCTCGGGATCACGAAAGCGTCGCTGCAGACGCGATCGTTCATCTCGGCGGCCTCGTTCCAGGAAACGACGCGCGTTCTGACCGAAGCCTCCGTCAACGGCAAGGTCGATACGCTCGACGGCCTCAAGGAAAACGTCATCGTCGGCAGGCTCATCCCGGCCGGAACCGGCGGCATGTTGCGCCGCCTGCGCCGGATCGCCAACAAGCGCGATGTCCTGATCGCCAAGGAGCAGGCCAAGTCGGACGCCGGCGGAGTGATCCAGCCGCCGGGCGAAGAAGCCGCCGAGTAGCCTTCGGCGCGTCATGATTCGAGGACCGGAACGGCTGCCGCGTTGGCGGCCGTTTCTCTTTTCCTCGCGGGGATGTGCGGCGGTTTGTCCGTCGTCGCCGAAAAAACGTCTCTACGGCGCCATTGCGACGAAATTATTTCGGGTTTTTGGTGTGAGCGCTGTTGACCACGTAATCCCCAGCGATTATACGAACGACACTCTCACGTCAGGCCGTAGCTGGCGCCGTTCTCGTTGGCGCAACCAGGGCTTCATTGAAAGCCCGGCTAAACGCTGGCGTTAAGTAAGCAGAGGACAATTCGCATGCCATGATCCTCGGTTCATACGAACCGGTGATCCTATGGCGTTTCACGCTGGATCCGTTTTTGTAGCGGGTTCGGTGCTTGGGTTATGGCGTTTCTCGTGACGGGCGCCACAGGATGAGGCCGAATGCCTACGATTCAACAGCTGATACGCAATCCGCGGACGCGGAAGACGGTTCGCGGCAAGTCGCGGCACATGGAGTCGTGCCCGCAGAAACGCGGCGTTTGCACGCGAGTCTACACAACAACGCCAAAGAAGCCGAACTCGGCGCTTCGCAAGGTCGCCAAGATCAGGCTGACCAACGGCTATGAGGTTATCGGCTATATCCCCGGCGAGGGCCACAACCTGCAGGAGCACTCGGTGGTGCTGATCCGCGGCGGCCGCGTCAAGGACCTTCCCGGCGTGCGCTACCACATCATCCGCGGCGTGCTCGATACGCAGGGTGTGGCCGATCGCAAGCAGCGCCGTTCGAAGTACGGCGCGAAGCGGCCGAAGTAAGCAAATCAGGCAAGAGTTGGCCCCGGCCTACGTGCGGCGGGCTTTCGCAACAAAGAATACAGGTTCGACAATGTCCCGACGTCACCGCGCTCAAAAGCGTGAAATCATTCCGGATCCGAAGTTCACCGATCTCATCGTGACCAAGTTCATGAATGCGGTCATGAGGGACGGCAAGAAGTCGACTGCCGAAGGCATCGTCTACGGCGCGTTCGACCGCATGGAAGAGAAGGCAAAGTCGGATCCGCTGGCGATGTTCCACGACGCGCTGAAGAACGTCATGCCTTCCGTCGAAGTGCGCTCGCGGCGTGTTGGCGGAGCCACCTACCAGGTGCCCGTCGAGGTACGTCCGGAACGCCGGCAGGCGCTGGCGATCCGCTGGATCATCGCGGCAGCGCGCAAACGCAACGAGAATACCATGGTGGAGCGACTGTCGGGCGAACTGCTCGATGCGGCGAACAACCGGGGCACATCCGTCAAGAAGCGTGAAGACACGCACAAGATGGCGGAGGCCAACCGCGCCTTCTCGCACTACCGCTGGTAAGGGTGAAACCCGTCTTTAGGAAATCGGGGACTATCCCCAGAGGCTGATCATGGCACGCGAATACCCAATCGAGGACTACCGAAACTTCGGCATCATGGCGCACATCGACGCCGGCAAGACCACGGTTACGGAACGGATCCTATTCTATACCGGCATTTCGCACAAAATCGGCGAAGTGCACGACGGCGCCGCGACCATGGACTTCATGGATCAGGAAGCCGAGCGCGGAATCACGATCACTTCGGCGGCCACGACCTGCATGTGGCCGGGCCGCGACGGGCGCATGCGCCGTCTCAACATCATCGACACACCTGGCCACGTGGACTTCACCATCGAAGTCGAGCGGTCGCTGCGCGTGCTGGACGGCGCCGTGTGCGTGCTCGATTCCAACGCCGGAGTCGAGCCGCAGACAGAAACCGTCTGGCGGCAGGGGGACAAGTACAAGGTTCCGCGCATCATCTTCGCCAACAAGATGGACAAGACCGGCGCCGACTTCTTCATGTGCATCTCGGACATCAAGGAAAAGCTCGGCGCGCGTCCGGTTCCGATTCAGATTCCGATCGGTGCGGAGAGCGAATTCGAAGGCGTGGTCGATCTCATCAAGATGAAGGCCTACGTGTGGGATGGCGACGACAAGGGCGCCACCTACACCGAGAAGGAGATCCCGGCGGACCTCATCGATAAAGCGAACGAGATGCGCGCCGAGATGATCGAAGTGGCCGTCGAGATGGACGACGACGCGATGGGCGCCTACCTCGACGGCGTGGAGCCGGATGCGGACACGCTGCGCCGTCTGCTGCGCGAAGGCACGTGCAAGAATATTTTCTATCCGATGCTGTGTGGTTCGGCCTTCAAGAACAAAGGTGTCCAGACACTGCTCGATGCGGTCGTCGACCTGCTGCCGAGCCCGGTCGAAGTTCCCGACATCAAGGGTATCAATCCGAAGGACGAGTCGCCGATGGTGCGCAAGTCGTCGGACGACGAGCCGCTGGCCATGCTGGCGTTCAAGATCATGAACTTCGAGCACGTCGGCTCGCTGACGTTCTGCCGGATCTATTCGGGCAAGCTCGAACAGGGCATGCCGCTGCTACAATCGACGCGCGACAAGAAGGAACGCGTCGGGCGCGCCTACATGATGCACGCCGACGAGCGCAAGGAAATCAAGCGGGCCTATGCCGGCGATATCATCGCGTTGCAGGGTCTCAAGGATACGCGGACCGGGGAAACGCTTTGCGATCCCAACAAGCCCGTCATCCTGGAGAAGATGGATTTCCCCGATCCCGTCATCGAGATGAAGATCGAGCCGAAGACGAAGGCCGACCAGGAGAAGATGGCGCTGGCGCTGAACGAAATGGCGCTTGAGGATCCTTCGTTCCGCGTTTCGGTCGACCAGGAGTCGGGTGAAACCATCCTCAAGGGCATGGGCGAACTTCACCTCGACATCAAGGTCGACATCCTGAAGCGGACCCACAAGGTCGAGGCCGATGTCGGAGCGCCGCAGGTTGCCTATCGCGAAAGCCTGGCGCGGATGGCCGAAGTCGATTACACGCACAAGAAGCAGACCGGCGGTACCGGGCAGTTCGCCCGCGTGAAGATGCGTCTTGAGCCGAACGAAATCGGCAAAGGCAACGAGTTCAAGTCCGAGATCGTCGGCGGTTCGGTGCCCAAGGAATACATCCCGGGTGTCGAAAAGGGCGTCAAGTCCATCTGGGAAACCGGCATGCTGATCGGCTTCCCGATGGTCGACATGAAGGTGACGCTGACGGACGGCGCCTTCCACGAAGTCGACTCGTCGGCAATCGCGTTCGAAATCGCTTCGCGATCGGCGATGCGCGAAGGCTGCGAGAAGGGCGGCATCAAGCTGCTCGAGCCGATCATGGACGTCGAAATCACGTCGCCGCAGGACTTCGTCGGCGGCATCATCGGCGACGTCAACTCGCGGCGCGGTCAGGTGCGCAGCCAGGATCTCCGCGGCAATGCGGTGGTGATCCGGGCCTTCGTGCCGCTCGCCAACATGTTCGGCTACATCAATACACTGCGTTCGATGTCGACGGGCCGCGCCCAGTACTCGATGCAGTTTGCACATTATGCGGAAGTTCCGCGAAACGTGGCCGATGAAGTGAAGGCCAAGTACGCCTGAGGCGGAGCCTGAATCCACCAGCGGCCGGCCCGGTATCCGGGATGGCCGTCCTGTAGAGAAGAGACAGTCGGATCATGTCCCCTGGGGACGACGACTAACGAGACGGAGAGCCGGAATGGCCAAGGCAAAATTCGAGCGGACGAAGCCGCACGTCAACATCGGAACGATCGGTCACGTCGACCACGGCAAGACGTCTTTGACGGCAGCGATCACGAAGGTGCTGGCTTTGTCGGGGGGTGCGAACTACACGTCGTA
>JAHJQI010000063.1 GCA_018819265.1 Alphaproteobacteria bacterium
GGCTTCTGTGACATGGCCGCTTCGAGAGCCGAGATCGTCTCGCTCTTCCCTACGTTTGGTCCTTCGCAGCCTTTCGGCGCTACTACGACCTCTGCTGACTTCTCGCTCCGCCCGGATACGCGCGGCGTCGCCCTTTCGGACATCAGGCGAGATCTCCCCGGGTAAGAACGCTGACCTTCCCTGCGCGACCGCCGGATCTACGCTGCCTGGACTTTGGTCACGAGAGCTTCGCGGTCATTGGCCCGCTCGCCCTGTCCGGCATCGCCTTGTATCCGGTTCCTGTGCGTCGGCCCGCAATTTCGTTCCCCGCTTCCTTCACGCCGTCCTCGCGGTCCGACGCTCTGCGGTTCACTGCGCTCGCTGTGACCAGCTCACGAGAGGACTTTCACCTCCAAGTCAGCGCCCGTGCCGGGCGCACCAAAAAACGCCGGAAGCTTTCGCTTCCGGCGCTCTGTCGTGGTGGTCGGGCCAGGTAGACCCGGGATCGGTTCTTCAATTCAGGCCGCCTGCGAGGGCTCTCCGTTGCTCTCGGCGGCATTTTCCGCGGCCCGTCTCGTGCGCGCGCTCTTCGACAGCACATCCGTGATCGTCTGGATCGCGCCGCGCTCGTCGAGTTTGTAGACGACGGCAACTTCGCGAGCCATCCGGTCGAGCGCCGCTTCATAAAGCTGGCGCTCCGAATAGGACTGCTCGGGCTGCGCTTCGGAGCGATAGAGATCGCGAACGACTTCAGCCAGCGCGATGAGATCGCCCGAATTGATCTTCGCGTCATATTCCTGCGCGCGCCGGCTCCACATCGTCCGCTTGACGCGGGCGCGGCCCTTGAGTACGTCGAGCGCCTTGGCAACGATCTTGTCCTCGGCGAGCTTGCGCAGGCCTACCGACTCGAGCTTGCCCGTCGGAACGCGCAATGTCAGCTTTTCCTTCTCGAAGTTGATCACGAACAGCTCAAGCGCCATGCCCGCGATTTCCTGCTCCTCGATCCCGATGATGCGGCCGACGCCGTGCGCCGGATAGACCACGTGTTCGCTGGTCTTGAAGCCGTGCCGCTGGCTGACGGATTTCTTCTGCTGGGCAGGGTCGGGATTGACGGTCGACTTTTCCGCAACCGCCTTCGGCGTCTTGAGAGGCGTGATCGGCGAACTGATCTTGCGCTGTGCGGCTTCGGCAATCGACGCAGCAACGGCACGCGCCGCAGCACCTGTCGCAACGGCGGCGTTCGTACCCGGTACGGGCTTGGCGAAAGTCGCTTTCGTTGTTTTTGCCTTGCGCGCCGCAGGAGCCTTTGCCGGCTTGGCTGCCGCCGGCTTCATCGTCGCATTCACCGTCGTCGCTCTGGCCTGCGTCGCCGTGGCGGCGGCTGGCTTCTTGGCTGTCTTTGCGGCGGCCGGGGCAACGGCAGCCTTCGCCTTGACGGGCGCCGACTTCGCTTTTGTGCCAGCCTTCGCAGGCGCGGACGACTTCTTGGGTGCAGCGGGTTTAGCGGCGGACTTTGAAACTGACTTTTTCAAGTTTTGCGATGCCTTTTTAGCCGAAGTAGAAGCGGCAGCTTTTGCGGGTGTTTTGGCCGTTGCTTGGGCCGGTTTCGCCTTGACAGGTTTCGTCCTCGATGCGACGGAAGACTTGGAAGAAGTTTTGACCTTGGAAGTCGCCGCACGCGACCTGCCGGCAGCGCCGGACTTTTTCGGCGCAGCAGCTCGTTTCGACGAAGTTGCCGAGGCTGCAGTCGCTTTCTTCGGCTTGGCCTTCGATTTCGTTGGCCCGGCCTTTGCCGATGCTTTTGTTTTTGCTGCCATCTGAAGTCTCACCTCTTCCCACGCATACAATCTGACCTCCATCGACATGATGAGGCCAGGTGCGCCGGCTTGATTTGCCGGTCGCGTAAAGTCCGCCATGCGGGATCATTGCCTGGCGGAATCGAAATGCGCTCCAATGCGTCTCCAAGCAGGAGCTGCAAAGGTCGCACCCAGTCAGTTATGGCTATGCTGTCCGAAGTCTGACCCTCGGCCGACTGCGCCTGCGTGCGCTGTTTCAAGTTCCGTTCCAACCTGAAAAGGCTGCCGGACCCCCTTTTGTTCGCCTAAGTTCTACAAGTGTTCAGCTACGCCACTCGTTGCGAACATAACACATTCTTCACTGAAATTGAAGAGCCGTTTCAATTGCTGTATTTACATGGTTACGCAAATATGTTCCACGGCCGGCCCAATACGGCGCGCGGGGCCATCAACAAATAAGCTCGGAGCCTGAATCGAGACTCAGTCGCCTTCACCCGGATTCTCAGAGAAGTACTTTTCAAATTTTCCTTCTTCCTCGCGGTACTTGTCGGCATCTTCAGGTGCAGGCTTTTTCTGAGTAATGTTCGGCCATTTGTCTGCAAAATCGCGATTGACTTCTAGCCACTTCTCCAGATTGGGCTCGGTGTCCGGCTTAATGGCATCGACTGGACATTCCGGCTCGCAGACACCGCAATCGATGCATTCGTCAGGGTGAATGACCAGCATGTTCTCGCCCTCGTAGAAGCAGTCGACAGGGCATACTTCCACGCAGTCGGTGAACTTGCATTTGATGCAGTTTTCATTGACGATGTAGGTCATTCGTTCTTCAGCTCTCGGTTTTTCCATGGCCGCACGGCCAGGTTAGTACGCGCACGCCCTGTTGCTGCGCGCTCCGCTATACTACGGCGGAGGCGCTTGGCAACCAAGCGTCTGAGCGGAACACCACCGCCACTTATTGCGAGCGCAGCATCGATTCTCGGGCGTCTCGCCTGTCGCATATGTGCCCAGAACCGGCGCCGCGCGCAAGAGGCTGAGACCGTTCGCCCCTCAACCAGTGGCGAATGTCGGATGCGGGCATCATCTGTCCTGACCCTTGAGCCGTACGATTTGCCTGCGCTCTTTCTTACTCGGGCGTCCCGTTCCGTTAGCGAGCACGCCCGTCGGCCCGGACCTCTGCTGGCTTTCGCCGGGTCGATCCGCCGCACCGCTGGGCGTCGTTAACGCAGTCAGGCGCGGTGCCAGATCCTCATAAAGCGTTTGTGCTTCACTGGCCGGCCCTCGGCGCGTCCCGGGCAGGATTACCTTAAGCACCCGCACGTCGCGAGAGACCGAAGCTGTTATGACATCGCCGGGCCTGACCATCTGGCTTGGCTTCTGCGTTCGCTCCCGATTGACCCTCACCCGGCCCCTTGCCACGAGCGCTGCCGCAATCGAGCGCGTCTTGACGACCCGCGCGTACCAGAGCCACTTGTCCAGCCGCTGCGCGGCGCCATGCGGAACGTTGTCAGACGCCTCTTCCACAGGCATTCCCGTCAACCTTGTGCGAGCCCAGTCTTGTCAGCCAACCCAGTCTTGTCAGCCATCCCAATCTTGTCAGCCATCATTGTCGCCACGTTCCAGCTGGGCTTTCAAGGCAATCAACGCGGCGAAAGGTGAATCCGGATCGACCCCGCCGCCCTTCCTTGGGCTGGACGAGTGAACTTCCGGACGCCGTGGACGCCCTGGCCCGCCAGACTTGTTGTTGCCACCCTGCCTGTGCGGTCTTGCCCCGTGCCCCTTGTCGCCCTCGGCGCGTTGCCCCGACGGGCGCCCGCGATCTCCCTGAGGGCGGCCACGCCCATGGCGTCTTTGGACTTTTTGATCCTCCCCCACCTGCGCCCTATCGCCTGCCTTGTCGACCGCAACCGGCCCACTGACGGCAACCGCAGGTTGGCCGTCGGCCGGCTGAGGGGCACTTGCCCCGCTTGCCGCTCTCCCGCGCCCCCGACCCTGCCCCCTGCCGCGTCGCGGCGCTCGATCGCCTTCACTGCGGTGGCGTCGCGGACGCCAGACTTCGATAAACGCCTCTTCTTCGGCTTCTGCATCCGCCAGCGCAACTTCGCTTCTGCCAGTCGCGGGCTGATCGTCAACTGCTGCCGCTGCATCGTTTGCTGTCCCGAGCACGCTTTCGTCGGCATCCGATGCGAAAGTCGCCGAAACCGGCTCCGCGCTCGCCGCCCATGTCGTCGCCGAAGTCACGGCCTCGCCGGCACGCGCCGCATCCGCATCTTCGCCGCTTGTCTGGTCGGCTGCCCCATCCGCTACGCCGTCGCCGCTGCTGCCTTCGCTTGCCGTCGCGGCGGCAGGGCCACCAGCCGGAACGGTTTCGATCCCGCCGTCGGTCAAAGCTTCGGCAACGTCTGGAATCGCACCCTCAGCGACCGTTGCCGCGATTGCGTCTGCGCTTTCCTGCGCGGCTGCTTCGGTTCCAGTCCCGCCAGCGCCCTCTTCGCCGGCGGAAGTTGCATGAACTGCGCCATCCCCCGCAGCAAGATCCGCCTCCGCGACCTTTGCAGCAGGCTTGCGTTCCACTCTGAACCCGAGCGCTTTCAGCACGTTGCCGAGTTCGGCGGGCGAGCAGCCGAGGATCGACATCATCTCGGGCGTCACGGTGAACCCGCCATCCCCCGTTGCGCCTTTCGGCGGCGGTCTGTCGTCTCCTTCTTTGGCACGCCACGCCACCAGCGGCCGGATCAGATCGGCAAGCCGCTCGAGAATATCGAGGCGCACCGCCCTCGGCCCGCACACATGGAAACCGAAAGCGCGGTAATAGGCTTCCGGCGTCTCCGGCTCGGCGGCGACCGACGTCAGTCCGGCACGCGGCGGCTCGGGCAGGGCTTCGAGGCTAAGCCCGTGCGCGGAGCCGTGTTTGAGCGCCCATAATGTCGCCGCCAGTTCGGCGGCCGCCGGTTTCAGCAGCATCGGCAGATAGATGTTGAACGCCCCGAAGCGCACACCGTATTTGCGCAGCTGGGCACGCGACGGCTGATCGAGCGACTTGACCTCTTCGGCGACATCCTCGCGCTTGAGGATGCCGAAGTTTTCCTTCAGCTGGAATGCGATCCCCCGCGACAGCCCCGACACGTCTTCCGCAGCCGCCAGGTCCTTGAGCTGCTTCATGCGCTCGGCAATGATCTCTTCGACCCACCGCTCGAGCCGCGCTTGCACCTTCTCCTTGTCGGGTCCCGAGAGGTGTTCGTCGCACAATAACGAGACGCTCGGACGCAGGGGATCTTCACCCGCCTCGACGCGCCCGATCTCCTCGTCCTTCCACAGCACCATGCCGTTGCGCGACAACTTGAATGCATCGGTCTTGGCTGCCACGACGCGCCGCGCGCGCATCGAGAGTTCGCGCGACAGAACCTGGGCCGCGGCGTACCGCGTCGCCTTGCCATCGAGACTTTCCGAATGCGTCTCTGGCGCAAACCGGAAACCGTTGAGGCGTCCGACATAGTGGTCCTCGACGCTCACGGAGCCGTCCTCGCCAATTTCTGCACTCAGCACTTCCTTGTCCCGCATGCCCTTCATCAGCGCGCTCGTCCGCTTGTCGACGAAACGCTGCGTCAGCCGTTCGTGCATAGCGTCCGACAGCGCATCCTCGACCTCGCGCGTACGCGACTGCCAGTGTTCCGGATCCTTCAACCAGTCGCGCCGGTTCGACACGAACGTCCACGTGCGGATGTGGGCGATGCGGTGCGCCAGCGTGTCGATGTCTCCATCCGTCCGATCGGCAAACGCCACCTGCTTGGCAAACCAATCCTCGGGAATGACGCCGTCGTCCTTCATCAGGAACTTGTAGAGCGTGCCGACCATCTCCGCGTGGCTGGTGCTCGAAATCTTGCGGTAGTCGGGCACCTGGCAGATTTCCCACAGCTTTGCGACCGCCGCCGGCGTCCGCGCCATCTCGACGATCTCCGGGTCGCGGCACAGTGCTTCGAGCGTTTCGACATCGTCGGCCGCACGCGCCCGCGTCAGGCGGGGTTGGTTCGGCAATGTCCTGAGGCTCTCGTGGAGCGCATCAAGCGCCGCGAAGTTGAGACCGCTGTTGCGCCATTGCAGAACGCGGATCGGCTCGAAGTTGTGCGTTTCGAGCCGCTCGATCAGATCGGATTCAAACGGTTCCGCGGCCCCAGTGACGCCGAAAGTGCCATCGTTCATGTGCCGCCCAGCGCGGCCGGCGATCTGCCCTAATTCCCCGGGAGTCAGGTTGCGGTGGTTCTGGCCGTCGAACTTTCGCACCGACGAAAACGCCACATGATCGACATCGAGATTGAGTCCCATGCCGATTGCATCGGTGGCGACGAGAAAGTCGACATCGCCGGACTGATAGAGCGCGACCTGGGCATTGCGCGTGCGCGGGCTGAGCGCACCGAGCACGACGGCGGCCCCGCCGCGCTGGCGCCGGATGAGTTCGGCAATGGAGTAGACTTCGGCGGCCGAAAACGCCACCACCGCCGAGCGCGTCGGCAACCGGGTGATTTTCTTCTGGCCCGAATAGGTCAGCCGCGACAGTCGTGGGCGCGAAATGAAATTGGCCCCCGGGATGAGGTCCTGGATCACGTCGCGGATGGTCTGCGCGCCGAGCAGAAACGTCTCCTGCCGCCCGCGCGAATGCAACAGCCGGTCCGTAAAGACGTGGCCGCGCTCGGGATCGGCGGCAAGCTGCACTTCGTCGATGGCGAGGAAGTCGACATCGATCTCGCGCGGCATCGCCTCGACGGTCGACACCCAGAAACGCGCGCGCTCCGGTTTGATCTTTTCCTCGCCCGTGATCAGCGCGACTTTGTCGAATCCGATGCGATTGCCGATCTTGTCGTAGACTTCGCGCGCCAAAAGCCGCAGCGGCAGGCCGATCATGCCTGTCTCATGATCGAGCATGCGCTCGATCGCCAGATGCGTCTTTCCGGTGTTGGTAGGGCCCAGAACCGCCGTGACGTGGCGGATGCGGGTGTCGAGATTAAAACCCATGAGAGGAGCCCCTCCAGTTTTCCGGAGCCGACAGGATCGCCTTCGAACTTGGCATAAGGTTGGTGGAACCTTTGAAGTGCGCGGTTCTTCGCCCGCGCGTTCAGCTAGTGTGGTGCCTCGCAATTGCCGACCAACAATTCGGCTAGGCTCTTAGTCGGCAATTGCGAGACAAGCACCACACTAAGCCTATGATTTTGCTAGTGTCCCTTTGTTTCTGAATTGCCGATGAGAGCGTTCGGCAAAGGGGTCGGCAATTCGGAAACGGGACACTAGGGCGCTAAAGCCCCTCGTTGCAAGACCGAATTGTACGGTCGGGCGGGCGCTGGGAAGACCACATCTCTTGGCGCCTGTGCTCGATTGCCCCAGCCGGCCGTGAAGATCAAGTCCCGCGCGAGCTTTCTGGCCGGGCTGGAGGCTGCCATGCACCGCTGGCGAAGCCGGCAACGCGAAATGGCGAACCGCATGTGCGAATCGCCATCTACCCGGTCACTTCGGACTCGGAAACACTAACGCCCCTCGAGGAACGCGACACGCCGCTTGTATCCATCCGTGACGGTGATTTTCTCCGCGGTCAGGATGACGCTGCCGACGCTCGTTGGAATGCGGACTTCCTGCGGCACGGCAAGGTTGGCGCCTGCAACGGGCAGCATGGAAATTTCGATGCCGGTCGATTTCGCGAGCTGCTCGGTTTGCGCCGTCATCTGGAATCCGCCGAGCGGCCGGTAATCGACGCCGCACACGACACTCAAGCCGCCGGAGCGCTGGTCGCCTGGAAATCCTCTCGTCTCTCGCTCTGCGCGTTTGGAAAGTTGCAGATCGAAGCGTTGCTTGCCATCGAAGATGGCGAGTTTGCGGTCGCAAGGGTTGGCGGCCGAACCGAAGGTCAGAGCCATCACCGCCGTCAGCGGATCGAGCGCCCCGCTGAGATGCTGGCGCTGCAAGGGTATTTCGTCCGAAGCGACTGGAATCGGCGGAACGATCGACGCCGAGGTCACGCCCTTGCCATCGAAGCCGACCTTGATCGAGCCGCTGCGCCCGGTCCCGTTGAAAGCCAGCGAATAATCGGCCGGTTTCGGTCCGCTGCCGCCGACCCGTCCCGAGGCGCGCGAAATTCCCCGCCACTTGAATGCGCCGAGTAGCGCCGAAAGCTCCGCATCGCCGTTGAGCGTGTAGGATTGTCCCTCAACTGTCGCTTCGAACTTGAAGCTGCCGATATCGAACCCGTTGAACGAGATCGAATAGACCGCGTCGACCTTTTCAGGCACGCGCGCCGGCTCGCTCGAAGCGGAATGTGTGAAGAGGGCGATAAAGGCTGCAGGCAACAAGGCTGCCGCCCAGCCCAACACGACTTTAGGACGTGTTGGCGTCAAATAGCCCAACACGACCTTGGGAAGTGTTGGCAAAGCCGAGCCCAACAGGACTTTAGGAACTGTTGGCAAAAAAAGACCACTAACGACGCTTTTGAACATTACGCAAATTCCCGTACGCGGGCCCGCGGCCACCAACGAGGCTGCCAGGGGATTGAGACAACTAAGAGACTGCCCTCAAGCTAGTGTCCCGTCTCCGAAGTTCGCCTCCACTCTGCGGTAACCACTCGAGCGAACTTCGGAGACATAAGGGACACTAGAATCATAGAGTTGCTAGTGTGATTCAAATTCAGAAGTTCGCTCTGAACCTAGCCGCAGATGGTGGCGAACTTCTGAATCATCACACTAGCGCTCCTTGGTTAACAATCCGCTTAAACCCGTCCGGTTCCGAAGCAACCAGCCCAACACGACCCTGGGAAGTGTTGGCGAATCAACAACCCCAACACGACCCTGGGAAGTGTTGGCACCATGAAACCCCTCTCGCCCCTTGACGGAACCCGCCGGTCTCCGGTAGTAAACGCCTCTGTTGCCCGCTGGCCGCGCCGGTGGGCTATTCATTTTCGTCATCGCCGACACGAACAACCGGCGCGCGCCTCCAGCAATTGGGGCCTGCGGCGCCA
>JAHJQI010000064.1 GCA_018819265.1 Alphaproteobacteria bacterium
GCCAGAAATCGCCCGAACGGCGCTTCTGGGGATCGGCCTGCAACTCGACGGCCTGGCGCGGCAGATCCATGCGCTCGAGCGACAGCTGCTCACCTGGCACCGACAGGATACTGCCAGCCAGAGGCTGGAGACCATACCCGGTGTCGGGATCATTACCGCGACGGCGCTGGCTGCCAGTGTGCCTGATCCATCCGTGTTCCGCTCCGGGCGCCAGTTCGCCGCTTTTCTCGGGCTGACGCCCCGGCAGAACTCGTCCGGCGGAAAGGACCGACTCGGGCGTATCTCGAAAATGGGCGATGGCTACCTGCGCCGCCTGCTGGTCATCGGGGCGACATCCGTCATCCGCCGGGCAGAGACGAACCCGTCTGCGACCGGAGCCTGGGTGCGATCGCTGCTGACACGCAAGCCGCCGCGGGTCACCACTGTCGCCATGGCAAACAAAACCGCAAGGATAGCATGGGCCGTGCTGGCACGCGGTGAAGCCTACCGTGCGCCGGCCATGGCATAACCGAATACGAACCGCGGGCAGTCAAACCTGTTCGCTCCAGACTGTAAGGGCAGAATGTAGATGATGATGATCTAAAAGGGACCGCAGCCGGAACACCCCGAGGTATTGTCAGGGCGTCATAGCCCGCTCCTCTGAGAGGGACCTGGCCAGCGGACTTCATCAGGGCCAGCGGTCACAGACCGCGTCAACAGGCCGGACACATGACCGCATCCCCGCAGATCAACATTCCTCAAAGTTTACTCTTGCAGAACCGGGGCCGTCCACACATGACAATACCCTGACGGGGAACAGACGACAACGACCTGAAGCCCTAGCAGACGAAGATGTGCTGCATCTCCGCAAAAAATCAAAGGCGGCGAAGCGCAGACAAGGGTGGACAACGGAAAGATTCATGGCCGCGTCTCTTCGGTCGTCCCCCATCTTTAGTCCTCCGACTCGAAGTTGCGGTTTTCGCGGCTATGCCAGAGGCGCAGGATGAAGATCGTCGCGGCAGCGATTTCGTAACGCATCTCATAACTGCCGACGATGATCCGGCGGACCTCACGTGGCTCATAGGCTTCTAGCTTCTCGCCGATCCTCGGATAATCAAGCAGCCGGTCCGGGGCATGGGCGAGTTGCTGGATCACGCGCGACGCCGCTTCGGGTGCGACGGGGTTCAGATGTTGGTGCAAACGGACGAGATCCGACGACGCTTTTCTGGTCCACTGGATCTTCATTTGACCGGCGAAGGTAGCGGCTTGTCCGTACCGAGGCTGTCCGCCCATGCCATGATCGCCATATGGTCGATCACCCGGCTCGCATCGACATCCTCCAGGGCTTCGAGCGTCATCCGGTGGCGCTCTTCCTCCTGATCGACCCAGGCCGCAAGCGCCTGCTTCATCACCCAGCCGCGCGAGCGGTCGAGCCGCGAAGCCATCGCTTCGACCTTCTCCGCGAGTCCCAGAGGGACATGCGCGGTCAACACTTTCGTCTCGGTAGCCATATTTATCACCCACTATCAATCTGATTAAAGTATAATCAAAATTGCCGGGAAAGACAAGTTGGGCAGATGGATTGAGCTGATCCTGTTTTCCTGCACAGTTTTCCGGCCCTGCTAAGGGTGGTGTCAGTCTAATGCGAACCAGTCTCCATTATTCGCGAACGAGCAGGTTCTAGGCGACGAGAAGATCGCGCCATTCGCGAAGAGCGGCGTCGCGTTTCTGTTTAAACCAAACTCTGGTGTTAATGTGCCTTTCAAAGTTGAAGTGATTGTACACTGACGAATGGACCGAAACGAACTTCTGCAAACTTCGCATCCGCCTGAATCGGGACATCGCCCGCTCTCGCCTTCGGAAGGGCAGGTGTGAATTCTCTGCGCGGTTATTGAGGTGGCGCCCGGTTTCCTGGCGACCTTCGCTCCCAATCACCTTCATGGCTGCTCGATACGACGGGCATCTATCCGTGACGACAACATGCGGATTACCATATCGCTTCATTGCTTTCTTGAGAAATTTCAACGCAGCAGCCTTATCCCGCTTCTTTGTGACATAGGATTCCAGGACTTCGCCTTCGTGGTCGACAGCTCGCCAGAGATAGTGCCTCTCGCCGCGTATCTTCACGAAAACCTCGTCCAGGTGCCACTGCCATTGCGGGCTGCGCCGCATGGCTTCGGACCGCCGCTTCCTGATCTTGTGAGCAAAGTAAGTGCCAAACCGGTCGACCCAGAGACGGACGCTTTCGTGGCAGATGTCGATCCCACGCTCGTGCAACAGGTCTTCGACGTTTCGAAGCGAGAGTGGAAATCTGACGTACATCAGCACGCCCAGTTGGATGATCTCGGGCGAGGTTTTGAAGTACCGGAACGGGTTCTTGGCCATTTCCTGAGGCTAATCACCAGGATCGGTCACCTCAAGACCGTTTCCGCTGACAACACATTTGAGGGGATGCACCATTGCTGCTGAGGCGAATGACACAACACGTGAAGGCGCAGAACTGGCTCGCGGTCGTACTCGACTTCCTGATCGTCGTCGCCGGTATCCTAATCGCCTTCCAGATCACGAATTGGAACGAGGCACGGAAGGACCGGATCGAGGCGGTTGCCATACTCGACCGGCTGGAAGACGATTTTGTCCGGCTCGATGCGCTTACCCACCGGTCGCTCGACTCGCATGCGGCAAGTCTCGCCGCGACGGCCCGGATAATTAACGGCATTGTGGAGGGTCGGCTGGACGGGGACGGTCTTGCGGGAGACATCTCCCAATCAACACGAGGGTCAACGCCGCCCGGTCCATCGACAACCTTTCAGGAACTGAAATCAAACGGTCGCATCGCCCTGATCAAAGATGTGGAACTGCGCAGCAGGCTCTCGGAATATGACGACTACGCCACACTTGTTCGCCAGGAGTTTAGGATATTCGAGGGGCCGGTGACTGCGTTACGCCACAAGTTCATGGACGTGCGAAAACTCGATATCACAGGCGTTCCGTCGCAAAATTTTGAGGATTTGGGCGCGACCCGATCGGTCGATGCAAATTTGATTCTGGAACACGCGGAATTCCTGTCGATCCTCCAGACCGCCTATATCACCCATGACAACGCGCATGTCGTCTATGCCGGCATGCAGGACAGGATCGACGATATCCTCGCGCTGATCCGGGAACAGAAGGACGCCGCCCGATGATCCTCCGCCGTTTGACCAAGCATGTGAAAGACCAGAACTGGTTCGCGGTGGGGCTCGACTTCCTGATCGTGGTCGTTGGGGTCGGTGTCGCCCTGATGGGCCAGCAATGGCTTAGTGATCGCCAGGCGAGGTCTGACTATGACCGCGCAGTGTTAGATTTAAGAACCATCATCTTTCAGGTTTATGGTACAGTCAAAGAGCGCGTCTCGATCGTGGAATGCCGGCAGGCGCGCTATCGCGAACTCGGTGATCAATTGATGCAGACCGATACACCCTGGCCCGGCATGGCGCGCGAATATGATCTCGGCGGCATTGAAGCAGTGTTTCCGCATGTCACGCGGTCGCCCCAGCGCCTGTGGACATCAGCACTCTGGGACGCCGAACTGGCCACGGGGACATTCGATCTGATGGACGATGACACCCGCAACACACTTGACAGAGTGTTCGCATCTAGCGACCTGATCGAACAAAAGTTTCAGTTCGATGTATCGGATATGGAGGCGAATTTGCAGACGCTGGCCTATCCGCTTGATCTCAGCCTGAGTGACAGGCTCCGTTATTTTGATTTGCTCGTGCGCGCCGATGCGGCGAGCGCCACGATGGAACTGGTCGCGCGCCAGAACATCAGCAGCTTTGAAGCGTCCGGGTTTTTGAAACCACTCAACACGCAGGAAGCAACCGAGCGCCGCGAAGACCTTGCGCAGGCGAATGCGCGCCTGAATGCCGTTTACGACGATTGCGTCGAACCGATGGTCTACCCGGACCTTGAACTTGAAGAGGAAACCGAATGATCCTCCGCCGTCTGACCAAGCATGTAAAAGACCAGAACTGGTTCGCGGTGGGGCTCGATTTTGTGATTGTCGTCATTGGCGTGGGTGTCGCCCTGATGGGGCAACAAGTTTTGAGCGACCGCCAGAGCCGCGCTGATCTGCGCGTGGCCGAGGCGGGGTTGGAGGGCGATCTTTTCCGCATTTACCATTTTGCAAAAGAGCGGCTGGCCGTCTCCGAATGCAGGGTTGGGGCATATCGCGCGGTTGCGGCGCAATTGCTGTCCCCGGGCGAGGATTGGGTGGGCATGCCGAGGCCAGAGGGTGACACGGACAACCTCCTGAAAACCGCACTGCCTGTTTTGCTGCGCTCGCCCAGCAGAAACTGGGGTTCGCAAAACTGGGAAGCGGGTCTGGCGCGGGGCACATTCAACCAAATGCCGGACGAACGCAGAACTCTCCTTGACGGCCTGTTCGAGCAAACCGGGCGCGCTGGGCAATTACAGAGTGATATCTTCACCTTGCAAGGGCGTATAAAAACACTGGCGGTTTCAGCGACGATCAGCCCAAGCGACCGCCTTCGCTATTATGACATGCTCAGTGAACTCGACGACAAGAGCGCGATTTTGGAAATTATTGCGAGCCAGATTATCCAGCAGATCGAACAGGTCAGCACGAGCATATCGAGCGAAAACATGCTCGCCGTTCAGCTCAGCTTAAGTCAGCTCAGTGAGCGCGGGGCGGCGGTTTATGGCGAATGCTACGTGCCGATGACGTTTCCGCTGTTGGAAGCCGATGCAGGCGAAGAGGAACCCGAATGATCCTCCGTCGTCTGACCAAGCATGTGAAAGATCAGAACTGGTTCGCCGTCAGCCTCGATTTCATATTCGTGTTGGGCGGCATATGCATGGGTCTGCAGTTCCAGGGGCGGAACGCAGCACGCGAGCACTTGGTCGAGGCGGTTCGCGTACGGCTGTTTTCGGCGTAATCTCTGACGTTCATCGAAGGCAAGGCAATGTCGGCTATTGGCGAATTTTTGTCATTGGTCTGGGGCGTCGTTACGGCTGCTATGACGCCGCAAGCGGTCGTTAGCTCAGAGGCTTAAGTCGCCCCAAATAGAACTCTCAACCATCGCTCGACACAAATCTGGATTGCGATATGTTCTGCCCAAGTCGGTTAGGGTCGTACGATGTTACTTCGAAGCATTACAAAACACGTAAATGACCAAAACTGGTTCGCGGTTGCTCTCGACTTTTTTATCGTCGTTGTCGGTATCCTCATCGCTTTGCAAATCGCCAACTGGAACGACGCGCATAGGGATCGATCTGACCAGACGGCATACCTGGAGCGTCTCGCAGGCGACCTTGATCTAACGATAACGACCAACGAAAACAACGCCAAAGATGCGCGAGCGGCAGCTGCGCGAACCGCAGGAGCGGTTGATATGCTCGAACAGTGCGCCGTTTCAGTCGATGCCAAGGATGATTTTGCTTCTGCCCTCTATCTTGCTGGTCGACTCAACATGCCGATTTTGGTGACAGATACCATTGAAGAACTTAGTGGTGCGGGGCGCGGCGGACTGATCGATCCTGAGTTGCGAGCTGCGCTGAATGATCTTCTAGAGCTTCAAAAGCGCGCGGACGAAAATCGCTTCAGCATTTCAACATGGACGGCGCCAAAGGTTGCTTTGATAACTCGAAGCGTTCGTTTCCGTGTCTCAGATAATCACCCGCCATCGCACCCAGTATCTGCTGATGAAGCGACCTTCGACCTAGCGGCTCTATGCGAAGACGACGCGTTCATCAATGCGTTGGCAGCTCTTGGTGAGTATGCGCGCATTATCGCTATGTCGAATGAGTTACGCGTAACAAGGCTGCGCGACGTTCGGCGCATGGTTTTTCGTAGATTGACAGGCGGGCAGCAGCGCTGAGATGCCCAATGCTGACTAAACCTCGGTGTCCTAAACTCGCCCCATAACGGCCGCTCGTAACGTCCGCTTTTGGGAGTGGATGTGTAAAAACTCATCAGTTCGAAGTTGAGACGAAATTGATTTCCGAAAATAGCGCCGCATGCGAAATGAATATGCGAAGCGGCACTCGAGCAGTGAGATCAAGGGAATAATTTTTCGCCAAAATCTCCCTCTTTGGAGTTTTCACACAGCCACTCCCGATAGCGGACATTAGGATCGCTCGGTTTTCCGCGGTCCGAATGCGGACCTGCAACCACTGCCGTATTGTGCCCGTTGATCCAACCGGCATTCCCCTAGTGGACGACTGAGTTCGCCTCGGGGGGGGGGCCGTTATGCCGCACCCCACTTTCGTTTCCGAAGCTGCAATCCTTCCATGCTGCGGCGCTGGTCCGCCGCCATCGCCCGCTCAAGGTCGCGAATCTGAGTTTCAGCGAACTAGCGTACGGCCTCCCGGGGATCAGTCAACCATGAGCGCATATAATCCCGTTTGGCCGCCTTCGCCTCGACACCGCCGAACTCGCCGGACAACACGCCACTCTGCTCGATGATAATTCCGACCTCGACAAGCAGTGGATCATCGGACGCTAACCGCGCGACGATGTCCCGACAGATTGACGAGTTCGAAGAGGCGCCGCTGAAATAGGCGCGCAGAACATCGACGACAAACTCCAGGTCTGAACGATCTCCGCTAGCGATGTATCGATCCAACACGGCTTCGATGTCGGCAGTTTTGGGAAACAATCGCGCGATGGCGGCGCCGCCTCTGAACTGGAACAATTGGTCATTTGCGCCAAACCAGCGCCTGCCCGCCGAAACCAGCATGTCCGCCATGCCCTCGATATGTTCCGGCAACACGTGAAACTCGAATGGGATCGCTTCGTATTTGATGGCGACGTCGTCAGCTGCGCCGACCTCGAGGCGCTTTTCAATAAAGTCCACGAATTTCTGATGGTAGCTGTTGGTGATACGCGCCAGAACCTCCTCCTCCCAGTGCGAAATCGCAGGCGACACTACTAGCGCTTCGAGAATGAGATCAGCTTCGGCCGCCGACAGCGCCATCATACATTTTAGGCCGCCTTTGCCGAAAACAACCTGCTCGACCCAGCGAGACACGCCTCTATCTACGAGATAGGAAATCGCAGGCAGAATGACGGTCTGGAGCAAGTCCGGGTGGTCGAGAACGTGTTCGGCCCCGCTTCTCAGGCAGTCAAAAGCGGCCTGACTATCGATTCCCCCAACAGCAGCGTCGAAGGTTCTCTCCAGGCGCTTGCCGTCAAAACGCTGCGGACGCCAAAGATACCGCGCGATCGCCGAAAGGTATTTCCGCCCCGCTATCCAACCATCGACAATCTGCATGACGTCGTCGCTGCGTTGGCTCGTCTCGAATCCAAACAGCAAATCGTCGAGAAACTCGGCGAGTTTCGGCGATGGTTTCTCCAGCAAAGTCATCGCCAAATCCGGCTTTTGCCGCGCTAGCTCGCGTAGAAGTCTGGAAAAGTAGATGTAGTAGGCGCCGTCATTGGACTGACTGACAGCGCAGCGCTCGATCCGCCCGCGCCAATGCTCGATCGACGAGACATCGATCTCTTCAACCAGCCTATCTATCTCGCTTTCCCGAAATGTCTTGTCGAATGGGTCGCCATCCCAGTACGGCTTCAATACCTCATCGAACCCGACCAGTGTTTTGAAGATGACATAATCCGGATCCAGATCAGCAACTGCGCGGAGCGCCGCTATCTCTTGTACGAGTTCGGCAATTGCGGCCTTGGCTCCTTCGTCTCCGGAAAAATCGGCCGGAAGCGCTCGATGCTTGTGAAGCCAAAGCGCCTTATGCTCGACCTTTTGACGAAGCTCGAACGCAAGACCATCCCAGCGTTCTACGAAGAACCGGACAAAGCGCGCGGCAGTGCGCACGATCATCGCAAAGGTATCGACTTTGGTTTCTCCCTGGTGCGCCAAGCGGGTACCTGCATGAAGCGTCTGGACCAGACGAGCGCGCTCGCCATCGTCGATAGCGTGATCGAACATATCCTCCAGCTTGCTGATAGCCGCCGACCGTATCGCTTCCAAATCGGCACTGGCCGCGACGCTGCCCTGGCGAAACGTAACCGCGTCAAAACTGCTGGTCGTCCCTGTCACTTCAGGCTTCAAGATTTGCTGAAGCGTCTCCACAACGATGCGTCGGCCGTCGCCCGCTTCCGTCTCCGTCAGCGTCCCAATGCGATCCATGAGCAGCTGTTGAACTAGGGGACCGCGGGCCTGCCAGATTTGGAGGTTGTGCTCAGCCAGATGCTCTACCGATGTCAGAATCCTCTTTCTCTGATCTTCATCATTAGCATCGACATGAAGCTGCAGCAGGCAGTCAAAAGTTGCAGCGACGGCGTCTTCGTTCATAAAACGAAGCGCATCAAAAATGTCGCAAGTCTTGTCGACAATTGAGCTGACAGATCCGTATCGATAAGACCCCTTCGGCTCGTCTTCGGCGTCCTCCGCAGCGCGTGCGGCAGCGACAACAGACATCAAGGTCTCTCGAATTCGTGGCGCAATCGCAGGAAGGTCATCATAGTGCGGCAACATGAGGTCCTGGAAAGACTGCAGCAGATCGATTCGCTCTTCGTTGCTTGTGGCGTCAGTCAGCAGCTTCAGCGGTTCGCGATCGTGCAAGTCCTGCGCGGCCCGCAGCTCTGCAACATCTTCGGCGACTTTCTGGAAGTCGAAGCCGGCCGGCAGGAGATACTTGTTCATGATCTCCGTCATGCGCTTGCGGATCCCCTCCATCCGCTTTGTGCCGAAGCCTGCAACTGGCGACTTGTAGGTGGTGTCGTGCGCCATTTCGGACCATGCGTGGTCTAGAATGGTCTGCACTTGCACTTCGCAGTACAGGGCAGCCAAATCGGCGTGCTCCGGCTGCGCGACATGAGCATCGTTGAGCTTCAGCACGTAGTTGTAGGAAACGAACAGCTGGCCGGGATCCGTTTCGTCGAATGGATAGTGGATCTTAGTGCGATCCCAATCGATCTGGAAGTTTTCGCGAATGATTGACGACTGCAGTAAGCGCTCAACATCTGAGTTGGTATAGAGAATTATCCGGCAACCGGCCAAATCCTTGATTGAGCGCTCAAGCTCGTCGCGATCCGACAATCCCCGGGCCGCCATCTTCTTCTTGAGCGACACGACGGCTTTCGACCGGTGCTGGATTTGCAGAACGCCAACACTTTCTATGCCATCCGTGGCGTCTGCCAGAATGCCTCGGACCAAACATGCCAGCCGTTCGTACTGCTCCCTACCGCCTGCCTCGTATTCAGCTATCTTCATACCGTAAGCGTATTGCCTCCTTGGGCGACTAAAATCTCGATCTCGCAGACGATAACAGATCGGGTGATCGACGCACTCCACTTCGTGGAATGGCTAACCGGAACGTCCGCTTTTGCAGTGTGAGTTCAACTGGTCGTCCATCACAACGGGTCCGCTGCTCTAAGTGCGCCTCATCGCTTGCCTTACGGCGCGGGCAGCTTCAGCCTCGCGACGGTAATACGTGATGGTGTCGAGCGCTCCACGAGTTGCATATTGGTCGTTTGCGAGTTCGTATTGTTTTAACAATTGTTCCCATTTACTCTCGCCTTCTGACAGCAAACGACAAATGCGGTCCATATGTTCGTCAGGCGTCGTCCGAAGCACTTGAGGGTAAACACCAGACACTACGTATGGGCGGCGCACACTGACGCCGTAGGCCGCGTTCTGGGCGAGCCAAAGAGCCTCGGCTAACGGCTTGCCATAGTTGTCACCCAGAAATCCGATCGCAATCGGATGCGCTTCCGCCGTTAGTACCGGAAAAAGCGTTCCGATATACGCACGAGCGTTGTGAAACATCAGGCGACTGGCCAGCTCATGCCATGAAGCACAAGCGTTAGTCATTATCATCGGCGCGCCATTGTGGGCGAGGGATTGCTGCATAACGACTAGCAGGCTGCTGAAAAAGTCCTCGTTTTAGCCTGCGAAGCATGATTCTCTTGTTCGCATGCAAGGGAGGCATGGATGCGCGGTGAGGATCGGATAACAGATCAGTTGTTTTCATATGTGAGCGTTGAAGACCGGATCGC
>JAHJQI010000065.1 GCA_018819265.1 Alphaproteobacteria bacterium
CGCAAGCTTGTGTCGGGTCTGAATTACCGACACTGCGCAAGCTTGTGTCGGGTCTGAATTACCGACACTGCGCAAGCTTGTGTCGGGTCTGAATTACCGACACTGCGCAAGCTTGTGTCGGATCACGACGCAGGCCAGCACGCAGGCCGTGCAAGATCAAGGCTTCACGGGCTGTTTCAAGGGGATGTGAAGGGGCGTGTCGATTGCTTCGCAGGCGTCCATGTCGCATCGCTTCTACGGGGCTACCGACTCCAGCTTCCTGCGTGCGATTCGGGCATACTTGGCGTTTGAGGCAACGATTCTGGTAATGCTGAGCGAGTTCAGCCGTTGCAAAGCGCACCCCAGGGTGTGACATTGTGAACTCGCTGACGCCGTTCGATCAGCCCCTACCGCTTCTCGCCAGCCGCATAACGCAACTTGCCGCCACCTCCATATCGGGGCGGGCCGCCTCCATTCCGGGAAGCACGATGATAGGCCGCCGTGTTCTGCTGATCGCACTCGCCATCCTGCCCGGCGCCGCTTCCGCGGCAGGGACGGTTTGTGTTCCCTACAAGGTCGACACCGGCCTTCTGAATATTTCGAAGGATCTCGGCGGCACCACCTATATCGACGTGATGGTCGGCGGCGATAAGGCCTGCGTCACGAAGACGGACAAATTCGAAGGCCGCGATTGGGGATACGTCGACCACAAGCTTGAGGATTCCGACCAGACGACCGCCGTCGAAGGCTGGGCGCCAATGCGCTACCTGAAGAGCCTTCCGGATGGCGCCGAAAACAAAAATGCGAGCGACCCGGCGCAAGGCGAGTGCCGGCGATACCTGCCCATGCTCGACCAGACGGTCTCATGCGAAGGAACGAAGACCGCAGTTCAGGGCGGGGACGGCGGATCGACGGCAAAGAGCGAACCGGCGCAAAAGGATGCTGTGGCGCGCGGGACAGACCCTGAACCGAAGCCGAAACCGACTGCGACCAGCCAAGCCCCCGAGCCCAAGGCGCGGCAGACCGCGAACAACGACAGCGACCGTGAAAGCGACGAACTTCGCTACAACCAGCCTGTGCCATTTGGACCCTATCCGGTCAACGGCCTGTCTTTGGAGGAGCTGATCGAGACGGTACCGCTGTTTGCTCCGATCGAAGGTCTGCCCGATGAACTTTGGAAGAAGAGCTGCGCGACCTGCCACAAATGGAACAAGGACCGCTTGTGCGAGCAGGGCAAGACGTACGCGAAAAGCGCCAAGGACGTATTGCGCCACCAGCACCCGATGGGCGGGGCATTCAAGATTGCGCTGATGAAATGGTCCAGCTCCGGCTGCAACTGAGGTCAGAGCCAAGCCGGAAGAACGCTGCGAAACGACTTGCTCCGACCGGGGAAACGACATGACGATTGCACTCATTCGCGCATTGCTCGCTGTTGGCGTGCTGGCTGCCGGTGTTATTGCCGCAAAGGCAGATGCCAAAGATTACCTCGGCCAGGAGTGGGTGCTGAACCCGCGCCTGTCGAACGTCTACATGCAGACCGTGAAGAAGAACGAGATTTTCGAGACCCACCAGTTCAACGCTGTCGAGGGCGGCGTCAGCGAAGACGGCAAAGCGGTCATCAATATCCAACTCGAATCAATCGACACCCACCACGACTTGCGCAATGTGCGGATGCGGTTTCTGCTGTTCGAAACGTTCAAGTTCCCTGAGGCGCAGATCACGGCAAATATCAACAAGTCGAAGCTGGAGACTCTGAGGAGCCAGACACGGATCGCCTATCTTTTGGATTTCACGGTTCGCATGCATGGCCTGGAAAAAGAATTCCAGGCTCCCGTCTGGGTCACGCTGATCAACGATACAACGGTGTCGGTTGCGACCATCAAGCCGGTCATCGTCGCGGCGAACGACTTCGGGCTTGAAGGCAATGTCGGCAAGCTTGCCGAGCTGGTCGGCGGAATCCTTATTGCTCCAGGGGCATCCATTACGTTCGATTTGGTGTTCGGAACCGGTGACGCGAAGCCGGAGCTGGAAAGCGCGCGCGCCGAGCGCCAGAAGCTTCGTCTCAAGGAAGCGTCCGATAACATTACAGCAGAAGCCTGCGAAAACCGCCTCGAAGTCATCTCGCAGACGAACGCGATCTATTTTCGCAGCGGCAGCGCGCAACTCGACGACAAGAGCCGGCCGCTGCTCGATAGCCTCGCCGATATCGCCAACCGCTGCCCGGAGGTGGAAAAGATCACGGTCGAGGGGCATACCGATACGGTCGGGTCTTCGGATTCAAATCAGCGGCTTTCAGAACAGCGGGCGCGGGCGGTGGTCGTATTCCTGACGGGCAAGGGCGTCGGCGGGAGCCGTATCACATCAGCTGGCTACGGCGACAGCCGGCCGGTCGCTTCGAACGACACCGAGAACGACCGGGCGAAGAACCGCCGCATCGAGTTCAAGGTGACGAAGGACTGACCTCAACCCGCACATCCATGTGTTCGAAAGCATCCGGGTTGCCAACGAAACTGCCGGAGATTGGCATAGTCTGGCGGATGTGCCGCCCGACGGCGACTGGAATGAGATTGAACCCGCCGACGCTGCGGTTGGTCGGGTCAAAGACAATCCAACCTGCGCCGGGCACATAGACTTCGGCCCATGCATGCGTCGAGCCTGCACCTTTCGAACCCACGGCATTTTCGCCGGGATCGTACAGGTAGCCCGAGACGATGCGCGCGCCGAAACCTAGACTGCGCACCGCATCCGCAAAAAGGACCGCGATGTCGCGGCACGAACCTTTATTGCGGGCAAGCGTCATTGAAGGCGACTGGGCTTCGTCGTTCTCGCGATATTCATAGCCGATCCGTGCGGCAACGCCCGCAGACAAATCCTTCAGCAGCGCGAGTGTATCGGTCGGGCTGCCGGCGACAAACCCTGATGCCCAGTCGCGGAGCCGTCCATCAGAGTCAAGATAAGCTTGGAGCCGCAACGCCCCGAGGTCGGCCATCTCATCTTCGGTCAACAGGAATGGATAGTTTGCGGCAGACGCCGCGATATCGAATACCGGCCAGCGTTCGACATCGAGGGTCAGCTCGGCAATGCTATCGATGACGAGTTCGTTCGAGGGCTCCTGAAAGGTGGCGGTCGCTACAGCATTGCCAAAAACGTCATTCGCCCATGTGACGACCGCAGCTGGCGCTATTTTGAGGTCATGCGATAACAGACGCAGACTGCGGCTCTCGCGAGGGCGAAGCATCAACTTGTGCTGGCCGAATTCGAGCGGTTCCCGGTAGCGGTAGGCCGTCCTGTGGCGAATTTGAATCCTGGTCAATTGCTGCCTCCACGCGGAGGCTACCATAAAGAGGCTCCTAGTGTGGTGCCTCGCAATTGCCGACCAACAATTCGGCTAGGCTCTTAGTCGGCAATTGCGAGACAAGCACCCCACTAAGCCTATGATTTTGCTAGTGTCCCTTTGTTTCCGAATTGCCGATGAGAGCGTTCGGCAAAGGGGTCGGCAATTCGGAAACGGGACACTAGAGGCGCACAAAACACAGCGTCCGGCAGCTGTCGCCTCTCGTCACAAAAAGGAATACGGATCGACGTCGACCGCGAGGCGGTTGTCGCCCTTGAGCGGCGGCAGGCGGGAAAGCCATTCGCGCAGATAACCCTGCATGTCGATCTCGCGCGGAGCCTTGACGAGAAGCCGCCAGCGATGGCGGCCGCGGATCACGGCGATCGGCGCTTCGGCGGGACCGAGCACCTGGATGCGTTCGGCGGCTGGTGCGCGAATGGCAATTTCACGGGCGATCCGTTCCGCGCTCGCCTTATCGCGCGAGGAGACGACAAGGGCGGCGAGGCGTCCGTAAGGCGGCAGCATGCCGGCCTGGCGTTGGGCGATCTCACGTTCGAGGAAGGCTTCGCGGTCGCCGGAGATGATGGCCGCCATCACCGGGTGCTCGGGCAGGTGCGTCTGGATATAGGCGCGGCCCCGGATCAGCGCGCGCCCAGCGCGGCCCGTCACCTGATGCAGCAATTGGAACGTGCGCTCGCCGGCACGCGGATCGGCGCCTTGGGCAAGGCCCAGATCGCCATCGACGATGCCGACGAGATTGAGGTTGGGGAAATGGTGTCCCTTGGCGACCAGCTGCGTGCCGATGATGATGTCGGCTTCGCCGGCCTCAATCGACTTGATCACCTGGCGCATCTCGGTAAGGCCGGGGATCAGGTCGGACGACAGCAACGCGATGCGCGCCCGGGGATAGCGCTCGGCGACCTCCTCGGCGACGCGCTCCACGCCGGGGCCGCAGGCGGTCATCGTGCCTTCCTCGCCGCATTTCTGGCACTTGTCGGGGACGGGGAGGGAAAAGCCGCAATGGTGGCAATCGAGGCGCTTCTTGAAGCGGTGCTCGACCAGCCAGGCGGTGCACTGAGGGCATTCGAGCCGGTGGCCGCAGGCGCGGCACAGCGTCAGCGGCGCGTAACCGCGGCGGTTGAGGAACAACAGGCATTGCTGGCCGCGTTCAAGGCACTCGGCGATTTCAACGGCAAGGCGCGGAGCCAGCCATCGGCCCTTGTCGGGCTGCTCCTTGCGCAGGTCGATGGCCTCTATCTCGGGCAGTTCGGTGCCCGAAAAGCGACCTGGCAGGACGAGATGGCGGTATTTGCCCGAGCGCGCGTTGACGTGGGTCTCGATCGCCGGCGTGGCGGAGGCGAGGACGACCGGGAAGTCGCCCATGTGGGCGCGAACGACGGCCATGTCGCGGGCGTGGTAATTGACCCGGTCGTCCTGCTTGAAGCCGCCGTCGTGTTCTTCGTCGACGACGACGAGGCCGAGATCGGGATAGGGGAGGAAGAGCCCGGAGCGGGCGCCGACGACGACGCGCGCTTCGCCGGTGGCGACCGCCTTCCACAAGCGACCGCGCTCGGCGCCGGCCAATGCGGAGTGCCATTCGACAGGCGGGCAGCCGAAGCGGGCCTCGAAGCGACCGAGGAACTGGCTCGTCAGTGCGATTTCGGGAAGCATGATCAGGACCTGCCGGCCCTTTTGCAGGGTGCGTGCAACCGCCTCGAAGTAGACTTCGGTCTTGCCGGAGCCGGTGACGCCATCGAGCAGGGTGACGGAGAAATTCGAAGCGTCGACCGCGGAGCGTAGTCCTTCGACGGCGCGCTCCTGGGCTGAGCTGAATTCGACCTTGGTATGCAGCGGCGCGGGGCGCGGGCAGCGCTTCTCGGGGATTGCCGCTTCGACGAGACAGCCGGCGGCAACCAGGCCGTCGACGACGCCGGTGGTGCATTCGGCGGCGCGGGCGAGCGTCGCCTTCGGGCGGATAAGGCCATCGGCGGCGATTTCGAGAGCGCGTTCCCGAGCCGGAGACATGCGCGGGGGCAGGGCAGCGCCTGGAACCGCAGCCACGCCGAACCGAGGCTTGGCTGGCTCGAAAACTTCGCGCGCCGACATCATCATGCGCGAGACCATGCCGAGCGGGCTCAGGGTGTATTTCGCGATCCACTCGGCAAAGTGCAGCGATATGACCGGCAGCGGGGGCGCGTCGAGTACCTCGAGAATTGCCTTGAGGCGCTTCGGATCGACCTTCTTGGCGCTTGCCGCGCCGCAGGGCGCATCCCAGACGATGCCGATCCGGGTCTGGTTGCCGAAGGGAACCGCGACGAAACTGCCGGGCGGCGGCGGGCCGTCATCGGGAGGAAGGTAGTCGTATGTCTGATCGAGGGCGACAGGCAACAGAACGGGGACCAGCACGGCCTTCGCACGCCGGTCCGCTTCGTTTTCCCCGAGATCCAGTAGGTTATCCAATCTGGTCGCCGCCGCTCTCACGCGCTATTGTTACGGTTCTGAGATTTGCTCTGGACCGCGCTGCAAGGGAAGCAAATGTCGGTACCGGAACACTGGGCACGTACTTTGTTCGTGTTCTGCAGCTTTCGCGAAACGCTACTAATCCTTTGTTTTGCCGTGCTTCTTGTCACAAAACCGCTTCTCACTTTTCGGGAAGCACTCTAGGCAAGCGCGAATCAGTTCGATACTAGGGGAGCCGATAGGGCAACCCTGGGGCAAGGGACAGATATGAAATTCTTCGTCGACACCGCAGAAATCAGCGAAATCAAGGAACTGGCGGCGAGCGGCCTCGTCGACGGCGTGACAACGAACCCGTCGCTGATCGCCAAGTCCGGGCGCGACTTCAAGAAAACCATCGCCGAGATCTGCGAGATCGTGCCGGGGCCGGTGTCCGCGGAAGTTGCGGCCACCGACACCGAGGGAATGCTCGCGGAAGCTCGCGAACTGGCAAAGATCGCCAAGAACGTGACGATCAAGGTGCCGCTGACGCTCGACGGCCTGAAGGCCTGCAAGGCGCTGTCAAGCGACGGGCTGATGGTCAACGTGACCTTGTGCTTCAACGCCAATCAGGCGCTGCTGGCGGCAAAGGCGGGCGCGACGTTCGTGTCGCCGTTCGTCGGGCGGCTCGACGACATCGGCGAGGACGGCATGCTGTTGATCCGCGAGATCCGCCAGATCTACGACAACTATCAGAACCTGACGACGGATATTCTAGCCGCCTCGATCCGTACGGTGAACCACGTGCGCGAAGCCGCCCTTATCGGCGCCGACGTCGCAACCGTGCCGCCGTCGATCCTGAAGGCACTGGTCAAGCATCCGTTGACGGACAAGGGCCTCGAAACGTTCATGGCCGACTGGGCCAAAACGGGCCAGAAGATCGTGTAAGTGGAACTTTTTGTGGCTCCACACTTCCCATGCTCAACACATCCGGGGCTAAGGCGGTCAAGCCGTGCGAAGCCATTCGTTGCGCCCCTAACTGGTGACCATGGAATAGCCAGGCGAGCGCCTACTCGGCGGCGATGGCGTAGGGACGTCGCCAGAACCCGGCGATCGCGGGTTGGGCAACGCACAGATTCCGTATCGTTTTGAAGTCGATGTCGCCGTCGATCATGGCGGCGTCATCGATGATGAGGGCGTCAGCGTCGATAGCGCCTTTGTAGCGGCCCCGAATTTCGACACGGACGGCGACGACGTTGCCTTCGAGGCGGCCACCTGCCTCGATCACCAGCGAGTGGCAGCGGCAATCGCCGAAGACTTCGCCGCGGACGATCACCGTCCCGGTCGATTCAACGGTACCGTCCACGCGCAAGCCGCGAGCGATCACAGACGCGTGCGGAATCATGCGGATGACAGGTCCCGCGGACTGCATCACGAGCAGTTCGAGTTCGAACGGCGTGACATCGACCGCCGACTGCGGTTGCGGCGTTGCCCTGAGGTGGCGCCTCGCGCGGGAGGGCAGGCTCGCCGCTGCAACCGTCACGCGCCGCCGCGGCCGGCTGCGCTGAACGGATATCGCGCGCTGCAGGATCGCGAAGGCCGACATCATCAGGACGACCGCCATGGCGGCAAGTGCCTCGAGAGCCTGCAGCGGTGAAACGCCGGTGCCCCAGACCGGGGTCATCACGCGCATGAATGCATCGAGTCCGGGGATCGACCAGCGAATGGAATCAACATCGGCGGCGGCGATTTCGTAGGCATTAGAGGCATGATGGCGGATCGGGGCTCGCGTCACGGCGGCTATACGCATCGGTTCGGGCTGGCGCACATCGTGCCCAGCCTGCGAGTCCTCAAGACTTGCAGGGACGCGCCAGCCGGCTTTCTCGGCAACCTCGAGCCGCAGGCCGAAGCGGGCGGGACCCTCATCGAACCGAGCGGCCGGCCGCAAACTCGCGTTCAAGGGCTCGGCGTCGGCAAAGCTCGCTGTTCGCAGGAAAGGTAGCGGCGCATCGGGGTGCGGCGCGTCGGCAAGGGCCGCAAGGACAGGCGGCCTCGGCAGATGCGGGTCGGCGGAAGCCTTGGCGTAGGGGAGGATGCCGATGGCCTCGCGGTGCTCGCGAATGGAATCGGCCAAAGGTGGCGAATAACTCACAACCGATTGTCCGCCGCCCAGCTCGCGTGCCTTCGTCGACCACAGAAACTGCTGGATGTCGATGCTCGCCATGCGGTTGAGACGACGGTTGCGGACAAGGCGATTGGCGAGGGACACGACCTGGCTTCTGTCGAGTACGCCGAGGTAACCCAAAGCGGCTGGGTAGCGGCGGCCGCGCCTATAGCGCGGTTCGTCCATTGGTGGCGGCGCGACGATGATGACTTCGAGTTCGGCAACGCCAAGATGCGAAAAGCCGAGCCGTTCGGCGGCAGCGCGCGTCAGGTCAAGCTCGCGGTTGGTATGGAACGGTCCGAAATCGTTGACGCGAACATGGATTGCGCGGCCATTCTCGGGGTTCCAAACGAGGAGCTCCGTGCCGTCAGGAAGGTTCGAGCTTGAGGCGCGCGTTGGATCGCCGGCGTTGAAGACTTCTCCGGACGAGGTGTACTTGCCGGTGTTGTAGCGGTCGATGGAGGGATGATCGTAGTGGGTCGCGGCGACCTTCCTGGCCTTGCCGATCCGCAGCCGCGTTTCCGGGATCGTTCTGACGCGATGGCAGATCTTGTTGTAGCAATGGATCTCGCCCGGCGACTTGGCGCTGGCCGGGGAGGACGAAGCCGACAGGGCCAGTCCGAGCACAGGAACGCATAAGCCAAAAAGCGCAACGGGAACGAGGAAGCACTCGGTTACGCGATGGCAGACGAAAGACCTGACGGCTATTTCCCCCACGATACAAACTGACCACTTTGTGCGGCTCGCCAGGGCCGCTTAGCTAGACCGCACCGAAACCGGGCTCCCTCCCGCGAACGTGCCAGCAATTGGTGATCATTCCGTATAATACGCTTGCGAACAAAAGCGCAGAAGGAGTTGTATCGCCGCTCGATTTTGCGAGGCACTGACGCATACACACCACGTTCAGCAGACTGAGGGAGATTTCTGGATCAGTCTTTCAGCATTACCCACTCGGTGCAGCGCAACGCCCAATCCTCGGACAGGATGCTTATGTCGTTTTCGATATATGCCCGGCCCATCTCCGCCAGGGCTTCACGATCCTCGGCCAATCTCTCGACGACGCACCAGCGATTCCATTCCAGCGACAGGCTCCAGAGCGGCTCGCGGATGTTGGCGTCGGGCAGACGGTAATGGAAGGTCGGGCGCGGCTTGACGAGCTTGTCGGGAATCGCGGCGCGAACGCGTTTTTCGTCGAGCCATAAGAACAGCGGCAGCATGTCGAGTTCGCGGTTACGAGTCGGGTTATATGCGAGATAGTCGTCGATAAGTCCGTCGATGTCCGGCCAATAATCGTCCTGCAAGACCTTGTGCGCGTAATCCTGCGGGAAAGGATCGGCAAAGGCCAGGAAGCGCCGCGCCATATCGATTGAAATAATTGCCCGCAGCCATTCGGACAAAAGGATCTCGGCCTTCATCACGGCGAGAATCCAGCCAGGGTCGCAGGTCGCGACCTCGGGATTGAGCTGAGCGCCGAAGGCGTGGAGGAGATTGTCGCGCGTGCCCTTTGCGCCTTCCTCGCGAAGCGCCCTGATCAGGGCTTCAAGCTCTTCGAGCTGGGCAATTTCGACCGGCGGGCAGACAACCTCATAGGGAATCACCAGCGAACCGATATCGCCATACATTTCGCGCATCGAATCGGTGAAGGTGTCCATCAGGCCCTGCAGACCGGTGGTCGAGGGGGCGGGCGCGCCGGGTGCGCGGTGGGCGTACTGGGTGTCGAGTTCGACGACGAAGTTGCCGAACCGCGTTCCATCGATGTGATAGCGGTGCCGGTCTTCGCGTCGGTAATCCCCGCCGTAGAGATCAGCGAGGCGGCGGGCAACCTTGCCGGCGCTCACGGCGGCGAACTCGATCTCCACTCCCACCCGGCGCGGATCGTTCTCGAAGTTCGTCCGGCGCGGGGGTAACCGCAATCGAGAGAGAGATGACATCAATTCGTTTCCGACTCCGCCCACTAAACACCGGACCCGATCCAATGTTCCCACAAAGACCCAGCGGCACGCCAGAGCGAGTTCACTTTTCATGGACCCGCAGCCGCGCTTCCCAAGTTTTTTGGCTTTGCCGCATGTTCGAACCGCATCTCTGGTGCTCGCCTTCGGCAACACACCGCGTACGCACCAGCCTTCGCGTGGACAGGCCGAACATGCTCCAACGTTCGACGTTAACCCGAACGTTAACTATTGATTAACCAAATCATCCCGAAGCTCGCCTGCCGAATTCGGCAGTATTTGGAGAAGCAGTGTTGAACGACGCGCAACGCCTGGAAGCGATCATCGAAGCCTGGCTCGTTCATCTCGAGCATGAGGGCGGGGCTGCGGCGAATACGCTGAACGCCTACGGGCGAGATCTGGCGCAATTCTCCGGATTTCTCGGCGGCAGGCTTGGACGGCCGCCGTTGCTTGCCGATCTTGCCGATCTCGACCAGCGGACATTTCGCGCCTTCATGGCGGCAAGGCGCAAGGCGGGAATCGAATCGCGCTCGCTGTCGCGGACGATGTCAGCGCTGCGCTCTTTCTTCCGCTGGCTCGAGCGGCGCGAGATTGCCAAGAACCGATCCATCCTGCAGGTGCAGATGCCCAAGAAGCCGCATGGGGTGCCAAAGCCGCTGACGGTCGAAAAGGCGCAGGCAACCGTCGCAGCCGGCATGGCCCAAGAGGTCGACTGGGTGGCGGCGCGCGATACCGCGGTTCTACTTCTCCTTTACGGCTGCGGACTGCGCATTTCCGAAGCGCTCGGCCTGACCCGCCGGGAAGCGCCGATTCATGGGCGCGACAGTCTGCACATCAAGGGCAAGGGCGGGCGCGAGCGGCTGGTGCCGGTACTCGGTATCGTGCAAGAAGCCGTCACTGGATACCTCGCACTTTGTCCCTATCCGATGCATGCCGACGATCCATTGTTTCTCGGAGCGAAGGGCGGTCCGCTATCGCCGCGGATCATCCAGCTCACCATGAAGCGGCTGCGCGATGAATTGGGGCTGCCGGAGACTGCGACACCGCATGCCTTGCGCCATTCGTTCGCAACGCATTTGCTATCGGCCGGAGCCGATCTCAGGCAGATCCAGGAACTGCTCGGGCATGCCTCACTGTCGACGACCCAGATTTACACAGAAGTTGACCGCGAGCGGCTGATTGCCGTCTATGACGCGGCGCATCCGCGGGCCTGAGGGCGAACCGGAGCGCTGCCGCCGTTACACTGATCAACGGAGTTTGCGTATTGCGTTCATACCGCCGTTATTCGCCCCGACATCTTTCTGTTCGGACTGTTCTGGCTTTCCTGCCGGTCCTGCTGATGCTGTTGGCGACTTTGTCCACGTCCGCAACCGCCGCGCCGAAAGAGAACAACGCGTGCGGCGGCAAGGACCTGCTGGCGGAGCTTCAGGACAACGATCCGGCGGTCGCGTCGGGCGTACTGGCAGCGGCAAGCCAGGTCGCCAACGGGGGTGCGGTCCTGTGGCGTGTCGCGCGCGAAGGAATTGCCGATTCCTACTTGTTCGGTACCGTCCACATGACGGATGAGCGCGTCACGGACTTTCCCGAAAACGTGCGTAGCGCCATCGAAGGCGCCCGCGTCGTGGCGCTCGAAGTGGTCGACGTCGGTCCCGCCGCGCTGGCGACGGCCATTCAACAGTCCCCGACATTGCTGATGTTCGAAGATGGCCGGCGACTGGACCTGCTGATCTCGCCGGAAGCCTTCAAGACGGTGAAAAAGCAGCTTGAGGCGGCGCGTCTGCCGAGCGCCTTCGCGGAGCACTTCAAGCCGTGGGTGATTTCCATGGTAATGGCGGTGACCGACTGCGAACGGGAGCGGATCAGTAACGGCAAGCCGGTCGTCGACATGAAGATCGCCGATATCGCGCGGTCGAAGGACATTCCGGTCGTCGGCCTCGAAACGGTGGAAGCGCAACTTGCCGCCGCAGCGTCCGTGCCGATGGAGGAGCAGGTCGCCATGCTGCGCTCCAGCCTGAAGTTCGCCGACCGCGCCGAAGATCTGCGCGAGACGATCCTGCAGCTTTATCTTTCGCGGAAGATCGGGGCGGCGCTACCCCTACAGAAGCTGCTGGCGCGGCGAAGCGGGATCGAGGGCGTGACGTTCGAGGGATTCAAATCGCTGATGGTGGATGGGCGAAACCGCACCATGCGCACGCGCGCGCTGCCGCTCCTTGCCGAGGGCAACGTGTTTATCGCTGTTGGCGCGCTGCATCTCGTCGGCGAGAACGGGCTTGTCGCGCTGTTGCGAAACGCCGGCTACGAGGTGGATCCGATCGAATAATGGCGATTCGGCTCGCGCCTCCGCGCAAGTCCGGTATTAGGCCGATCAACCGATAAAGCGGTTGACGAGGAGAACTGTCGCTGCCGCCGTGACGGCACTGACGGTCGCGCCCCAGGCCATGTCGACGACGGCGATATTCAAGGGGAAACCCTTGATGACAGCGAGGTTGGTCAGGTCGTAGGTGGCGTAGGCGACGAGGCCGAAGAGGGCGCCCATCATGGCCGCCGATTTCCAATCTCCCGTGGCAAGTTCGGGCCGCACGACGAAAATGAACAGGCCGATCGAGTAGATCAGGTAGAAACCGAATGCAGCCGCCAAGTTGACGTTCTCGGCCATCAGGCTACCGAGCCCCTGGCGGTAGAAGTCGCGCGCGACAACTCCGATCCAGATCAGATCGAGGACCAGAAGAATCCCCGCCAGAATGAAATAGGCGAAAAACGGTTTCATACGATGCACCACCGGCAGCGAAGGTTTCAAGCTCCACTACGGGCGGGCGGCGGATTAGGACCACACGTCCGTGAATTTCGTAGTTCGCGATATATTCATGCGTCAGGACCGGACTGAGGTCCGCAGGTGTACCGCCGACTAGACCTGTTCACATATGGATGGCGCGCTTGTCGACGGCGAGGGCGGCTTCCTTGACGGCTTCGGTGAGCGTCGGGTGGGCGTGGCAGGTGCGCGCGAGATCTTCCGCCGAACCGCCGAACTCCATGATCACGGCGGCCTCGGCGATCAGTTCGCCGACGTGTGGCCCGACCATGTGGACGCCGAGAATCCGATCCGTTTGCGCGTCGGCCAGGACCTTCACGAAGCCATCGGTGGTGCGGTTCACCTTGGCGCGGCCATTGGCCATGAAGGGGAATTTACCGGCCTTGTATTCGATCCCGGCCTCTTTCAGTTCCTCCTCGGTGCTGCCGACGGAGGCGACTTCGGGGGCGGTATAGACGACGCTCGGGATGACGCCGTAATTGATATGGCCGGCCTGGCCGGTGAGGATTTCGGCAAGGGCGACGCCTTCGTCCTCGGCCTTGTGGGCGAGCATCGGACCGGCAATGACATCGCCGATGGCGTAGATGCCGGGGACGTTGGTCTGGAAGTGCTCGTCGACGACAACGCGGCGGCGATTGTCGATGGCGACGCCGACGTCTTCGAGGCCGAGGCCTTCGGTGTAGGGCACACGGCCGATGGCGACGAGGACGACGTCGGCTGCGATCTCCTGCGTATCGCCGCCGGTGGCGGGCTCGACCGTTACGGTGCAGCCCGAGCCGTTCCTCTTGAGGCCGGTCACCTTGGAGCCGAGCTGGAAGGTGAAACCCTGCTTCGTCAGGATCTTCTGGAACTGCTTGGCGACTTCGAGGTCCATGCCCGGAATGATGCGGTCGAGATATTCGACGACGTGGACTTCGGCGCCGAGACGCCGCCAGACCGAACCGAGTTCCAGACCGATGACACCGGCGCCGACAATGAGCAGCTTATTTGGCACCTGCTTCAGTTCAAGCGCGCCGGTCGAGGAAACGACCTGTTGCTCGTCGATCTCGATGCCGGGAAGGCGGGCGACATCCGAGCCGGTGGCGATGACGATGGCACCGGTTTCGAGCACCGCCGTATCGCCGTCTTCCGGTGTCACCTCAACCTTGCCAGGCGCGGTGATGCGACCGACGCCGTGGTAGGTGTCGATTCTGTTCTTCTTCATCAGGAAGGCGATGCCGTCGACGTTGCCCTTTACGCCATCCGCCTTGAAGGCCATCATTTTTTCGAGGTCCAGTTTAGGGGTAACGCCGATGCCCATGCCGGCGAAGCCGTGCCCAGCCTCATCGAACAGTTCGGAAGCGTGCAGCAGCGCCTTCGAGGGGATGCAGCCGACGTTGAGGCAGGTGCCGCCGTGGCTCGACCGTTTCTCGACGACGGCGACCTTCTGGCCGAGCTGGCTGGCGCGGATCGCACAGACATAGCCGCCCGGCCCGGTGCCGATGACGACGAGATCGTAAGGTCCTGCCATGGTCTTTCTTCCTTCCATTTCGATCGTCGACGTGCGCCATTGCCGGCTGCCCAGGCGGTCAGATCAGCGCCCGGAAAACGATGACGAAAATTGCGGTCGAAGCGATGCCCCAGATGATGGAGCGCAGCCAGGGGACGCCGACGTAGTAGGCCGGCAGATAGAGGACGCGGGCCGAAAGGTAGGTCCAACCCGCGAGCAGCGTCACGTCGTCGACCTTGCCCGCCAGATGGACCGCCAGCATCGCGCCGATGAACCACGGCAGCGTCTCGATGTGGTTTTCGTAGGCGCGCTTCAGGCGGGCGCAGGATGTCGACAACCCGCGGGGCGGCTCATCGCGGGGGCCGGCCGTATAGCCGGTACCCAGTTCCAGGTTGGCGACGGTGGCGAAGACGACCAAATACGCCAGCGCCAGGACGACGGCATACAACACCTGCTGCAATTCAACCGCCATGCCGCCGTCTACTCCCAGGTTGCGTCAGCCCGATATTTCAAAGATCAAGAACGAAGCGGTGCGGGTCTTCGAGACATTCCTTGACGCGGACCAGGAAGGTCACGGCTTCCTTGCCGTCGACGATGCGGTGATCGTAGGACAGCGCCAGATACATCATCGGGCGGGCGGCAATCGAACCGTCCTTCAAGACGACCGGGCGCTGCTCGATCCTGTGCATGCCGAGGATGCCGGACTGCGGCGCGTTGAGGATCGGCGTCGACAAAAGCGACCCGTAGACGCCGCCGTTGGAGATCGTGAAGGTGCCCCCCTGCATGTCCTCGATCGTCAGTTGGCCGTTGCGGGCGCGCTTGCCGTATTCGGCGATGGCGCCTTCGATCCGGGCGATCGACATGGTTTCGGCGTTGCGCACGACAGGCACGACGAGGCCCTTGTCGGAGCCGACCGCGACGCCGACGTGGTAGTAGTTCTTATAGATGATGTCCTGGCCGTCGATCTCGGCGTTGACGGCCGGAATCTCGCGCAGTGCCTGGATGCAGGCCTTAATGAAGAAGCCCATGAAGCCGAGTTTGACGCCGTGGCGCTTCTCGAACAGGTCCTTGTACTGGTTGCGCATATCCATGACGGCGGACATGTCGACGTCGTTGAACGTGGTGAGGACGGCGGCGGTGTTCTGGGCGTCCTTGAGGCGGCGGGCGATGGTCTGGCGCAGGCGGGACATCTTCACCCGCTCCTCGCGAGAGGCATCGATTTCGCTGGAGGGTACCCGCAAGTTCTGCACGGGGGCCGGAGCGCTGGCGGGTACATATGCGGCAGGTGCGGAATACGTCTGCGTTTGCGAAGCCCGCGCTGCGGCGACGTCGTGTTTGAGCACCTGGCCGCGGCGGCCGCTGCCTTCCACATCCGCTGTCGACATACCGGCTTCGGCAAGGGCCTTGCGAGCGGCCGGCGAGGGCGGCATTTCACCGGCTGCCCCGTTTCCTGCCGGGGCCGGCGCTGCGGGTGCCGGTGCAGCCTCGGCTGCCTTCGCCGAGGCCGGTGTCGGGGCCGGGGCCGGAGCCGCTTTTGCAGCCGCAGCCGCAGGAGCGCCAGCGCTTTCGCCTTCATTGAGCGAGGCAAGGATCGCCCCGATGGCGACCGTTTCGCCCTGCTGGACGACAATCTCTCCCAAGACGCCGGCAGCGGGTGCGTAGATTTCCTGGGTGACCTTGTCGGTTTCCAGTTCGACAAGCGGTTCGTCGGCCTTGACGGCTTCGCCAGCCTTCTTGAACCACTGCCCGACGGTGGCCTCGGTGGCGGACTCGCCCAGCGTCGGAACTTTGATCTCAATCGCCATTGTGGTCGAACCTCTTGTTTGCTGTTCCATGCCGGGCTGCCGCACAGCGCGGACACCGCTGTCAAATAATCTTCTTCGCATTCGTCGAGCGAGCGCTGCCGGGCCGGTAGCCCGGCAGCCTCTGCAATCAGGCCGTCAGTGCTTCCTGAACGAGCGTTTTCTGCTCGCTCAGATGACGGCTCAGAAGTCCGGTGGCGGTCGAAGCGGAGGCTGGCCGTCCGGCGTATTCGGCGCGCGGCTTCTTCGCGCCGATATGGTCGAGTACCCACTCGATGTTCGGCTCGATGAAGGTCCAGGCGCCCATGTTTTTCGGCTCTTCCTGACACCAGACGTATTCGGCGACGTTTTCGAAGCGTGCGAGTTCCTGGATCAGGGTGCGCGCAGGGAACGGATAAAGCTGCTCGATACGGTAGATATAGACGTCGTCGAGGCCGGATTTGTCGCGCTCCTCCATCAGGTCGTAAAAAACCTTGCCGGAACACATCACGATCCGCTTGATTTCGCTGTCGGGCTTCAAGTTGAAGTCCGAGTTGGGCTTCTTGTGCCCCTTGTCGGCGTCGTCCCACAGCACCCGGTGGAAGGACGTATCGGGCCCGATCTCGTCGAGCCTGGAGACCACGCGCTTGTGGCGCAGCAGCGACTTCGGCGTCATCAGCACCAGCGGCTTGCGGAACTTGCGGTGAATCTGGCGGCGCAGGATATGGAAGTAGTTGGCCGGCGTCGTGCAATTGGCAATCTGCCAGTTGTCCTCGGCACAAAGCTGAAGATAGCGTTCCAAACGCGACGAAGAGTGTTCGGGGCCCTGGCCTTCATAACCGTGCGGCAGAAGGCAGACGAGACCGGACATGCGAAGCCACTTGCGCTCGCCCGACGACACGAACTGGTCGAAGATAACCTGCGCGCCGTTGGCAAAGTCGCCGAACTGGGCTTCCCATAAGACAAGCGCGTTCGGCTCGGCAAGCGAGTAGCCGTACTCGAACCCCAGCACCGCTTCTTCGGACAGCATCGAGTTGATGACTTCGAAGCCCGCCTGATCGGGCGAGATATTGCGCAGCGGTGTGAAGCGGCGTTCGGTCTCCTGATCGGTGAGAACGGCGTGACGATGCGAGAACGTGCCGCGCTCGCTGTCCTGGCCTGACAGGCGGACCGGAAAACCTTCGGCGAGAAGGCTGCCGAACGCGAGCTGCTCGCACATCGCCCAATCAAGATCCATGCCGGTCTCGACCATCTCGGCGCGGCGGTCGAGCAACCGCTTGACAGTCTTATGCGTGTTGAAATCGCCCGGCACCTTGGTCATGCGCTTGCCGATATCGCGCAGGATATCGAGATCGACGCCGGTGTTGCCGCGGCGGGCCTCGTCCTCGGCAAAGCCGATCGATGACCAGCGGCCGTCGAGCCAGTCGGCCTTGTTGGGCTTGTAGTTGTCGGCGGCGGTGAATTCGCTTTCGAGATGGGCGCGGAATCCTTCGCGCATGTCGTCGACTTCGCGCTCGCTCAGCACCTTTTCCTCGATAAGGTGTTCGGCATAGAGCGTGGCAACAGGCGTATGCTGCTTGATCGTGCGGTACATGCGCGGCTGCGTGAACATCGGCTCGTCGGCCTCGTTGTGGCCGTAGCGGCGATAGCAGACCATATCGATGACGACCGGCTTCTGGAACTTCTGGCGGAACTCGGTGGCAATCTTGGCGACGTGGACGACAGCTTCCGGATCGTCGCCATTGACGTGGAAGATCGGGGCTTCGACCATCTTGGCCACGTCGGTGCAGTACGGCGAGGAACGCGAGTAGCGCGGGTTGGTTGTGAATCCGATCTGGTTGTTGATGATGAAATGCAGCGAGCCGCCGGTGCGATGACCCTTGAGGCCGGACAGACCGAAGCATTCGGCGACGACGCCCTGGCCGGCAAACGCCGCATCGCCATGGATGAGTAGCGGCAGCACGCAGGTCCGGTCATTGGGATCGCAACCGTGCTGATCCTGCTTGGCACGGGTTTTTCCGAGCACGACCGGATCGACGATTTCGAGGTGCGACGGGTTCGCGGTCAATGACAGGTGGACGTTGTTGCCGTCGAACGAACGGTCGGAAGAGGCGCCGAGGTGGTACTTCACATCGCCCGAACCCTCGACATCGTCCGGCTTGAACGACCCGCCCTTGAACTCGTTGAAGATCGCCCGGTGCGGTTTCGACATGACGTTGGCGAGAACGTTGAGGCGGCCGCGGTGGGCCATGCCGATGATGATCTCCTTCACGCCGAGCTGGCCGCCGCGCTTGATGATCTGTTCGAGGGCCGGGACCATCGCCTCGCCGCCGTCGACACCGAAGCGCTTGGTGCCGGTGTACTTGAGGTCGCCGAATTTCTCGAACGCCTCCGCCTCGATGAGTTTGTTGAGGATCGCCTTCCTGCCCTCGGGCGTGAAGCGGATCTCTTTCTCCTCGCCCTCGATGCGCTCCTGCAGCCACGACTTCTGCGCCGGATTGGTGATATGCGTGAACTCGACGCCGATATGCTGGCAATAGGTCCGTCTGAGGATCGCGAGGATCTGGCGCATCGTCGCCGTATCGAGGCCAAGCACGCGGTCGATGAAGATCGGACGGTCGAGATCGGCATCGGTAAAGCCGTAGCTTGACGGCTGCAGTTCGCGATGGATGCGCCGGTCGGTCAGTCCCAGGGGGTCGAGGTCGGCGGCGAGGTGGCCCATGGCGCGGTAGGCACGGATCAGCATCAGCGCGCGGATCGAATCCTGGATCGCGCGAAGCGAAGCCGCAGGCGACATCTCGAAGCCGTATTGCTGCGCGCGCTCGGCAAGGCGGCCGTGCAGTTCGTTCTGGGTCTGCCCGTAATCGCCGGTCAAGGCGGCGACCAGTTCGCCGTTCGACTCGAGGTGGGACAATGGTACCGCCCATGACGGGTTCGACGGCTCGGATTCGACCGTGCCGACGCCCTCGTGCAGGTTCTCGAAGAAATGCCGCCACTGGTCAGGCACCGAGCCCGGATTGCGGACATATTGTTCCTGCAGCTGTTCGATATAGGCGGCGTTGGCGCCGTCGAGGAACGAGGTCTGAAGGAAGGACTGATTGAGCGCTTCGCGGGACATCGAATGATCCTGTCCATGGGTAGAGAGGCCGCACGGTCATAAGCGAACAACCATTCGCCAGACTGTCCGGGCCCGCAACCGCTATTGTGCGGGTGCGAACACTGGGCCTTACTTAGTACACTTCGACGCAGTGTTTAAGTCCGCCGATAGTGGCGGGTCCCCGAAATATGCTCACGAACGGGTGAAGCGGCATTTTTTGATTCGCCAACACGGAGCAAGCTTGTGTTGGGCTGGTTCGTTCGGCCAACACGGCGCAGGCTTGTGTTGGGCTGGTTCGTTCGGCCAACACGGCGCAGGCTTGTGTTGGGCTGGTTCGTTCGGCCAACACGGCGCAGGCTTGTGTTGGGCTGGCAACCGCCCCGGTTCTCCCCCGAACGTCATCACCGCGAAGGCGGGAATCCGCCAAGGTTCAAGGAACAGCCGTCGGATGCCGTTTTTCGCCGCGATGGCCGGCATCCGTCATCCCCGCGCAGGCGGGGATCCGTCCACGGTTTTAGGAACCGCCAGAAACTGCATTTTCCGCCGCGATTGCCGGCTGAGGGTTTACTCTTCATCGGTGCCCTGACCAGGTGAGGGTGTGGGGCTTCGGAAGCGTGGGCGGATCCCGGCCTGCGCCGGGATGATGCTTCTATCATAAACAATTGTAAATGTTCAATATTATGTGGTATGATGGCCTATACAATGCCTGCACAGACACGGCAAATCAATGACTTACACCGTTGACCTACACAGAAACTGCACAGAATTGAGCATGTTATGGCGTTCATTACAGATAAAGAGGAGCTGAAGCCGGGCCTCATCATATTTCGCAGGGCCGACGTTGAGCACCGCAATTTCTACTGCCGCATTAAGTTGCCGAAGGCTGACCGGTACAAGACCTATTCCCTCAAAACACCAGACATTCATGCCGCGCGCGAACGCGCGTTCGATTACGATGCCGATGTGCGCTTCCGCATCAAACACGATGTGCCGGTGTTCAACCGACCATTCCGCGACGTAGGGAGCGAGTACCTTGCCAGCCAGCAGGCTCGGGCAAAGCGAGGCGAGATAACCGCCGCCCGCGTCAAGAAGATCAAGGCCGTGCTGGAAGGCGCGCTGGAAGCCTACGTGGGTTCGACGCAAGTGCATCTGATCGGCGACGAACTTTGGGCCGGTTACCCTGCATGGCGCAGGGAGAATGGCGCGGGCCGCAATAAGCGCAATGGCGTACGCGAGGTATCAGAAGCCATCGCGGCGGACCTCGCCGCCAAAGACGCTGCTGCCCGAACCAAGGCGCTACAAAGCCGAGGCATCCGGCTCGGCAAGACGCTCCAGGCAAAACCTGCCGCCCAATTGGAAAACAGGACAGTCGCCTTCATCAGCGATGCGACCATCCGCTTTGAGATGTCGATTTTCGGCGCGGCGATGAATTTTGCCATCAAGAAACGCTATGTGCCCGCCAGCCAGCGTTTTGAAGATCGGCCCAAGCTCAAGACCATGCGCCGCGATGAATTCACGGTGGAGGAATATCGCAAGCTGCACACCGTGGGCCGCGCATGGGTGAAGGCGGCAACGAAACCCTCAAGCACCTGGTATCGCACCGTCGCCTACAATTTCATTCTGATCATGTGCAATACCGGGATGCGCCCCAGCGAAGCGAAAAACCTGCGCTGGCGCGATATCATGCCCGCCCAGGACCGCGAAGGTCGCGACATCGTCGTGCTGTTCGTTCAAGGCAAGGGCAAGTCACGCAAGCTGGTCGCGCCAAAAAGCGTCGGAGACTATCTTGAGCGCATTCGAGCCATATCTAGAGCGACTGGCTCGGAGGATCGCGTTTTCACTACGACGACCGGCGAGCCTGCCAAATCGCTCTACAAAGCGTTGATCGAGGACGTGCTTACCGAAGCACAGTTGCGCGAAGGTGCGCAGGGTGTACCTCGCTCAACCTATTGTTTCCGACACACCTATGCGACGTTCCGCCTGCAAGAGGGAGTTGATGTTTATTTCCTCGCCGAACAGATGGGTACTTCAGTCAAGATGATTGAGGACCACTACGGCCATGTGAACACCATCAAGCACGCGGACCGCGTCTTGCAGGGCATGTCCGGCTGGGATCCGGTTGCAACCGACCTTGAAACCGAAGCCAAGGCATCGAAGGCGGCGGCCAGCCGTGACAAGTCCAAAGGTCGGCGCAACAAGCGCGCCGATCCCTGATCCCGTGTCCGGCCCGGACATTGTTTGGCGGGATCAAATTTGCGCCAATGCGCCGCTGGCGCTCTGAAACTGGCGCACAGTACCGAACGAAAAGGACAAGTGAGGGAACGCGGCCCGTGGCCGAAGAAATAGCGCCGGGTCCGGCGCTACGGCACTCAGGGACGCATCCTTCCGCTGGAAGCTGCAACGGCCTTACAAAGGGCGGACGCCCCCCGCGGCAAATCAAGCCCTGCAAACCACACAGCATGAAAATCCCGTCAGCCGCGCTCTCTGATACGTGGCTGCAATGAGGTCATCGCCATCGTATTTGAGGATGCGTAGTCTGTCCATCAATCTGATTTTAAACGATTATTCTCACTTGTTCCGGATGGCCAAATTTTCGGGGCCGCTACCTCGATGTTGAGAAATCGCGCGAATCGCCCGCCGTGCCGGGCCTCGTTCAACATGCCTACCCTGCGCCGGGGCGCGTCCGCTTCAAGGGCGTAGCCCTCGGCTTACCGGCTAGCGCCGGGCCGCTTCGCCTTTGGCGAAGTTCCGCAGCCGCTCGTTCCCCGTCGCCTTCGCTTCGGCATCGAGGCCGCCAATCACGGCGGCGCGCAAGCGAAGGAGCTTTCATGTCATCAGCGTCAAACAGTTCTGCCGTCAAACGTCAGGACATCTATTCAGAAATCACCTCGCAGCTGATTGCTGCCATCGAGTCCGATCCCGGCAAGTTCGAGCTACCGTGGCGCAAGGCGTCGGGCGGGCTGCATCTTCCCGTCAATGCGCTGACACGCAATGGATACAACGGTATCAACGTCGTCAGCCTCTGGGTGGCTGCGGAGGTGAAGAGCTACGCGTCACCCGTCTGGGCAACCTACAAGCAATGGACAGAGCTTGGTTGCCAGGTCCGGTCGGGCGAGAAGTCGAGCCTTGTCATCTTCTACAAGGAGTTCGACACGGACCCCAATCCCGATGATGCCGACGACGACGGCAAACGCCGCGTCGCGCGCGCATCGCGGGTGTTTAACGCGGCGCAGGTCGATGGCTATGAGGCAGCGCCCGCGCCCGAGATGCTCGGACCCATCGAGCGTATCGCTGCGGCTGACCGGCTCGTAAGTGCCACCGGCGCGCGGATCGAGCATGGCGGCGATCAGGCGTACTACCGGCCCTCAACCGATCACGTTCAGATGCCCGACGAGGGTTTGTTTCATGGCACCGCTGGCATGACACGCAGCGAAGGCTATTACGCGACCCTCATCCATGAACTGACCCACTGGAGCGGCGCGCCCAAGCGCCTCAATCGCGAGCTTGGCAAACGCTTTGGCGATGACGCTTACGCAGCGGAAGAGCTGGTTGCCGAGATCGGAGCCGCGTTCCTGTGTGCCGAACTCGGTATCACGCAGGACGTGCGCGAGGATCATGCGCAGTATCTCGCGCAGTGGCTGACGCTGATGAAGGGCGATAGCCGCGCCGTGTTTACGGCGGCGGCGAAAGCGTCAGAGGCGGCAGCGTATCTGAAGCGCCTCGGCGAGGCAGACAGCCTCGCCGCGTGAGCGCCTCAGCGCGGCCGGAATTCCGGCCGCGCCAGCGCCTGACGGATGCTGTGCAGATTGAGATGCGCGATGCGCAGCTCGTGCGAGCCTTCCGGGTAATCCGGAAGCTCGGCTGCGATCCGGCGCAACAGGGCGTGAAGCGCGGGGCGGCTCAGGCGCAGCAACTCACTTTGCGAAATCACTCTCATGGTTTCCTCCTTCGTTTCCGGCCACGGACATCGCGGCCTTCTTGCGGACAGGAGGAGCGCCTTAAGGAGGCGGGCAGCATCGCCTGCCTGCGCGTAGCCGCTTCGGCGAAGGCAGGCTTCAGCGACCGTAACGTCAGAGAAGGAGTACGGCGCTTGCCGTCACTTGCGCCCAGAGCCGACGAAGGTGCTTAAGTCAGCAAAGAAAAAGGCCGCCATGACCGGCAGCCTCGAAGGAAAATCAGGAGAGAGTTGCAAAGGGTCTTGTGCGCGAGCCGTCCGCTTGCGCTGCGCTTCAGCGCGACGGCACCGGGCTCTATCTGCGACCGAGCTGCACGGCATAAATTTGAGATCGGTGCTACCTGCTCAAGCTTGTTCTCATTCGCCACCCCACGGAATGGTGAAGCTGAGTGGCATGATGTTCGCCGCGTCGGCGTCAGTATCCAGCGAACTCCTCGGCGCGGATGTTTTCCGGTCTGACGCCTGCATCCTTGAGCAAATCAGCCATCGCAGCGACCATTGCCGGAGGACCGGCGAGATAGAAGACCGGGCGGGCGATGTCGCCGATATGCCGTTCGATCATCTCGCGCGTGATGAACCCGTGCTCACCTTGCCAGTCCGCCGCATCGGTCATCGATGCCACAAGCTTGAACCTCGGATTCTGCTGCGCAATCTGCTCCAGTTCGGAGAGGAACGCGGTGTCGCCTGCGCTTCGGTTGCTGTAGAAGAGGATAAGATCGCGGGAGCGCGCGCGCTTGGCGGCATCCCGGATCATGCTGCGAAACGGCGTGATGCCGATTCCGCCCGCAAGGAATACAGCCGGGCGCTTGGCGTCATCATCCAGCGTCAGGTCGCCATAGGGGCCTTCGATTTCGATAGCCGATCCGGCAGGTAGGCTTGTAAAGCCGCGCTTGAAGGCGGAATCAGTCAGCCTCGTCGCAATGACCAGATCGGGATCGTCCGGCGCGCTGGAGATAGAGAAGGTCCGCACCCGGCCCTTGCCGTCCGCTTCCTTCAACGCTGGCAAGGTCACATAGACGGCCTGCCCCGCCTTGAAGGCGAAGCCCTCCGGCTTTTTCAAATGAATTGCGACCGTGCCGCGCGCCACGTCCTCCTTCGTGACAAGGCTGGTTGTGTAGGTGGCGCCTCGCCTGAGGAAGCTTCCGCGCCGCCACCGCGTGAGCTTCAAGCCGTCCCGTAGCTCAAGGCCGAGAAGGACGATGTTGGTCGCTCCGGCGATCAGTTCGAGCGCCTGCACGATATAGAACATCGTATCGAACTCTCCCGCCCGCGCCTTGGAGGCGAGAAACAGCGCCGCCGGGATGAGGACGAGAATGCCGTTCGCCGCGATGAACGGCATACGCTTGAGCTTCGTGCCGACCAGTCCCCGGCGCTGGCCCTTCGACCAGGCGAAGCCCGAACCGCCGGTGGCGGCAAGAGCCGGGATCAGGATGAAGAAGCCCCATGGGATGGCCGTCTTGACCGCGACCACGGCTGCTTCGGAGCCGACGAGTTCAGAAAGCGCGGTTGAGAGCCAGAAGGTCGCGATGGTGAGGGTGGCAATCAGGCCCGCGACAGGATGGACGATTTTGAGCGTCGCTGCCTCCCTTAACGGCTGACCGCCCACACGCCGAGCGCCGAAGCAGCGAAGGCGAGGACGATGCGGAAATTGTGGATCATGAGCCAGGTATCGAGCTTGCCCGAAACCTGATCGACGGGAATGGCTTTGGCGACGAACGCCGCGTTGCTCGGCACGTAATAGGCCATCGTGAGAGCGAGAACGGCGATGATGCAGCCGGCCGCGCCGAACCAGATGATGCGGTTGGTACTGTTGCTCCAGTCGAACCAGAGCACGCCGGCCAGCCCGATCAGGGTGGGTACGACGACGATTGGGATCGCCCGCATAACAAGGTGACTATGCTGGGCGAACCATTCGAGAAAGTCGGCGGGCGGAAGGCTTTTCCAGTATCCGCCGAGGATGACTCCGATGGCGAGCATGACGCCTGCGAACATCGCTGACCCCGTGACCGCCAGAATTTTGAACAGAAGCGACATGCCTCTTCTCCTTGCGTCCGAATGTTGCTTCCGGGGATCAGGCCGTGCAGATGCCGGCAACCGCGACCTTCTGGAACAGGTGCGGGCTCGCGACGGCGGATGACGGATAAGCCGAGAGCTTCGCGATGAAGTCGGGATGGGTGAAGGCGGAACGAAACGCCTCGGTCGATTCCCACACCGCATAGTTCAGGTAGGTCGGGCTATCGCCGATCGCGCGATGGAGCTGGGTGGAGATGAAGCCCGGCTGACGCTTCATGAATTCGGCATCGTCCGTCCAGGTCTCGAGGAAGCCCGCCTCGTCGGCAGCATCGAGCGTGAAGAGATTGATGAGCACCACCGGCGCGGCCGTGATGCCGAGTTGGCGCTCGATGGGAAACTTCTCGTCCAGAGGCTTCAGAAGGGGCATGGTGGTTCTCCGTTCAATCTGTCTCTATGGTGTCAATTCGTAGCAACAGACACTAATATATTGACATGATGATGTCAATGAAGATAGGTGATGACAAATGAGCGCAACCACTCGCAATGTGGCAGCCGAAGCTTTAACCGACCTGATCCTCACCATGTTTCGAGTGAACAACCTGACGCTGACCTGGGGCGACCGGCTCGTTGCTCCGCTCGGACTCACCAGTGCGCGGTGGCAGATTCTCGGTGCGATTGCCTTGGAGGACCGTTCGCAGCCGGTGGCATGGCTCGCCCGCGACCTCGGCGCGAACCGGCAGAACGTCCAGCGCATCGTCAACGATTTGGCAAAAGAGGGTTTGGTCGAGTTCCAGCCCAACCCGCACCATCGTCGGGCGCACCTCGTCGTGCTTACCAAGAAAGGGCAGCGAATCTACGACGCCGCGATCACGGCCTACGACCCGCGCGCCAACGCGCTCGTAGAAGGACTTCCGGTTAAAGACATCAAGACCGCGCATCGCGTGATGCTAGCGCTGCGGCAAAAACTCGAAGGTGAAAACTATGCTGAAAAGCACGGCTGATCGCTATGGCGCGGATTGTCGTTGGCTGCTTTGGGGCACGAAAAATGGGAAACGAGAACCGGCTTCTGTGAGGAAGCCGGTGCATTGCTCGAGGCGACCGTGGGTTAGGGCGTCGGGGGCAAGATTCGTTCGTCTTCGAGAGTGCAACCGCGTTCAACGATATTGATATCATCACCGATTTCGACACAGGCAGCGGTGACATGCTTGACATCTCTGACATCCTGGATGGCCTCTACGACCCGATGATGGATCACGGATTTCGTGCAGATCGCAACGAACGGTTCGGGCTCCGAACTGCGTGTTGATACGACGGGCTCGGCCACGTTCGGGGGCGGCACGATGGTTGCGCTCCTGCAGAACGTTACCGGACTCACCGATGAGGCAGACCTGATGTCGAACGGATACCTTATCGCAGCTTAGAAATAGCAACTGCGGGAGCGTATCGCTCCCGCAGCGCTTGCCGATTTCCCGGCATCACTCCTCCACCTCAGCGCGCATGTAGAAGTTGATCGACGCCACCTTTCCTGATCCGCGCTTCACCGAATTCATCACAAAGCGAACTCTATTTAGCTGTCCCGCGAGAATGATCGTGCGCAAATCCGAGAACACGGGATCTGGCAGATAGACGCTGACTTACCAGATGCTGCTGATGCCAGGCGCTGCGCCCACATCTTTGCCGTTGTAATGTAAGCGTCCGGTGACGACCGCGGCGAAGGCTACAGGCTGATGTTCCAGGGCAGGAGATCGCCGATGCGCTTCATCGGGTGATCCGCGATGCGGCCAATGACGGCGCGGAGATACCCGTGCGGATCGACGCGATTCATCCTGGCCGTTTCGATCAGCGTGTACATGAGGGCGGCGCGTTCTCCGCCGAGATCGGAACCGGCGAACAGCCAGTTCTTGCGCCCCAATGCCAGGGGCCGCATCGCGCGTTCCGCGGCGTTGTTGCAGATGTCGAGGCGGCCGTCGGCGGTGTACCGCGTCAGGGATTCCCATCTTGAGAACGCGTAGCGCAGCGCCTGGGCGAAGTCGCTCTTGCCGCTGACCTGAAGCAGTGTGGCCTCGAACGCCGCTTTGAGCTGCGCCAGCAGTGGAACCGCCAGGTCTGCGCGCTCCGCGCGGCGCTCTTCCGGCGCGTGGCCGCAGATATCCGCTTCGATCGCGAACAGTGCACCAATCTGTTTGAGCAACCGCTCCGCGGCCGGCGAGGCCGTCGCCGCGTGAACCTCGTAGATCTTGCGCCGCGCATGCGCCCAGCACGCCACCTCGATCAGCGGTGTTTCACCGGTGTGCGGATCAGGCTCGTAAAGTTTTTTATATCCGGCATAGGCATCGGCATGCAGGAAGCCGCGGCAATTCTCGAGCAAAGCCTCTGCCTGCTCCGCCTTGCGGTCCGGTGCGTAGCGGTAAAACGCGGCGGGCGGCACGCCGGAATCCCACGGGCGCTCGTCGCGCACCGCGACCCATAAGCGGCCGGTCTTCGTCTTTCCCCGGCCGGGATCAAGCACCGGCACCGGCGTATCGTCGGCGTGGATCGTTTCGCCGGCCCTGACATGCTTTGCGATCTCTCCGGCCAGCGGTTCAAGCAGGAATGCCATCCGGCCGACCCAGTCGGCCATCGTCGAACGCTCGATTTCGACGCCGTCGCGCGCATAAATGGCGCTCTGCCGGTACAGGGGCAGGTGATCGCAGTATTTTGAGATCAGAACCTGCGCCAGCAGGCCCGGACCCGGCACGCCGCGCTCGATCGGCAGCGATGGCATAGGCGGCTGCGTGATGGTCTCGCACGCGCGGCAGCTCAGTTTCGGGCGGACATGGACGATAACCTTGAACTGCGAGGGCACGTATTCCAGCACCTCGCGCTCATCGGTCCCGATTACGGTCAAGGTGGTGCCGCCGCACGCCGGGCAGACGCAAGCGGCTTCATGCTCAACCCGCTCGCGCGGCAGATGCGCGGGAAACGGTTTGCGCACCGGCTGTATGCGGTCGCGGCACTGTGCCGGCGCCGAGGTTGCCGGGGCCTGCGTCCGTTCGCTGGTTTCGGTTTGCATTTCCTCGAGATCGCCGATCAGCAGCTCCAGCTGCTCGATCTCCCGGTCCAGCTTTTCTGAAGACCGGCCGAACCGCGCACGCCGCAATGCCGCGAGCTCCGCTTTCAGTTTTTCAATGTGAAGAGTCTTCGCGTAGAGTTCGGCCTGTAGAGCAGCGGCGAAAGCGCGTAATTCAGCAGGATCGGAAGGTAAAATTGAACTCGCAAACGACATGATACAACGTACCATTTCACGTGCATTTTCTCCATGCTTTTTTGCGGAATTTCCCGGGATTTTATATCGGATTTCGCGCGCTTCTAAACATACGCGGGAGCGTTCGGCATCGGGGCCGGAACAGTCCGCCGCCAGTCCATGCCTTCGAGCAGCATGTCTAACTGCGCCCTCGTCAGATGCAGGCTGTCACCGATGATTGGCGGCCACACGAACCGGTGTTGTTCGAGCCGCTTTGCAAACAGGCACAGGCCCGTGCCGTCCCAGTACAGAATCTTGATGAGATCGCCGCGCTTGCCACGAAACACAAACAGGTGGCCTGAATAGGGATCGGCGTGCAGGATCGTACTGACCTGCGCCGCCAACCCGTCAAAGCCCTTGCGCATGTCGGTCGGGCGGCACGAAAGATAAACCCTGGTCGTTGACGGTATTTGCATCATGACAGATCCCTCACAGCGCGGAGCACACGTCGCAACATCGCGTCGTCGGCATCTCCTCCAATCCGCAACATAAATCCGCCGGGCAGGTTCAACTCGATCGTGCCCGGAGTTTCCGCCTGGCGCAGTGTTGCCGGCGGGGCGGGTATGGACGGCGCTGACGGCGCCGTCAGAAGCGCGGGGGCGTCAGGCACCAACCGGACCGGAAGAAAGGCTTCGGCCATATCATCGCGAAGCTCACCGACGCGGTATTCCTTCCGCCACCGGAAAACGACGTTGCTGTTGATGTTGTGGCGCTGCGCGACCACCGATACCGACGCGCCGCGCGCCATGGTCTCTTTTACGACCTGTAGCTTGAGCGCGACGGGGTATTGCCGTTTCCGGCGCGCCGACCTGACGTTATTAATCGCGATATCCGCACTCACTGGCTGCATCAAATAAGTGTCCACTTAGAAACAGGGTGGACACTTAATAGTGTCCACGATGAAACAACGTGGACACTATCAAAGCACCCACTATCAAGAGTGTCGGTTATTTCCGGGAGTTTTCCTAGGCGGCCATGACCGGACGCTTACTTCGTGTTCCTCGCCGCGCCAAGTTGTTCGAGCTACATCACCGGTGAGGTCCTGCCTATCATCGGCGGCTATTCCGGCGGCTGATCCCTGGCCCGAAGACTGCGGAACGTGATCGAGTAGCGCTGCTCTGAAACGGCCGGGATGCTGTGCTCCCACTCGTTTCGCGATGGACCTTGCAGCAAGTAGGCTGAGCGTGGCTCTGCGCAGCGAGTTCGGAAAGCCGCCCTGTTTGAGCAGCTCGGCCCCGGCTTGATCACCGGCGCAGCCGACGACGACCCCAGCGGCATCGCCACCTATTCGCAGGCGGGAGCCCAATTCGGCTTCAATATGCTCTGGACGATGGTACTCACCTATCCGCTCATGACCGCTGTGCAGCTGGTGAGCGCCCAGATCGGCAGGGTGACCGGGTGCGGCCTTGCCAAGAATCTTGGCGAGGTTCTGCCGAAGCCCCTGGTGATGGGGCTGGTCGCACTTCTTTTTCTCGCCAACACCATCAACATCGGTGCCGATCTCGCCGCGATGGGGGACGCTACCCACATTGCGATCGGCGGTTTCACGCATCTCTATACGATTGGCTTCGCGCTGCTCTCGCTCACGCTTCAGCTCTTCATTCCTTACCACCGCTACGCGAACTATCTCAAGTGGCTGACGCTTGTTCTCCTTGCCTACGTGGCTGTCATCTTCACGGTTGAGATCAACTGGGGCGATGTCGCCAAGGGTCTTGTCTGGCCGACCTTTCCCCTGACGACTGACAGCTTCACCGTCATTGTCGCTGTCCTCGGCACGACCATCAGCCCTTACTTGTTTTTCTGGCAAAGCAGTCAGGAAGTGGAGGAGCTCGATAAGGACCCGCGCGCAAAGGCGCTTGCCAAGGCGCCCGCGCAAGCCCCGCGCGAACTCGCGCGCATCAGACTGGATACCCTCGCGGGCATGGCGGTCTCGAACATCGTCGCCATGGCGATCATGATCAGCACGGCGGCGACCCTTCACTTAAGCGGGAAAACACACATCGCGACTGCGGCCGATGCCGCCGAAGCCTTGCGGCCGGTTGCCGGCAACTTCGCTTTCGCTCTCTTTTGCCTGGGTATCGTAGGGACAGGGCTGCTCGCGGTCCCGGTGCTTGCCGGTTCGGCCGCCTATGCGTTTGGCGAATCTCAAGGCTGGAAGTGCGGGCTTGAGAACAAGCCGTGGGAGGCCGTCGGTTTCTACAGCGTCATCGCCATTGCTACTCTCCTGGGCATCGGCATCGAACTCGCAAACTTTGATCCCATCCGCGCTCTGTTCTGGAGCGCTGTGATCAACGGCTTCGTCGCCGTTCCGATCATGGCAGCCATGATGTACGTGGCCAGCAGGCGTGATCAGATGAAGCGGTTTACCGTATCAGGCGGCACTCTCATTCTGGGATGGGCTGCCACCGCGATCATGGCTGCGGCAGCCCTGTGCATGATCATTTTTTGAGCTTTCACGAAACCGGACGAACTGCGCACGGACCTTTCGGCGGTACATGCGTGCACCTTTGCGTTGATATGCGACGGCGTCGCGGAGCCAACCGAATGGAAAATGCCCTGGATGGAGCGCGTGATAATTTCTGATTTTTCCATGGCGTGCCTCCGGTTGCCCTCTTGAACATGCGCGGCCGGGAGCCGTTCCAGCATCTCGCCTCGCTGCTGTGCTGGCGCTTCCGGCCCAACGGCGTTAACAACAGCGCGGTCCGCTAACACCCCACGATGAAGGATGAAGGCGGAGGTTGCCAAGATGCAACGACACGAAGTGACAGGTCGTCACAATCGGTGGGGAGCATTGACTATACGTGCGCGGAGTATCTAGGCTGGGGTCGTTCTGAGGAGGCGGGTCTTTGCGGTCGCGTCACCCTCGTCGGCTGCAAAGACCACCACACTAGCCATTTGATTGCTTCTTGCCTTTCATAACGACCCGTCAGCTTGGGGCCGCCATCCGGGCGGCCCTTTTTTCATTGCGGTACGGTGACGCTGCTTGACGTCGCCGGCGAGGCTTCCGTCCCAAATCGGACCGGCCCCTTTACCCTCACGGGAGCTTTGGACAGGCCCGGAAGAGCGTCCCGATCCGCGCTGCGCGAAAACGAGGCCGTCATTTTGTTTCGCGGTTGCAAGGTACTTGTCGATATCGGCCTTGGTGGCTTCCCTGTTATCGGCGAGCGCCCTTAAGCCCCGTAGCGGATGTTATCCGCCAGCAACTTGCAGGCCTGGTGATCAGCGAAGCCGCACGTAGAACATGCGTTAGCGCGCGCGGGTTCCCTCAAACACTCATGCGCATGGGATCTCTCCTTTCGTTTTGGATTCCTCAAGACGCGGAGAGACAGCGGCGCGCACCGCGTCCTCTCGGGCCGACGCGGAATCTCTCATGACCGATATCTGGCAGTGGTTCCGCGAAACGGGCAGCGCCGATATCGAACGCGCCAAAGCTGAAGTATCGGACTGAAGTCAGCGGCATCAGGGGAGCGCTTGCTCGCTCCCCGCCGTCAGCTGTCCTGATAGTGGCCTCGCTCGTGATCCCAGCGCTACGGCCATCGTCGCTGCACTGGCAATTTCAATGCTTTCAATTGCCGCCATCACCGGCCTGCTGCGGCTGCCCGTGACGAGAGGCGTGTCCAGGAGCCCTTCCATACGCGCGCGAAGTTGAGCGCAGGCGAGAACGTCCGGCAGATTGCCCTTAGCCTGTTCGTCGTTCCCTTGCTCCGTCCAGACCCATGACACCCTTTTTGCACGGGTTGTTTCAACAATGACGCCGAACCTGCCCGAACGCGCCTTCACGTCAAAACCGAACAGGGGGCCCTACCCCATTACGGCAAGGGGACGAGCCCTTTTGACTTGCGCGGCTGGCGCTCGGGACAAAACGGATGGCGTTCGAAACAACCCGTGCAAAAAGGAGAAACATCATGGGACGCACCAACGAAACGAAGACCGACCAGGCCGAAGCCAACAAAGGTCCTGACTACATCGCCTACCACGTCCGTGACGGCGAACGCGGCAAGAACTACTGGACGCGCCTCGGCGCAGCCTTCGTTCATAAGGATGGCGAGGGCATCAACATCCAGCTGGATGTGTTGCCGGTCGGCGGCTTCGACGGCCGCCTCGTCCTCCGGGCCCCGAAGGCCGAGGCCGATAAGAAAGACGGCGAATAAGCCAGAGGGGAGCGCGCAAGCGCCGCAGACCGCTGACAAACCCCGTTCAAAGACGGGGTTTGTCATTTACGGGCGATCCGGATGCAAACATTCGCTTCGCTGCGCCCTCATCGGCGCAGCGATTTCAGATGTGGCCAACAACTTGATTGGAGCTTACGCAGTGGTATCAGGTAAAACGCCGCGCGGAAGTCAGGCAGCCTGCGGCGAACCTCGCGGCGGGGCACACAGAAATGATCTTGCCCGCGTCAACTCGATGGCGATTTTCTTCATGTTCTGGCTGGCCGCCGCCAGCAGACACTGCTCCCTGACCTTCTCTATTCCCCGCATCCGCGCGTAGCGATGGCCATGCAGCTGCTTGGCGTCGGCAAAGCTGCGCTCGACCGTTTCCTTGCGCCTTGCATATATATTCTTGCCCCATGGCGTTGAGCGGTGGGAATCAGCGCGCTCGCGCGATTCGTGCCAGATATGGCGCGTCACCGATTTGATTTTTCCGGAACCCGGTATGCACGACTCCCGCAATGGGCAGACGGCGCAGATACCGGCGTTGCTCTTATAATGACGGTAGCCCTCCTTGTCGGTCCGGGCATATTTCAACACCTGCCCTTCCGGGCAGACATATGCGTCCTGCTGACTGTCATATCCAAACTCGCGCCTGCGCAAGAATCCCTTGCGCGTGGAAGGACGGATATACGGGGTTACGCCGATAATCTTCCGTTCTTCCAATCCTCTGGCGATGGACGTTGTCGCGTAGCCGCCATCAAGTCCGACGGCGCAGACGTTTAGATCAAACCGCGCGCGCTGCCGGTCCAGCCGTTCCAGGTAGGGAATGCTGTCATGGACCGTCGCCGGCGTGACATGGCTGTCGGTGATGATCGAGTGACGCGAATCCACACTGCGATGATCCAGATAGTAAAAGCCTCTGGGCTTGTCCTCGCGCGCAATGTAGCCGGCATCGGGATCGGTGCGGCTTACTCTCGCTTCCTTTGTTTTCGCTTCGCGAGGTCCGTCTGCGAGCGGTTTCTTGCCGTGGGCCAGGCGGTCTTCATCAATGGCGCGCTCCAGGTCGTCCCAGTAAGCGCCGCGCGCTTTTTCCACGGTCGCAAGATCGAACCGCTCCCTGTTCGCATTCGCTTTCAGGAGCGTGCTGTCCGTGTAGATAACGTGTCCCTCTACAAGGCCCGCGTTCAGAGCTTGCAACACGATCTCATCGAAAATCTCCTGATGAACGCCGGTCCCATTGAAACGCCGTCTACGGTTCTGGGAAATCGTCGAGGCATCCGGCACCTGTTCCGTAAGGCCCAGACGCAAAAACCAGCGGTAGGCCACATTGACCTCGATCTCGCGCATCAACGCCCGCTCGGACCGGATGCCGAACAGGTAGCCAATGAACAGCGCCTTGAACAAAAGCGTCGGGTCCAGCGCTGGCCTGCCGTTATCAGCACAATATAAATGGCTGACGCGCTCATGAATAAAGCTGAAATCAATACATCGATCTATCTTTCGGAGAAGATGATCACCGGGAACCAGTGACTCTATCGTGACAAATTCCCATTCCGCCTGCTGCGGTTCTTCTTTTTTTAACATGCTCTTATTGAATCAAAAGTCCTCGCGTTTGGCGAGAACTTTCGACGCTTTGTCAGCAGTCTGGAGCGCGCAAGCGCTCCCCTTCCTTTCTAAATGCATACGATCGTCTCACCTTTCCGCGCGGCGCGCCTTGCGTCACACTGACGGAAAGGAAGGCGCGCAAGGCATGGCCGTACGGAAAATCAAAAGGACAGCACGCAAGGCGGCCAAGACGCCGAAGCGGAGCAACAAGTCGTTCATCATCAGGCTGTGCCATGAGGACGGCGCGCCGCTCTCGATGCCGGAAATCCGCGATGGCTTCTACGAGGCGGTCCGCAAGCTGCTCCAGGACGGGCGCTGCCACCGCGCAAAGCGGGTGACGATCTATGTCACGATGTTCGATCGGGAGGGCAGCGATTACACAGGGCGCATAGCATGGAAGGACCACCGTCTGGGCTAACGAAGTCCCAGCGAATGAAGCGCCGAAGATATAATGCCTCGTCGGGCGCGACGAATATCCGGAGCTTCCTCCACATAGTATTTTTGCGCCAACTCAGACGGCGCAGTTCCTTCAAACACTGTGCGGGGCAAGGGGGCAGTCAGGATGAAATCCGCATCGATGCCCCGCGCCCGGTCAATTGATTGATGCGGGAGGTGGTCGATCCGGATGATCCGCACAGGACTCGACGTTTTTCTGTTTGGTGAAATGCGCCATTGGGGCACTAGCCAAAGACGACCCTTGTGCAGGATGGAATCGCACTTGAAGACTTGGGGGATGTCGCTCAACCCCAACACCGTCTCCAGAATTTTCATCACGACCTCGAATTTATGTTTCGTACCGATAAGTATCTCCGCTCGGAGTCGTCCCCAGCGCCTGTCGTACCGGCCGGATGATCGCCAGCCGATGTAAGCACCGACGTGCAACCGCATGGCCACCGAGTGTGCGCTGCGCTTGGATGCATTTAACTACCGTGACGGGACTGCCCAGGCTCTAGCGGAAATCGTCTGCGATCGCCGAGGCGATTTTGCGGCGTCAGTGTTTTGAATTCCAACGCACCGTCCTCCTTTGACCGCTGACTGATCTCGACCTTGCCGCCATTCCTGACAAGGACGCGCTTGCCGGATCAACGCCATGCCCGTGCCGGGTTCATGCCGGGTGTCCCCATCTTCCTAGCTTCGCGTCGTGCAGACGGGTGATGCCCCTCCTCGTCCTGAAGCGTGGACCAGCGAAGCTCTGTCGCCCTGTCACTGGAAGGGCGTGTCTCGAACATTCAGCAAAGGAGAGAAAAGATGGCACGTTACCAAAACACCAAGAGCAGCAAACGCGAGAGCAAGCTACCTGCATTCATCGCCTACCTCGTCGCCAAGAAACCCTACGACAAGTCCTTACGCAGGCCGCAAGGACTGGAAGGAAAGTGTGGACCGCGCACGGCAATACAGTCTGTTTTAGCCGGGCGCGTCCCGCGCCGCCGCTAGGCTGCGGCGCGGATCGGGCTCTAGCTCCGCAAGGAGCGGAGCCCGAGTCTTCATCTCGGCCCATGCGGGTGACGATCCCTTGCGCAAAGCAAGCGGGGCTGCGCCCCCGCAGCCGTCAAGGGTTTCGCTTCGCGCGCGGCGGTGCCGCGCCCTGTGACGGCAGACTCCCCTGCTCATTGCCGCGGGGCTAGTCGGGTTGCTGGGCGCAACCCATTTTAGCAGGCGCACCTGCATACCATCGTGCTCGGCTTTCCGCGTTCCGCCAATTGCGTCACACTGGCGTAGAAGGCAGGCGCTGATGGGAAGACCGTACGGGACAGTCAAACGCGGGACGCGAAAGCCCAAACCTCCGCAGGGCGGCGAAGCCGCGTTCAAGGTGCGCCTGCGCGGCAAGGACGGCGCGGCGCTGTCGATGCAGGAGATCCGCGACGGCCTCTATGAAACGGCGCGGCGGCTGCAAAAACTGGAAGGCGTTCCGCGCGCGAAATGGGTGACGCTGTATGTCACGATGATCGACGAGGACGGCAAGGAAGTGCTGCCCGATCCGTCCGGCGCGTGGGATATCTTTCCCTACAAATGCGCCGCAGACGAGCTGGGCGCATAAGCGTCTAGCCGATATCCGGCGATGACCCGAACGGGCCGCCTCCGCCCTGCACGACGAGTTCGCGGCTCTCCATGATCTGCGTGGCAGCATCGATGCGGTCGCTAATATTTTGTAGCCGGATGACGAGCGCCTTTGCCCGTTCGAGGTCGCGATACGGCATCTCCGCGATGGCGATACGGTTTTCACCGTACTGCATGACCACTTCGAGCGCGTTGCGGTAAGTCATGAACCTGCCAGTTTCGGTCGCGGCGCGGCTGTGGTGCTCGACACGGAACTCAATCGGCATCTGACGGGAAAAATTGCGCGAACCGAACGTCTTCGGCAGAACGATGCGATCCTTGTAGATCTTGATGTCCAGATTTCTGCGGAACATCGCGGCGAAGATCAAGAACGTAACGGGCGACAGCGCGAGCGTCCAACCGAGCGCCGGGACAGCAATAGCCTCATTGTCGAGCCAGACGCCCAAAGTCAAAACCAGAAAGAATATAGCAATGACCCCGCCTGCGGCGGCACCAAGGCGTGCAGGCGGATTGTACTTGCCGGTGACGTGAAGGCCGCCGTCGCCGGTCAACTCGGTATGAGGCCAAGGCGCGACCGGCAACTCGTATGTGAGGTCTTTCATAGCAATGCCTCGCCCACTCAATCGACTGGATCAAACTTCCCTTTAAAAAGCTCGTGGCGGTCATACTTCACCCGCTGAATAATCGCGGGCGGCAGGCCGGGACGGATCAGAAGCTGCCGCTGCTCCACGTCGTCGCGTCCAAAAAATCGGCTCGCTTCCTCGGGCGTCAGGAGATCGCGCACTTCAAGCGACCATGACGTGCCGGTTGCCCCGCCCGTGCGCTGCGATGTCGTGACCTCGTTCTTGCGCTCTACTATCAGGGAGGTCGAACCGCACCGCTTGCTGATGTAGTCGAGCGTGGTCATGTCGCTGTTGCCGAAGAAGATCATGATCCCGGCGTTGCCGAGGAAGGTTTCCCAGCCGTCCTTGTAGTGGCGCCTCAGCTGCGTCAGGTCTTGCAGGACGATGAGTAGCTTCATGCCGAACCCGGCGATCAGCGCGGCGGCGGTTTCAAGCTGCTGCATGAAGCCGAGGACGTGGAATTCTTCGAGCACGGCAAGGACGGGGATGGCGGGCTTGACGCGCCGCTCGCGTTCCATCGCCTCGAAGGCCAGATTGACGAACAGCCGGAACCAGCGATTGCAGGTCGCCATCCGCCCTGCCGGGAGGCAAAGGTAGATGGTGAGCCCCTGCGGCGCTGTCTTCAGCTCCCCGAGATCAAAATCATGCCCGGACAGGCAGGCGCGCAGCTCGGGGTAATCGAGAAACTTCGTGTTGCGCAGCGCGACCGAAAGGACCGAGGCGCGTTCGCGGTCGGCCTTGTCGTAGAAATCCCGCGCCGCGCCTTCCAGCGCCGCCGCGAGATCCGGGTTCGTCGCCTCGACCTGCGCGGCGTTGTGCACCATCTCGGTGCGCACCTGCGGCGGCGCATCGCCCTCGAAGCCTTCGGGCAGGTCCGTGACCTTGTCGAAGGCGCGCTTCAATAGCTCCCGCACGGTGACGAGCGTTCGCGTCCCCGCGTAGCCGGGATAAGTCGCGACATGCAAAATGATCCCCTCGATCAAATTGCGGGCGCTTTCGTCCCAGTGCGGGTCGGCGTTGGCGCTGCCGATGACCACGGCATCGGCGACAAGGCCCGCGTCGGCGATCAGGGAGGGGCTGGCCACGTCCAGCATCGCCATGGGATTAAAGCGGGCCTTGTGCGCCGCAAGGCGGGGCGCGCAAACGCCAAACGGGTCGACGATGGCGACGCGCTGGCCGAGCTGCGCTCGCCTGCGCGCCGTGACGTTGGCCAGCTCGCCCTTGGGGTCGAGGGCGAGGACACTACCCCTGTATTCAAGGAGGGTCGGGATCAGGCAGGAGCGGCCCTTACCGGCCCGCGATCCGGCGCACAGGACAGCGTGGCGGTCATCGCCAAGACCGATGGCGTGGCCGCCCGTCATGAAGCGTTCGCCGTTATCGTCGGCGGCGGTGCCGCCGACGACGCCGAGGAAGATTTTAGAGGGGCCAAACCGCAGCGCATTGCTCTTGGCAAGCGCATCCGGATCGAGCCACGCAGACAAGGGGGTCTGCTGCTCGTTCAGTCGGCGGGAGCGTACCCCCCGTGGCAGGTCATCGAGCATTGCTCTCGCCCTCCGTGCCGGATGCCAAAAATGCGCGAGGATCGGAAACCTGCCCACGACATTCCGTGCACGTGGTTGACAACCGGGGGTAGTGATGCGGGCCGGCTCCAGCAGTCCGCAGGGCAGCATCAGGGAGGCGCGGACAGAGCAGACAGACTCGGTCTAAGGACGGCTAAGGAAGGCTGGCTGCGGAGTTCCGGCATACCCCTGTAACCAAAATATGAGCCGAAATTTGTAACCTGCTGGCGATTATGTAAAACTCAAGGTCGTGGAGGGCGTACTTTTGGGTTCGCTGCGCGAACACCGGTGCGCCGTAGCTCTGATGGGATTGCATCCCCGGCGCTGCCACCCCGGCAACGGCCCTTCATTTCCTTGCGGGCCGTGTCGCTCATAGCCGCTCCAAGGCCTAGTCCCTCATGCGCCGGGACGGGCTTGGTGCCGCTCTTGGGGCCGGGAGCCCCGCCGCTAGGCATCCCGTTTCGCCTGGCGGCGAAGCCGGCCGCATGGCGCAGGCCGGCAAGGTTCGCGCGGACCTTTCGGGCGGTGTCGCGTGGGGGGGTGTGTGCGTATGGCGATCTACAGCTGCAACCTGAAAAGTATCGGTCGCACCACGCACGACGCGGGCACGGCGGGTGCCCATATCCGCTACATCAGCCGCCCCGAAGCCTGCCCTGAAATCCTGTCGCAGCACATGCCGGACGAGCATCGTGAAGCCCGCACCTGGCTGGATGGCCGGGAGCGGCTCTCACGCAAAAATGCCCGCGTCATCGACAAGCTCAGGATTGCCCTGCCACGCGAACTGAGTGAGGCGCAGCGCCAAGATCTCGTCGCCAGCTTCATGGTGGACCTGACCGGGGCGCGCATACCCTGGTATGCAGCCATCCACCAGAGCGGCAAGGACGAGATGAACCCGCACGTCCATATCGCGATCCACGACCGCGATATCGACACCGGCTTCCGGGTGCTGCGCCTGTCCGACAACGCCCGTGACCGGGAGAAGGCGAAGCTGCCCGGCCCCAAGGCCGTCGATTGGGTCCGTGAACGGTGGGAGGCCGCCTGCAACGAAGCCCTTGAGGCGGCGGGCCATGCCGTGCGGATCGACCGCCGGACGCTTGAGGCGCAGGGCGTTGACCGCAAACCCACCATCCACGAAGGACCGCGCGCCCAGCATATCGATGACCATGTCCGCCGCCCCGAATCCCGCCAGCGCATCAATGGCTGCGGACGGGTGATCGATTACCCCTCCATCGATCTCGGCAGGACACGGCGTGAGTTCAATGCCCACGTCATCGACATCAATCTAAAGGCAGCGGCGCGCTCACCCAATCCCGCCATCGCCCTGTGGGCGTTGTTCGAGAAAGAGCAGGCAGCTGCCGACGCCGCCCTTGAGCAGCGTCTTGCCCGCGAGCGCCGGGAGCGCACCGGGCAGGAGCGGAACACATCGCTGGTCTACCGGGCGCGAATGGCCCGGATGCGCGCCGAGCAAAATATCAAGCTGCGCGCGGCGGTAAAGAAGGTGCGCCGCAAATATGGGCCCATGCGCGAGCAGCTGAGGGACCGCCAGCACGAAGAACGGCAGCAGCTCAAGAACAGGCAGAGCCGCCTCTATATGCGCATCGCCGCCGTTCTCGATTTTACCGGGATCACCAAGCGGCGGCAGGAGGCGGCGCGCAAGACGCTTTCGGCAAAGCACAAGACCGAGCGGCAGAAGTTTTCCGCGCGCTACCACAAGGCGGGCGAGGCCGTTACCGCCCTCATCAAGGAACGGTTCGCCAGTGAAATCGCGGGCCAGAAGCAAAAGCGGTCGCAGCATCTCGGCCAGCTGAGGGAGCGCCACCAGCAGGAGGACAATTTTGCGGACATCGAACGCCAGCAGCGAGAGATCGAGCGCGACCAGACGCATCGCCTGACGCAGGCAAAGCTCGAAGGCTGGACGAAAGATCGCAAGACAAACGAAGGCAAGTTGGGCGGGAAGACTTCGGACAGCTTTGCCAAGGCCCTCAACAAGACGGCCAAGCAGGAAACGGATCGCAAGGACCATGGCAAAGACCACAAGCCCGGCAAAGACCTCGAACGCTAGGCGCGCGCCATTAACGCTGGTGCGCGCATTTACCCGATCAGCTCCGCCTAGCACTCTAACCTGAGCGCCGCTGTTCATCGCAGGAGACAGGCGTGTAAGCGCCGGAGACAAAATCCCTCAGTGAAGTGGCCGAGTCGGTCGGTCGCGCCGGAGTAAAAATCCGGCAACTGAAGCCCTTGTGCCGCGTTCGGTCCGGGGGCAGGGGATGAAGGACGTGGACGACTATTTGCGGGTCCGGCGTGCGGTTCAGATCGAGGGTCTGAGCAAACGTGCGGCGGCACGGCGGTTCGGGATCGATCCGAGAACCGTGACCAAGATGATGACGCATGCGGTGCCACAAGGGTACGTGCGCACGAAGCCACCGGTGCGGCCGAAGCTCGATCCCTTCATCGCGATCATCGACAAGATCCTGGCCGATGACAAAAGCCGGCCGAAGAAGCAGCAGCACACAGCGAAGCGGATCTTCGAGCGACTGCGCGACGAGCACGGCTTCACGGGCAAGATCACCATCGTGAAGGACTACGTGGCCGGCTGCCAGCAGCGGGCGCGTGAGATGTTCGTGCCGCTGGTGCATCCACCGGGGCATGCGCAGGCCGACTTCGGCGAAGCCTTGGCCATCATCGGTGGCGTCGAGCGCAAGATCCACTACTTCGCGTTCGATCTACCGCATTCGGACGCCAACTTCGTGGTTGCCTATCCGGCCGAGACGACGGAGGCGTTCTGCGATGGGCACGTACAGGCGTTCAACTTTTTCGGCGGCGTGCCGCAGTCGATCCTCTATGACAACACTAGGATCGCGGTGGCCAAGATTCTCGGCGACGGCAAGCGGGTGCGGACCGGCGTGTTCACGGAGCTGCAGTCGCACTACCTGTTCCTGGACCGCTTCGGCCGGCCGGCGAAGGGCAACGACAAGGGCAAGGTCGAGGGGCTCGTCGGCTACGCACGACGGAACTTCATGGTGCCGGTGCCGGTGTTCGACAGCTTCGCGGCGCTGAACGCCCACCTTGCGGAGTGTTGCCGCAAGCGGTTGGGTGAGCGCCTGCGGGGCGAGACGGAGACGATCGGCGAGCGTCTGGTGCGCGATCTGGCAGCCCTCCAGAAGCCGCTGCCGCCGCCCTATGACGCCTGCGAGAAGGTGAGCACGCGCGTGTCGTCGCTGTCGCTGGTGCGCTACCGGCTCAATGATTACTCGGTGCCCACCAGCTTCGGGCACGCGCAAGTGTTCGTGCGCGGCTACGTGCATGAGGTGGTCATCTCTTGCGGCACCGAGATCATCTCCCGCCATCCGCGATCCTACGAGCGCGAGGACTTCGTCTTCGATCCCCTGCATTACCTCGCGCTGATCGAGCGCAAGATCAACGCACTCGACCAGGCCGCGCCGTTGGCTGATTGGCAGCTGCCCGAGGAGTTCGCTACGCTCCGCCGCCTGCTTGAGGCACGGATGGGCAAGCCGGGCAAACGCGAGTACGTACAGGTCTTGCGCCTGATGGAGACGTTTGCGATCGGGGACGTGGCGACGGCCGTCCGCGAAGCCATCGCGCGCGGTGCGGTCGGTGTCGATGCGATCAAGCATCTGGTGCTGTGCCGCCTAGAGCGGCGGCCACCGCGGCTGGATATGACGATCTATCCCTACCTGCCGAAGGCCACGGTCGCGACGACGTCAGCGCGATCCTACATGGATCTGCTCGAAGGAGCGGAAGCATGAGTGACACGCCGCAAGTTCTGCTGTCCCACCATCTGAAGGCGCTCAAGCTGCCGACCATCCTGCGCGAGTATGACAAGATCGCGCGGGCTTGCGCCGGCGAAGGCGTCGACTATCCACGTTATCTGCTGCGGCTCGTCGAGGCCGAGATCATCGAACGCGAACGGCGCATGGTTGCGCGACGTCATTTAGGATGAACGCCTGACGACAACTAGGATGACAGGTTGGGATGGCGAGTGATTCGCTTGTGCCCCCCGCGGGGGGCACAAGCGAATGTCAGGTCGCCACATCACCGATCTGCAGGTCGGGCGGTAC